>JACKBR010000029.1 GCA_020634495.1 Ardenticatenaceae bacterium | reverse complement strand
TTTACCAGCGGCAGTAACAACCTGGCCCCAACAAAAGCAAAAATGACCCGGCGGCTGCCAACTTTCGTGAGCAACAATTGGCTGCTGCTAGGGCTGGCCATCCTTTGTGCTGGCCTGTACCTGGCCAACATCGGCGGCTGGCTGATGCATGATGACGAAGGCACCGATTTTTACGAAATCTGGCGGCTGGCCGAAGGTGAGCAGCCTGGGATTGATTTTCTGGCGGAGCAGCAGCCGCTTTATTTGTTAAGCGGCAGCTTTTTGCTGACACACAGCCGAAATCCTGTGCCGATTTTACGCGGTTTTGCGGCCGTTCAGGTGCTGGCAGCTTCCTTTGTTTTGGCGCTGGTGGTGAACCGGATTTGGGGCCAGGAAAGTGCAATCCTCAGCCTGGGGCTTTTGCTGGGCTGCGGCATGTTATACGAGCAGGCCCGGCTGTTCCGGCCAGACCCGATGATGTTTGCCTGGGAGGTTGGGGGCTTGGCGGCGGTGCTAACGGCCGTTCACCACAAAAAGCGCTGGCTGTGGAGCGTGGCCGGGGCTTGCATTGGTCTGGCTACTCTGTGGAAGCTGTTTGGCATCTTCCCGGTGGTGGGGCTGGTTTTCTTTTTTAGCTATTGGCTGATCAAAGAAAAAGAAACGTGGCGGGAAATTATCATTTGTGGCCTCTATTTTTCTTTGCCATTTTTGCTGGTGGCCGCCGGTGGGTCTGCTATTTTATACGGCCGTCTCGGATTTTATTACGGCGAGGCATTTACCTACCACCTGGAAGCGAATCAAAATAGCGGGCTGCTAATCCAATCACTGATCGTGGGCGGTGGCTACCTGCTTTTTTTAGTCTCCAACGCTATTTTCATTTTTATTTTGCCGCTGCGCTTTTTGAACCGGCGGCTGCAACGAGAACATGGTTGGGCAACGGCCGTTTTGCTAACGCAGCTGCTCAGCCCCATTCTGTTTTTAGCCATCACCCGGCCCATTCACCTGCGCTACTACCTGTTTTTACTGCCCACGCTGGCCATTTTGCTGGCGGTTGAGCTGCAACTTTTGCTCAAAAAGATGGAGACAGACGCGCCCCAGGCAAAACGATTCGCGCCGCTGCTGCTGGCGCTGGTGATTGCCACCGGCTGGGTCATCACCCAGCCACAAATTGCCAACTTGCTGCGGCGGCAAGAGGGCGACACGCTGTCCCTGGCCAGGCTGGTAGCGGAACGCACCGCGCCGGACGATGTGGTGGTTTCCGATTACGCGGGCATCAACTTTTTTGCCAAACGGCCGTCCATCTACGAAGCGACGATCATTGCCGGGGCGCAAATCGCTTCTGGTTCCGTGACGGGTACGCTGCTCATAGAACGCATCGAAGAGACAGACGCCCAAATGGTGCTGGTTCACGTGGCGGGTGGCGAACCCACGCCGCACCAACTGGTAAATTTGGTAGACTATCCGCAGTTTCGGGCTTATTTAGAGTCCCGGTTTCAGTTAACCACCATTTTTGAGCGGGCCGGGCAGCAAATAGAGGTTTTCGAGCGCAAATGACGGCCGTATTCAAAAGTGAACGCTACCAATTGGGCTTTTTCCTGCTGCTGGGCACACTCCTGCGGCTGCTAAACCTGGGCCGGGAAAGCCTGTGGCTGGATGAGGCAATCAGCTACCTGGCCGCCCGCCTGCCGGTTGCCCAAATTGTGAACAACACGGTGCAGTCTAGCCATCCGCCGCTCTACTATTTGCTGCTCCACCTGTGGCTGGGCCTGGTGCCGGATTCGGATACGGCCGTTAAGCTCCTCAGCGTTTTGTGGGGCGTGCTGCTGATTCCCGCCGTTTACTGGCTCAGCCAGCAATTATTCAAGGACCACACCGTTTCCCTGACCGCCGCCGCGCTGGTGGCCGTTTCCCCCTTCCACATTTTGTACAGCCACGAACTGCGCATGTACACCCAACTGATGGTGCTGGTGGTGACGGGAACGGCCGTTTACTGGCGGGCCCGCCAAACAAACAAGGTGGGCTGGTGGCTGCTGACTGGCCTCCTGTTTTTGTGCGCCGTGTACACCCATTTGTTTGCCTTTTTGGCCCTGGCGGGGATTGGCCTGTATGCCCTGCGAGAAAGCCGCCGAAACCGGCGTGCCTTGGGGGCCACGGCGGGCATTACGGCCGTAATCATGCTCTGCTTTTTGCCCTGGCTCAACTTGATGCTGGCTGAGGCTGAACCGGCGCTGGGCAGTTTACGGCCGTTGCAATCCACAGAACTTCTCAATCCAATCAAGCCGCTCACCGCCCCGGTTTTTTTGCTCTTTGGCATGTCCAGCAGCTTTTGGTACAGCGGGCTCATTTTGTTTGTCTTCCTGGCCATCGTCATTATCTTTTTATTGGAACTGCGCAAGATGGGCCGCGCCCAAATCCCGCCGGGCTTAACCCTGACGCTGCTGATCATCGGCTGTGTGCTGGGGCTGCCGCTGCTGGTTTATGTGATACGGCCGTTTTTCCTGCCAGAACGCACCCTGGCCGCCGCTGCCCCCTTCCTGGCCATGTTGCTGGCCTGGGGCCTCACCCGCCGCCAATCGCCCCTGCCCTACCTCACCGGATTGGCGCTGCTGCTGATGCTAATTGGCACGGTCAGCTACCACGCTGGCCCACTCATCAAGCCACCCTATCGGGACGCCACCGCGTTTGTGGCCGAAAATGGCCAACCGGGTGACGTGGTGCTGCACACCAGCGATGGATCGTACCTGCCCGCGCTGCGCTACGCGCCCCAGCTCACCCAGGGCCTGCTGGCTGGCGATCCTGATCCGCGCAAACCAGAAGCGGTTTATGACGCGCTGGGTGGGCAAGTGTGGACGTTAGAGGAACTGGCGGAAATGGAAAACGGCCGTTTCTGGGTGATCGTCGCCCTGGAGCACAGCATTGAGTGGCAGCAAGCGCAGTATGACACCATAGCCAATACCGCCAGGCTCATCGAAGATCATGAGATTGGCGGCATTCGCCTGGCCCTCTTTGAACAGGAAGAATGATGCGCTGGAAATTGGTTTGGCAGAAACGGCCGTATCTCCCCCTGATTGGCATTTTGCTCTTGGCCTTTGGCCTGCGGCTGCACGCGCTAGACAGCCAAAGCCTGTGGTGGGACGAACTAAAAACGGTACAGCGCGCAACAATGACACTCCCAGACTTGCTGGCTGATCTCACCAGGAACCGGGCACATTTGCCCTTCTATTTCTTGCTGATGCGCGGCTGGTCGCTTTTTATGGGCAACAGTGCGTTTAGCGTGCGCTATTTTTCGGTGCTTTGGGGCGTGTTGGGGGTTACGGCCGTTTTCCAATTAGGCAAGCAGCTAGCCACACCCCAGGTTGGCCCATCGGCGGCATTTTTACTGGCAATTTCCCCTTTTCACATCTGGTACTCGCAAGAAGCCCGCATGTACAGCTTTTTGCCCACGCTGCTCATTCTGGCCCATGTTGCTTTGGTTGCTGTGCTAAAAAAAAGCAGCAAGCGATATTGGTTGCTCTACTTTTTGGCGATGGGAACGGCCGTTTTCACCCATTACTTTACCTTTCTAATCTTGCTCGCCCACGCCATCTTTGCCATTCTAAACATGCGCTTGAAGCCGCAGTTTGCTCGGCGCTGGTTTGGCCAAATGGCGGTTTTAGCCGCCCTTTTTGCGCCCTGGGCCTACAAAATTGCCAGCCAGCATGGCTACAACGAAGCCGTTCCACCCTGGATCAATGCTGTGCACTGGTACGAACCCTTCCTCACATTGTGGACTTTTTCCGTTGGCCCCAGCCTCGGCTGGAAATGGTTCCCTGACTTTGTCATATATGCCCTCTTCTTATTGGGCTTTTGCCTAGGCTTAAAGCACATACATAATCATTCCAGGCAGCAAAATGGCACAAGCCAATTGCTTCTACTTTGGCTTGGCCTTCCCCTGCTGCTCATTTTAGGCATCTCGCTAAGCGGCGCTTTTTCGCTTTACGTTGACAGATATCTCATTATTGTCCTGCCAATTTACTTATTGTTAGTGGCTTTTGGCTGGGTAAGCTTGTTCGGTAAAGAGCGCATTGCCTGGCTTTTGGGAATTGTGGCGTTGGTAACGGCCGTTTCCCTCATCAATCTTGTTCCTCTGTACACCAACCCCGCCTCTGCCCGCAATGATTGGCGTCAAACGTTTGCCGTCATCAACCAAAACAGCCAGCCCACCGACCAAATCATTGGCATTCGGGACGTTGAGCTGCCCTTTGAATTTTATGGATTGCCCACCTTGACTTTTCTAGAACTTCCTCCGGCAGAGGCGGCCGACGTTACCCCTGCCTTTGCCCAGGTAATGACCCAGCGAATCATGGAAACGGCCGTTGCCACCAACCGATTTTGGTTCATTGAAGCATTTTACGTGCAAGACGCACATAACAACCCAACTGACAGGAACATGCAAGTGGCCGCGTTACCAAACAGCGCCCACCACCAATGGCTACAGGCAAACCTGGCGCAAAAGCAACTCTGGCGCTTCCCCGGCGTGCGCCTGACCCTTTACGAGCGAGATGAATAATCAAACCGCCCTGACTGCCCAAATTACCCGACGTGAATGGCGTCTGGCCGTGCTGGTGGCTCTGTTTACGGCCGTTCTCGGCCTGATCCCCTACCTGCTGGGCAACTGGCTCGCGCCGGACAACAAAGTGTACATGCAGCTCATCATGAACCCGGAGGATGCCCAAACCTACTGGGCCAAAATGCTGCAAGGATTTAACGGTGCCTGGCTGTACACCATCCCCTTCACGCCAGAGCCGCACGCGGCGGCTGGGGTGGGCATTTTTTACGTCTGGCTGGGGCAGGTGGCGCGCGGGCTGGGGCTGTCGTTAACGGCCGTTTGGCACGGCAGTCGTTTTGTCAGCAGCATTTTGCTCTTCCTCATGACCTTCACCTTTGTGGCCAATTTTTTGCCGGATAAACAAACCCGCTGGACCGCTTATTTGCTGGCCTTGTTTGGCTCCGGGCTGGGCTGGCTGCTGTTTGCCCTTGGCCAGCCGTACTGGCTGGGGGCGTTTCCGGTTGATTTTAAGCAGCCGGGGGCACATCTCTTTTTCACGGCGCTCACCTTTCCCCACATTGCCCTGGGAACGGCCGTAATCCTGTTTGACATGCTCATTTTGCAGAAAATCGGTAATCAGAAAAAATTTAACGCAGAGGCGCAGAGGCGCAGAGAGAATGGGAAAAAAAATCTGCATCAATCTGCGAAATCTGCGGATAAACAATGGCGTTGGGCCATGGCAGCCGGGGCAGCCAATGTGCTGCTGGGGGTGGCCTACCCATTTTTGATTTACATCGTGGCGGGAACGGCCGTCCTCTTTTGGAGCGTTCTCGTCTGGCGGCAGCGTAAAATTTTATGGTGCGAAGGCTGGCAAATCGCCACCATGTTCCTCATTCCCGCGCCGCTGTATTTGTACTATTTGTCCGTCTGGCGCAGCAACGACGTGTTCCGGCTGTGGGATGCTCAGGCCGGCACGCCTGCCGCGCCCTGGCCCCATTACCTGTTTGCTTTTGGGCCGATGCTGCTGCTGGCCGGGCTGTTTTGTTGGAAACGGCCGTCCCAACGCCCAAACTTTGCCGTGCTGTGGGCCTGGATTTTCACTGCTGCCCTGCTGCTTTATTCACCGCTCAACCCACAGCGACGCTTTATCCAAGGGGTGCATGTGCCGCTAGCGCTGCTGGCCGCCGCCGGATTTGTGCAGGTAGTGCTGCCTCGTTGGCAAAACGGCCGTTTCTGGCAAAAGCTCCTCACCTACCCTCGTTACCAAACGGCCAAACTGCGCCGCTTTATCATCATGCTTTTTTTGCTCTTCATGAGCATTTCCAACATCTATTTGTGGCTGGATGTGGGTCGCATTGCCGCCCTCGAACAGCCCGACCTTTTTTCGTCCGGCGGCAGAAGTAGAGGCGGTCGATTGGCTACGCGAAAATGCGCCGGATACGGCCGTTGTCCTGGGCAGCTACCAGACCGGCAATTTTGTGGCCGCCCACGCCGGGCAGCGCGTTTTGCTGGGGCATTGGGCCGAAACGGTCGATTTTGCAGGCAAGGAAACGGCCGTTAATCAATTCTTCACCACCAGCGCCAGCGATGCCTGGCGGCAAGATTTGCTCGCCCAATTTGCCGTTAATTTTGTCTGGTACGGCCCCCGTGAACAGGCTCTGGGAACGTTTGATCCTGGCACAGCCGTTTACCTCACCCCTGTCTACCAAAATGATTCCATTACCATTTTTGCCATTAATCCATAGACGGATCGCCTCCTTTCCCCTAAAATCCTGTAAAACATTTTTACTTCTAACTTTTCACTTATCACTTTTCACTAAAATGCGCGCCTTATTACAACGAGTTTCTTCAGCAAACGTTACTGTCAACGGCCGTATCATCGGCCAGATTGAACGCGGCTTTGTCATTTTGCTGGGCGTCACCCACGGCGACACCACGGCCCAGGCCGATTGGCTGGCCAACAAGGTTGCCGGGCTGCGCCTGTTTGAAGATGAGGCGGGGAAGATGAATTTGGGATTGGGTGATGTGGGGGGCAGCGTGTTGGTTGTGTCGCAGTTTACGCTGTATGGAGATGCCCGAAAAGGGAAACGGCCGTCCTTCACCGCCGCCGCCCAGCCAGAACAAGCCGAACCCTTGGTAGATTACTTTTGCAACCGTCTGCGCCAGGCCGGGCTAAACGTGGCCACCGGACAATTTGGGGCCATGATGCAGGTTACCATTCACAACGACGGCCCCGTCACCCTCATGCTAGAAAAAGAGGCAACCAATGGCTGATTTAGAAGAAAAAGCGCAGTTTGAGCAATTGCTGCACGCCATCAACCACGACTTACGCTCCCCGCTGGCCAATATTCGTTCAGCTACCTCCATCCTGCTGCACGACCTCAACGATCCGCTAACCGATGACCAGCGCGCCTTCATTGACATCATCGAGAAGGCGATCATTCGCCTGCTGGCTCAAAGTAACCAACTGATGCTGCTCAATCAGGTTGCCTTTTCCACCTCAGCCAGTGAACCTACCCAACTTTCTAACTTATTAGCCTGTGTTAAAAAAGAGCTCAAAAACGCCTATGACATCGACACCATCCACTTCATTTATGAAGACGATCTACAAATAGACTGCCAGGAACACACCATCGGCATCATGCTGTCCCTCCTGGCGGCAGGAGACACCAAGCACAGACCAAGCACCCCTTTGGTGTCTCCCCCCACGATTCGTGTTCAAACGCGGCCAGACCGTCTGTGCTTCATCATCAGCGGCCCTTTGCCAACCCATGAGCTATCTTTTAGCCTCGTTGCCCTTTCCCAGGCAATTGTGCAGCAGCACGGCAGCCAGCTAGAAATTGAAGACGTTGACGGCCGAAAACAGTACTCCTTTTGTTTGCCCCGCACGCTCCCCGCAGATTAACCAGCAGCGCTTAGTTTCATTTTAGAAATTCCCCATCTTTCGCTCAAACTGTCGCGTTTTTACCAAAAACGAGGTAAAAATCAGCCACTCTGATTCGTTCAGAAATTCACAGATTACGAGGTTTGAATAATTTCTATGAGCAACCATCGTTTGCTTGTTTTACTCCTTTTTACAATGCTGCTAGTTAGCTGCGGCAGTTCTGCAAGCAGCACGCCTACCGCAACGCAGCAGCCTGCCACCGAAGTGGCCATCGTGGAAACAGCAACGGCGACAGCAGAACCTACGGCGACGGATACGGCCGTTCCCCCCACCAACACGCCCCAGCCCGAACCGCCTACGGCCACATCGCCACCCACCAGCACCCCGACAGAAGAGCCGGAACCCACGGCTGAAGACCCAAGCCCAACGGCCGTTGAGCCAGACCCCACCGCCGTTGAACCCAATCCCACCGCCGAAAACACGCCCAGCAGCCCACCCCCGCCTGCACCACCAGCCAGTCCCGGTGGCGTCATCGCCCCCACCGACGCCAACTACCCCGCCAATACCGACAAAGTTGGCTGGGAGAACCGGATTAACGTGCCCGCTGGCTTTAGCGTGAGTTATTACGGCCGTGTGGAAGGCCAACCCACCAGCATCGACTTTAGCCCCGTAGACAGCCAACTCTACATTGCTGTCCAGGAAGGCACCATCTTCAAAATGGATAGCGCTGGAGGGGTTAGCCCCTATGTCGGCGGCTACATTATGCCCACCGGCATCGCCTTCCGCCCCGGCACCAACCAGCTGTACGTCTCCAGCCGCGTCCGCGACGAAAATATCGGCGGCGAAGCCCAGGTTTCTGTAGTCAATCGCGGCCAAATCATTGGCGGGCTGCCCTGCTGCTACACCTTCTACCATTCCGCCAACGGCATTGCCTTCGGGCCAGATGGCTTTGGCTATGTGGGCGTAGGCGGGCGCGCCGATCACGGCGAAATTTTGGCAGGCCCCAACGCTGGCCAGCAAGATGAAATGCACCCTTACGAAGCCAGCATTTTGCGCTTTAATCCAGACACAGGCGAAGTTTCCGTCTACGCCACCGGCTTCCGCAATCCCTACGACATCGCCTGGGACGGCTTTGGCCAGCTTTGGGCCACCGACAACACGCCCGACTTTGACCCACCAGAACGGCTGCACCGCGTCGTGCCCGGAGCCATTCACGGCTACCCGTACTACGACTGCGACGTCTGTTTTAGCCCGCCCGAAGGCGTTACCGTCATTCCGCCGCTGGCCCAGTTTACGCCCAGCTCCTCGCCCACGGGCGTAACGGCCTACAACGGCAGCCAGTTTCCTGGTTACAACAACGCCATTTTTGTGACGCTGTGGAGCGCTTTCCCCGGCGCACAAAAAATCATGCACATTGGCGCGGGTGGCTCGTCGGCCCCGGTGAACTTCGCCACCGGCTTTGCCGCGCCCATTGACGTGGTTACCGGGCCAGACGGCAGCCTGTACGTGGCCGATTGGGCAACGGGGATTATTTTCAAGATTAGCTACACGGGGTAATTTTCACCGCGGAGAACGCGGAGAGCACTGAGAAAACAAAGTAAATCTCTATGCTCTCTGCGATCTCCACGATAAGCAAAACGGCCGTTCCCTTGTTATAATCACCGCATGAGCACACTCGAAACCCGCTACCAGGACGTTCTGCACCAGATTGCCCACGCCGCAGCCGAAGCCAACCGCAACCCAGCCGAGATCACGCTGGTGGCCGTGACCAAAACGTGGCCCGTGGAGACCATTCTGGAAGCGTACGCCGCTGGAATGCGCCACTTTGGCGAAAATCGAGCGGAGGAGTTGGAGGAGAAACGGCCGTTCGTCGAAGCTCAACTCGGCCCAGACAGCGGCATCGTCTGGCACTTCATCGGCACGCTGCAAAGCCGCAAAACCAACCTCATCGCCGACCATGCCGACGTGTTCCACGCCCTGGACCGGCTGAAGATTGCCAATCGCCTCTCCACGCGCTTGCAGGAAAACGGCCGTGCCCAAACGCACCCCCTGCCCACCTTCCTCGAAATCAACATTTCCGGCGAGATGAGTAAATCAGGAGTAAATTGTGTAGATTGGGAAAATAACGCAACCCAACGGGCTGAAATCCGTAACTTTGGCAAAACGGTGGCCGCGCTGCCGGGTTTAACCCTCCAGGGGCTGATGACGATGGCTCCCTGGGATGCCGAACCGGACTTCATCCGCACCGTTTTTAAGCGCACCCGCCTGCTGGCGGAATGGTTGGCTGAGGAGATGGGATGGGAACGGCCGTTAGCCCTTTCCATGGGCATGACCGACGACTACCCACTGGCCATCGCTGAAGGAGCCACCCATGTGCGCGTTGGCCGGGCCATTTTTGGCGAACGGCAAACACACTAACACGTTCACAGAAAAAGCCAACGCAGAGGCGCAAAGACGCAGAGTTATTCGAGAAAAGTCAGCCTTCATTTGCAAAATCTGCGAGTTTTACAGAAGAGACAACATGAGCGCAGGCTCAACACCATGAATGAAAACTATTCTCCGGTTCATTCTCTCTGCGTTCTCTGCGTCTCTGCGGTTTATTTTTGAAGTAGACACTAAAATACAAGGAATTTTTCATGATTATTGCCCTGGCAAACGCTGTCCACATCATCTTTCGCGCCTACACCTATCTTATTCTGGCGCGTGTCATCCTTTCCTGGATTCGAGTAGACCCTTACCACCCCGTCTGGGGGCCAATTCTGCGCTTCGTGTTCCAGGCAACCGAGCCGATCATGCAGCCCGTGCGGCGCATGTTGCCCTCCATGGGCGGCCTCGACCTTTCGCCAATTATCGTTTTGCTTGGTTTGGATTTAATTAGAGGATTGATTGTCCAGGTGTTGCTGGGGATGGCTTAAGATGAAAATGAGCGAGGGGGTAAATTCGCCACCCTCGCTCGCTGGTTTTGCAAGGTTGCCTAACGAAACAGTTGCAGCACGATTGGCAAAACAAGTAAAACAAGCATCAAAATAAGAAATATTTTGTATCCCAATGATGGTTTAGACATCTTACAACCTCGATTCTATTAAGCGATTAGCGCAAACCCGTCAGGCTGCGGGCAATCACCATGCGCTGAATTTCGCTGGTTCCTTCGTAAATTTCCGTAATCTTGGCATCGCGGAAGTAGCGCTCTAGCGGCATCTCTTTGCTGTAGCCCATCCCGCCATGAATTTGAATCGCTTCGGTGGTGACGTACATCGCCGTTTCGCTGGCGTACAGCTTGGCCATGCTCGCTTCCATGGAGTAGCGTCCGCCGTTTTCTTTAGCCGCTTTCTTGGCCAAACATGCCTGGTAAATGAGCAGACGGCTGGCGTCTACACGGCACTTCATGTCGGCCAGCTTTTGCTGGATCATCTGGAATTGGCCAATTTTTTGGCCAAACGCCTCGCGCTCTTGCGCGTAAGCCACGCTGGCTTCCAGGGCCGCTTCGGCAATGCCCAGCGCCTGGGAAGCAATGCCAATGCGTCCGGCGTCCAACACCGTCATCGCGATTTTGAACCCTTCGCCTTCCTGCCCCAGCCGATTTTCTACCGGGCATTCGTAGTTGTCGAAGATGATCTCACTGGTGGCGCTGGCGCGAATGCCCAGCTTTGGCTCCGTTTTGCCGCGCTCAAAGCCGGGATTGGTTGTTTCGATGAGGAAAGCGGTGACGCCTTTGTGTTTTTTCTCCGGCTGGCTCATGGTGAACAGGACGATGTAGTCGGCAAATGGCGCGGAGGTGACCCAGGATTTACGGCCGTTTATCACATAATGCGTTCCGGCGTCATTCAACACCGCCCGGCTCTTCATCGTGCCCGCGTCACTGCCCGACATCGGTTCTGTGAGGCTGTAAGCTCCAATTTTCTGGCCGCTGGCCACCGGCACCACGTACTTCTGAATTTGCTCCTCGGTGCCAAATTTCAGAATGCCGTGGCAGTACAGCGAATTATTCACCGACATCACCGTGCCGTGGCTGGCGTCGGCCCTGCAAATTTCGGTGAGGGCCATGGAGTAGGCCAGCGTGTCCATGCCGATGCCGCCGTACTCTTCTGGCACCTCAATGCCCATAAAGCCCAATTCGCCCATTTTGCGCACCGTGTTGATGGGAAACTCGCCAGTATGGTCATGGTGTTCAGCTACGGGAGCCACCTCATTTTGGGCAAAGCGGCGCGCTTCTTGCTGAATCATCTTGTGCTCTTCGGTTATAAAGTCAAACATCGTGGGAAATCCTCCAGAGTAATTGTGAATGGAGAATTGTGAATATACAGACCCTAAGGGTTTGTTCTGGGGTAATCTGACCGTTTAGAGGTTAAACCCTTAGGGTCTTTCCAGACAATTCACAATTCCAACAAGGTTGTTTGAATATGGCTCATAAATTGCTCAAACTGTTTTGTCGTCAGCTCAAACCCTTCCGTCCAGCGGCGGCGTTCGGCCAGCCAATAGCTGCCATCGGCCCCGGTGAGAACGGCCGCAGGAATTTCTGGCCTGCTGGGGACGCTCATGCGGGCGCGGATTGATTTACCATACACGTCGCGTGGCTGAATCTGGTGGAACTGGGCTGGGCCAACGGCCGTATCCAGCCAGGAACGCGCCTTGTTTGGTGGCATAAAGGTGAAGGCAATCGCCTGCTTTTTGCCCGCTTTTACCTCAACGGCCAAACAAAGCCAGGTGCGCGGCACGCGCCGCTCGCGCCCGCCACGCGGCCAGCCACGCATTTCAAAATAATAAAAAAGCGGCACAATCTCCTGCCCCTGGGTAATCTGCCACTGTTTGTCTGTTTCCGTTTGCATGTGCAGGCCGTCGTTGGTGAGGGTGATGGAACGGCCGCTTGGCCAATGCCGCTTTAGCCCCATTTCTGCCAGCCACACAAGGAAGAGCGCCAGCGGCAGCGCCCCTGCACAGGAGGCCACAAACGCATAATCTGGCGTACCCACCGGGCTTAGCGCGGTTAACAACGCCCGAATGCCAAAAAAGGCAGCTACCAGGGTAATGAAAAGGAGGAAGAATACGGCCGTACGTAATCCCGCATGTTCCTGATCCGCATGTAAAATCTGGGGGGAAGCTTGGCTAGACGTCATAACTTTTATCGTAACTTTCTCCATGTATCTTTGTGCTAATGATACACGGATTCATCCTTTCTACCCATTGAATTTGGATGTTTTTCTCTCGATAACGCAAAATTTTTTCTATTATCTCTCTAAAATAATATGGCAAAACCAGAAATTTATAGGGCAAAATTAGCTGAACTTGTCCCACCAAAGGGCAGTTTTCGCCCAACGACCATTCAAGACGCTCAAAAAGGGATTGTAAAGATTGAAAAAGCAGAAGCCCTTTTAAGAATCTTGAACATCAAAATTGATCTCGAAATTGCTCATATTGAAAAGAAATATCAACGGGCGAAAAAAGCAGCTGAGATCATAAATCCATTGATACAAATTAGTCATGAAAAAGAATTGCAGCTAAAGCTTCTCAATGAACAATGCTCACAAAAAGAGACTGCCTATGCAGAAATTAAAGAACTCAGCCATAAACTCTTAGCCATTGTTCAACGGCTAACGGCTAGAAAGCTTCATTGAACAAGAACTGGGCTAAAGCCAAAGCGATACACCAGTTTCCTCTCGGCGGGCTGCTGCCCATATCTACCCCAAACAAGCAGTTAAATACAAAACGATACATCCGATTCAAAGAGTGAAAAGAAAGCTGAGGACGCAAAAGTACGGGCAGGCATCGCTGTCAATTGTAACCGACCTCGTTCCGAAGTTCGAAGTAGAAGCACATCACCGCACGTATGAGAGAATTGGCCAGGAATTACCGGGCGATATCACAGTTTTGTGCCGAGATTGCCACCAGGCTCATGAAAAATCAAAGGCTGAGCGGGAGCTAAATGAAAAGCTTTATGAGCCAAGTTTCGGAATTTGCATTCGCTGTGGCATCCAAATTCCCTTCAGTTTGAATAAACCCTTTTGCAAAAGTTGTTTCAAATCTTGGAATCGGTACAAGAACATGACTTACGAAGAAAAATTTTGTCATGCTTGTGGCATTTCAAATTCTGGTTCCATGTCCAGGCCATTCTGTCTGGATTGTTACAAGAAAGTCAAAATCATCAAAACTGCCTAATTGATTTTCCACCCTTGACCAAAAGTCCAAAGCGCAATACGCTAGAACAGATGTTTGCTGAACTGGTAATCAACATTGAAGCGCCGCTGGAAGGTACGTTTCATTACGACGTGCCCACCGATTTGCGCCCCAGGCTGCGCGTGGGCCACCTGGTGGAGGTGGAGTTTGGCCGCCGCCTGGCCCAGGGCATCATCCTGCGCTTTGACGACACGGCCCCCATTGAAGAAACCAAGCCGATCATCGCCCTGATTGATGAAAAGCCGGTCGTTTTCTGGTGGCAAATTGAGCTGGCGCAGTGGCTTAGCCGCACCTATCTGGCTCCGCTCAACGCCTGCCTGCGCCTTATGCTGCCGCCGGGTCTTACTCGCTGGGCCGATGTAACCGTGGACATCAATCCGTACTGGGATGGCAACGGCCGTCTCACCCCACTCCAGCAGCAAATCATCGATCTCCTTAAAGAGCGCGGCGACCTGCGCGGCAGGCAGCTGCAAAAAGGGCTGCGCAAAGCCAGCGGCAAGAAAAAAGAGAAGATTGATTGGAAAACGGCCGTAAACCAATTGGCCAAACGCAACATTCTACGCAAAGCCACCGTGCTAGACCCGCCCCGAATGCGCCCCAAGAAAATCCGCACCGCCGAACTGATTGCCAGCGACCGGCGGGTACAAAACGTGGTGCCGCACCTGGGCCGGGCCAACAAGCAGGCCGATGTGCTGTTATTTTTGCTAGAAAGTGACGATCCGCTGCCGCAGGAAACGGCCGTAATCGACACCACCGGAGCCACAGAAGACCATCTGCAAAAACTGGTCGCCGCCGAACTCATCAACCGCACTCCTGCCCAAACCACCATCCTCCCCACCGGCAAACAACCACCAGCCGAACACGCCGCCCTCTTCGCCCAACTCCCCAGCCCCCTGGATCTGTTAACAATTCACACTTCACAATCCACAATTCACAATTTAGAAGCCGAAGGCTTCATTGAATCCCTTCAAGAACCCGCCACCCTCAGCCTGGCCATTCCGCCCAAACAGGTTCTCAGCCGCATCTTGCAGCTGCGCCAGGCCACCACCTACCACGACATCCTCACCCTGCTGGCCCACGCCGCCCAGCCCGTCAGCCTGACCGACATCTACGCCCAAACCAAAGCCACCATCAACCACCTGCGCAAGCTGGCCAAGCTCGATCTCATCCGCTTTGGCTCTGAAGAAGTGTGGCGCGACCCGCTGGCTGACCGCGACTTTGTCCCCGCCGAACCGCCGCTGCTCACGGCCGATCAGGCGCGGGTGTGGGGACGCATCAAAATGGCAATGCTCGGTGTAGATGAACAGGTGAACGGGCGAAGGGGTGAAGGGGTGACCAATGACACTTCACCTATTCACCCTATCACACGTTCACCCCTACCATTCCTGCTGCACGGCGTTACGGGCAGCGGCAAAACCGAAATTTACATGCGAGCCATCAATTATGCCCTGAATGAGGGTCAACAAGCGATTGTGCTGGTGCCGGAAATTGCCCTGACGCCGCAAACGGTGCGCCGCTTTGCCGCTCGCTTTCCCGGGCGCGTGGCCATCCTGCACAGCCGCCTGACCGACGGTGAACGGTACGACACCTGGCGGCGCGCCCGCCAGGGCTTGTTTGATATTGTGGTGGGGCCGCGCAGCGCCTTGTTTACGCCGCTGCCAAATCTGGGCGTCATTGTGCTGGATGAGGAGCACGATCCCAGCTACAAACAAACGCCACCTGTGCCGCCGCCGTATTACCACACCCGCGAAACGGCCGTTGCCCTGGCCCAAATCATTGGAGCAACGGTGATCATGGGTAGTGCGACACCCGACATCGTGACCTACCATCGCGCGCAGAGCGGCCGTTTCCAACTGCTGGAACTACCAAAGCGCGTCATGGGCCACCGCCAACGCCTGGAAAGCCAGGCAGAACGGCTAAAGCTGCAAAATCATTATCAGCATGAGGGCGAAGACCCGGATGATGCGCTGACGATTCCCCTGCCCCCTATTCAAATTGTGGATTTGCGCCAGGAACTACGCGCTGGGAATCGCTCCATTTTTAGCCGCGCCCTGGAAAAAGCGATTACCGAAACGCTGGAGCGCGACGAACAGGCTATTTTGTTCCTTAACCGGCGCGGTTCGGCCACCTTTGTTATTTGCCGGGACTGTGGCTACGTGGCCACCTGCCCCCGCTGCGATCTGCCGCTGACGTACCATCGCCACAACATGATGCTGGTGTGCCACCATTGCGGCCGTCGTGAACCGCACCAAACGGAATGTCCGGTTTGCCAATCAAAACGGATTCGCTATTTTGGCCTGGGCACAGAGGAAGTGGCGCAGCGCGTGCAGCAGCGCTGGCCTGAAGCGCGCATTACGCGCTGGGATCGGGACACCACGGCTGGACGGTACAAGCACGAGACGCTGCTGGCCAGTTTCATCAATCAGGAAGCCGATATTTTGGTGGGCACGCAAATGATTGCCAAGGGGCTGGATTTGCCGCTGGTGACGCTGGTGGGCGTCATTTCGGCCGATGTGTCGCTGGGGCTGCCAGATTACCGCACAGGGGAGCGGGCCTTCCAGGTTTTGGCGCAGGTGGCGGGCCGGGCCGGGCGGGGCTTGCTGGGTGGCCGGGTCATCATCCAAACCTACAAGCCGGAGCATTACGCCATTCAGGCCGCTGCGGAACATGATTTTGCCTCGTTTTACATTGATGAGATTCGCTTCCGCACGCAGCACAGCCTGCCGCCGTTCCGGCGCATGGCCCGGCTGCTGCTAATCGATCCGGTGGATGAGCGGGGCAAGCGGGAGGCAGAGGCGCTGGCCAAGGGGCTGCGGCTGCACATTCGGGAGAAGGCGCTGGCGGCGTCGGAGATTTTGGGGCCTGTGCCGCCATTTTTTAACCGGGTGGACGGCCGTTTCCGGTGGCAAATCATCGTGCGTTCCCCAGACCCCAACCGCCTGCTGTCCGATTTCCCTATTCCGCCCAAGTGGATGGTGGATATTGATCCGGTAAGCACTTTATAGTCATTTTTGTAGGTCAAAAGAAGGAACACAGAGCTGCACAGAGTAGACACAGAGTTGCACGGAGAAAAAAGAGACGCTGATTCGAGCAGATAAAAATCAGCGTTATCCGCGTTCATCAGCGTCCCATTAAAAGTACCCCCGTCAGAACTCGAATCTGAATCTATCGCTTAGGAGGCGATTGCTCTATCCATTGAGCTACGAGGGCTTATTCGGAAAAGACCCCAAGGGTTTGCTTGTAAAGAATGAGGCCTACTCAAATCAAACCCTTGGGGTATGGCCTAGCAAATTTGCAGCATTTTCACTATTGTGGCATATAATATTGTTTGGTTTGCTGCGCTGCAATGGTAGCGTAAACCAGGTGTAGAATCAAAAATTTATCGAGTATAGGATGGAAAAAAGCCAACACCTGCCTTTTTTTGTTTATGGCACGCTGTTACCAGACCAGCCAAACTTCCCTTTATGGGAATCGGACATCATTGCGATGGAGCCAGCCACGCTTGTCGGCAGTAGAATGTATGACATGGGGTATTATCCGATGTTGGTAACGGCCGTTGCGTCAGAAGTGGTCCAAGGAATGTGCATTACTATCCATGAAGCCCCATATAATGCCGTGCTACAGCGGATCGATGACCTCGAAGGGTATGATCCAACAAAGCCAGATGAGGTAGGGTACCAGCGGCAGGCGGTTGAAATTGTTTTGGCAAACGGCCGTACTCAGCCAGCCTGGGTTTACCTGGGCCAGCCAGAACTCGTTACCGATAAATTCCCTGTTGCTGGTGGCGATTGGGCAGCCTACGCAGCTCATAATCAGCATCACTTACAGGATTGGTGGGCGTCCATTCATACCGTTGCCGGACTGCACAAAAGGCAGTAGCAACGGACAGCTCAAAAAAGTGTTAATCTACGCAGCACGGTCAACAACAAGTTCCCAAATTACCGATTTCCCACACCGCAGAACCTATCGTTAAGAACGGGAAGACAAAAGATGAAAAAAATTGGTGTTTTAACCAGCGGCGGCGATGCGCCCGGCATGAATGCGGCAGTGCGTGCCGTAGTGCGGGCTGGCATCTCTGCTGGTGCAGAACTGTTTGCTATTTACGAAGGTTACCAGGGAATGGTAGACGGCCAGGAATGGATTCGTCCCATGAACTGGCGAGACGTCGGCGGTATTTTGTACAAAGGCGGCACCGTCATTGGCACGGCACGCTGCAATGATTTTCGGGAGCGACACGGCCGTTTGCGAGCCGCCCGTAACTTGCTAGAACACGGCATCGACAACCTCGTCGTTATCGGCGGCGACGGCAGCCTGACCGGAGCCAACATCTTTCGGCAGGAATGGCCCAGCCTGCTGGATGAACTGGTAGAAAAAGGGGAAATTTCCTACGATGTGGCCCAGGCTCATCGCCAGCTTACCATCGTGGGCCTGGTTGGTTCCATCGACAACGACATGTGGGGCACCGACATTTCTATCGGGGCCGATACGGCGCTGCACCGCATCACCGACGCGGTAGACGCCATCTCCAGCACGGCCGCCAGCCACCAACGTTCCTTTGTGGTAGAGGTGATGGGTCGTCACTGTGGCTACCTGGCCCTGATGAGCGCCATCGCCACCGGAGCTGACTGGGTGCTCATCCCCGAATCCCCCCCCAACCTGGACGAATGGGAAAACAAGATGTGCTCTGTGCTGAAAAATGGCCGGGAAAACGGCCGTCGCGATAGCATCGTCATTGTGGCAGAAGGGGCGCGAGACCGGCATGGCAACGAGATTAGCTGTGGCCACGTGAAGCACGTCCTGGAAGAGCGGCTGCAAGAAGATGCCCGCGTAACCATCCTGGGGCATGTCCAGCGCGGTGGCTCCCCCAGCGCCTTCGACCGCAACCTGAGCACCCTGATGGGCGCAGCCGCCGTCGATGCCATCATGTCAGACAAAGTTACGGGTGAAGCACACCTGATCGGGCTGAAGGGCAACAAAATCACCAGCCACCCATTAGAAGATTGCTTACAAAAGACCAAGGAGATTGGGGAAGCGATTCAAAATTGCGATTTTGCCAAAGCCATGGAGCTGCGCGGTCGTGGTTTTCGCGAAGCGTTCCAAACGGTGCGCACGCTGGTACGAGCCATTCCACACGATCCGGCCCCTGGGCAAAAACAGCGGCGCATTGCGGTTATCAACGGCGGTGCCCCAGCGCCAGGCATGAATACGGCCGTTCGTGCGGCCGTGCGCTTGGGTCTAGATAAAGGACACGTCATGTTCGGCATCAACAACGGCTTTGTGGGCTTTGCCGAAGGTGAAATTCATGAACTCAACTGGATGAGCGTCAACGGCTGGGCCTACCTCGGCGGCTCCGAATTAGGCACCAACCGGCACATTCCCGCCAACAGCGATTTCTACAAAATCGCCCGCAACATCGAAGAACACAACATCGAAGGGTTGCTCATCATCGGGGGCTGGTCTGCCTATGTGGCCGCGCTGGAGCTTTACCAACGGCGCAATAATTATCCCGCCTTCAACATCCCCATCGTTTGCTTCCCGGCCACCATCGACAACGATTTGCCCGGCTCTGAACTGAGCGTGGGCGCAGACAGCGCCCTCAACAGCATCATCGACTCCATCGACAAAATCAAGCAGTCGGCCGTTGCTTCCCGGCGCGTCTTTGTGGTGGAAGTGATGGGCGAGCGGTGCGGCTATCTGGCCCTGATGGGTGCCCTGGCCACCGGCGCAGAACGGGTCTATTTGCACGAAGAAGGCATGCGCCTGACCGATCTGGCCAAAGATGTGGAACTGCTGGTTGATGGCTTCAAAAAGGGCAAGCGCCTGGGGGTCATCATCCGCAGCGAAGGGGCCAACGACACGTACACAACTGATTTTATGTGTGCCTTACTGGAAGAAGAGGGCGGCGATTACTTTACAGCGCGTAAAGCAGTGCTGGGGCACATGCAGCAGGGGGGCAACCCCACCCCATTTGACCGCGTTCTAGCCACTCGCCTGGCCACCAACTGCATCCGATTTTTGGAGGAAAAGATTGGCCAAACGGAGCAGGCCAGCGCCTGTATCGGCCTGAAAAGTGGTTCGTTTGAATTCACCGAGTTTCACGATATGGCTCGCCTCATGGACATGGAAAACCGGCGGCCCAAGGAACAATGGTGGATGCAGCTGCGGCCCATTGCCAAAACAATGTCGAACGGGCTGGGAAAACAGCGAAACCGCCAGGAACCTGTAATGTAAACGGCCGTTGCCAATGAAGGGTTTGTGTGAAAGACGGCCGTTTCCTTGACACACCCTTCACGCCAGCCCTACAATAAATATGTTATCTCAGGGAGCAAAACTAGGATTATTGATAACATGAGACAACTGCGCCAAAATCCCATTTTCACCATCATTATCTTCTTTTCCATGGTTAGCCTTGGCTGCCAGGCAGCCACCCTGCTGCCAGCCACCAGCAGCGCCAACGACGAGGCGGTTGTGGCCGCAGCCGTCGCCACCGTCTCAGCCCAGGCAGAGTTGGTTAGCGTGAATGCACCGGGGCAAACCACAGAAGTTGTCACGGCCGATTTAGAGAACCAATTTATCGACATTTACAACCGGGTAAACCCTGCCGTCGTCCACATCTTCGTCTTTGATGAGGGCAACTTCTTGTTGGGCACAGGCAGCGGCTTTGTTATCGATCAGGCAGGCAATATTGTTACCAACAACCACGTGGTGGCCGATGGTGACGAATTTGAAGTGGTGTTTGCCAGCGGCGAACGCCGCAGCGGCAGCTTACGTGGTGCGGATTTAGATAGCGACCTGGCCGTGATTCAGGTTGACTCGCTGCCAGCGGATGTGCAGCCTGTTCCTTTGGGCGATTCGGGGAATTTGCAGGTGGGCCAGTTTGTCATTGCCATTGGCAACCCGTTTGGCGAAGCGGGCTCCATGTCCATAGGCATCATCAGCGGCTTGGGGCGCACCATTGAGTCGCAGCACGTAGTGGCTGGCGGCAACTTTTCCATTCCCCAGGTCATCCAAACGGACGCAGCCATTAACCCAGGGAACTCTGGCGGGCCGCTGCTTAACCTGAATGGCGAGGTGGTTGGGGTGAACAGCGCCATTTTGTCCACCTCTGGCACTAATTCTGGCGTTGGGTTTTCCATTCCGGTCAATGCCGTTAGCAATATTGCCCCGGCTCTCATTGCCGACGGTGAATATGCTTATCCGTATATTGGCATCAGTATGTATCCCCAACCGTTTACCTTGCGGCAGTTGGAGATTTTGGAGCTGCCGCCAAACGGCGTGTATGTCACTGGCGTTGGCGAAGGCACACCAGCGGCGCAGGCGGGGCTATTGGGGCATAATTTGTCGGTATCCTTAACTGCTGATGGCGACTACATCACGGCAATCAACAATCAGCCGGTGCGGAACTCTGACGAATTGTTGAGCTACCTTGTTTTTGAAACGACGGTTGGCGAGACAGTGGAGTTAACTGTGATTCGGGAAGGAGAAGTGATTAAATTGCCGCTAACGCTGGGGGAACGGCCGTAAACGGCCGTCTTTCTCCCGGTTCATCAACGTTTTTACCCCGCAATTTATTTTAGTACAGCAAAACATTTACAGGAGGTTGTATGATTACCCAGGAACAATTCCAGGCGTTATTGTCTTTTGAACCTACCTCAACCAAGGTGTTGAGCCTTTATCTCAGCACCGACACCAGTGAAGAACCCTCTGAAACCATCAAACTCAAGGCCAAAAATATGCTGCGCAACTCTGGCGGGCTGGAGGAAGATGCTCAAGCAATTGAAACGTATCTCAATCACAGCTTCGACTGGACGTCACCGGGGCTGGTTGTTTTTAGCAGTAACGGCGGCAAATTTTTTCAGGCGTTTCCGGCAACCGTTGCCTTCCGCAACCGTTTACGCATCACGCCTCAACCTTACCTGAAACCATTAAGCCACCTGTTTGAATATTACGCCCACTACGGCGTCATTCTGGTTGACCGCGTGGGGGCACGATTTTTTGCCTACCATTTGGGCGAGCTTAAGGAAACCAACGGCTTCATGGGCGAAGAGATTCATAAGCTCAAGCAAGGGCGTGGCTCTTCGGCGGTGGGACGACGCGGCGGCACTGGCGGGGCCAGCCGCGAAGAGGAAAACGCCCGGCGCAACCTGCGCGAAGCGGCCGCTGCTGCCGTTGATTTTTTCACCAACAAGCCTATTCGCCGCCTCTTTTTGGGCGGCACGGCCGAAAACACGGCCCAATTCCGCGATTTATTGCCCAAGCAAATGCAAAGCTGCCTGGCGGGCACATTTGCCATCGACATGAACGCAGGCGAACATGAAGTCCGTAAAGAAGCGATTCAATTGCTGCAAGCGGCCAACGCGGCGCGTGAGAAAAAATTAGTCGAAACGTTGCTAGGCACCCAGGCCAGCGGCGGACAGGCGGTCATTGGCTTAGACGATACGCTGGAGGCCGTGAGCAACCGTCGGGTGCAAACGTTGCTGATTAGTGATGGCTACCAGATGCCCGGCTTTGTAGATTTTAGCTCTGGCTTTGTGGTGGCCAATCTGGCCAAAAGTCCGTTGAGCGACAAGGAGCTTACGGCCGTTGACGATGTGATCGACAGCGCCTTTACCTTGAGCCTGAGCCAGGGTGCCCATGTTGAAGTGATCCGGGATGATCCGAACCTGGACCAGGCTGGCAAAATTGGGGCGCTGCTGCGCTTCTAAATAAGAAAAGACTGGAGACTAGCGTTTGAAGATTAGTCTCCAGTCTCTAATTGTCAGTCACCGTTTTATGCCACCAGACATTCCCCAATTTATTCATTTTCTGGCAACTACCGCGCCGCCTCCCCACTGCGAAAATCCGTATGGCTGCAAACGGCCGTTTGCCCAGCAGCGCCGCCAAAATCTGGAAATTTACCTGAACTGGATGGTGCAGCAGCAGCCCAGGCTGCTGCTCGTTGGCGAAGCGCCGGGCTACCGGGGCTGCCGCCTGTCTGGCATTCCTTTTACCAGTTTGCACATCCTGGCTGGCTTAGCCTTGCCGTTTCAGCCAGTGAGGGAATGGCCAAAGCTACAGCGAGAGGCCAGCGCCACGATTGTTTGGCGCACCATTGGCGGCTGGCAGCCACTGCCGCTGCTGTGGAACATTTTCCCCTTTCATCCGCACCAGGCGGGCCAGCCACAAAGCAACCGCACCCCAACTGCCCGCGAGATTGCTGGGGGACGGCCGTTTCTCAGCCAGCTTCTGCAAATTTTCCCCCAGGTTGAACCCGTTGCCGTGGGCAAAAAAGCAGCAGCGGCCTTGCTGAAATGGGGTGTGCCGCATACGGCCGTGCGCCACCCCTCCCACGGCGGAGCCAAACAATTTCAAACCGCCTTGAACCAGCTCAAAACACATCCTCAAAAGCCATAATGAACGCCCCCACTACCTGTGAAAGGCCCTCAGGGGCCTGCCGTTTAAGCCCATTCGGACAGCCCAAAGGGCTTCCGTAACTAGCCGGATGGCTTCAGCCTCCGGCGATGAATGAATATGCGATTTCCCTATTTAGATGGGTGAAACGAAAAGCGTGATCGGGTATAATTTTGGCCATGCCGGTCTTTACACTCTCACCAAAGCAGTCACGGAGGAAAACATGAGCGCATCACCGTTGTTAGATTTACGGCCGTTATCCATCAGCGAACTTTTTGACCGCACCTTTAGGATTTTCCGCCAGCATTTTGTCACTTTTCTCACCATCGCCGCCATCACCCAACTGCCCATCGCCGTTTTTCAAATCCTCTCCACAGTCTTGCTTGGCAGCGCAGCAACCTCGACCAACCTGGAAGCATCCATCCTCAACGGCGAGTTTATCGGCACAACCATTTTAGTTGCCATTGGGGTTCTAATTTTGTCTGGCATTGTGACCCAAATTGGAACGGCCGCACTCACCACAGCCATTTCCGACAGCTACCTGGGCCGCGAGATTAGCTTCGACAGCGCCTTTAGCCGCATGGGCAACACCTGGCTTACGCTCATTTTGGCTACCATCGTGGCCGGTCTGATCATTGTTGCTTTGTTTATTCCTGTTGGCATCATCTCCATCATTCCTTGCCTGGGGCCACTGATAGCCATTGTTGGTTTTTTTATTATTGGCGTAGCAGCCAATGTTTTAATATCGCTTCTGCCTCCGGTGGTTGTGTTAGAAAAAGCGGGGGCAATTGCCTCGGTAAAGCGGGCCTGGGATTTGAGCCGACTGCGCTTTTGGTGGGTATTTGGCTATTTGTTTTTGTTGAGCATCTTAACGGCCGCCATTATTTTTGGGCCAACAGCCTTAATTTCATTTGCGCTGCCAGCCATAATGGGCAACACAAATGTCTTGCTTCAATCCATCATTCAACAATCGGCCAATTTGGTGCTAACGGCCGTCTTTTTGCCCATCCGTTTAGCCGCCATTACCCTGATGTATTTTGACCTGCGCATTCGCTTTGAAGGATTCGACCTCATGGTGCTGGCCTCAAACAAGGATGAATTTGCCGCAGATGCCTCTGATTTAACCACGACAGGGCTTTCGTGATAGCAGAAGACGAATAATTTATGACCACACTCCCCCAAAATTTACAGCCCCTGAGCATGTCGCAGCTGCTGGATCGCGCCATTCGGCTTTACCGCAACAACTTTCTCATTTTTGTGGGCATTGTGGCCCTGGCTCAAATTCCGGCAACGGCCGTAAACATGATTGGTCTTTGGCTGGCCCCCGCACCAGAAGCTACCTTTAGTCCGGCAGCCACCCTCACTGAGATGTGGCTAGAAATTGCCGAAAGCAGCGGCTACGGCAGCAATCCCTGGGTCTGGCTGGGCCGCCTGGTGACGCTGCTGCTGGTGCAGCTGGCCACCGCCGCCATGACCAAAGCCGTTGCCGAAAATTACCTGGGGCGCAAAATTGGACTGCTAGACGCCTACCGCAAAATCGGCCGTTCCGGCTTTACCCTGCTGCTGGCAACCTTCATTGGCATCCTTTTTGTTTTATTCCTGGCTATTTGGTGGGTCATTGTGCCTTGCCTGGGTTGGCTTACCGGGCTGGGCATGATTTTCTTCTTTGTCCTGGTCGTTTTGCCTTTGGTTGCGCCTGTTGTTGTGCTGGAACAACGCAGCGCAGCGGAAGCGCTGCAACGTGCCTGGAATCTGGCACGGCGGCGGCTTTGGTGGCTTGTAGGCTTTATGCTGCTGCTGGGCATTTTTAGCCAACTGGTCGTTACCGGCCCGGCCATTTTGTCGGTATTTATTGTGAACAGCCTGGTGGGCAGCAGCGTCAGCGCCACCACCGCCACCCTCATTCAGCAGGTCATCACCCTCTTGCTAAACCTCATTTATCTGCCATTGCAGCTTTCTTGCGTCACCCTGCTTTATTTTGACGTGCGGGTGCGCACCGAAGGATTTGATCTGGCGCTGCTGGCTTTAAGCGACCGGGCAGAAATGGCCACGCTGCCAGCCACCGCGCCCCCACTGAGCAAATCTATCTTTCCCAAATGGGAAGAGTTTGGTTATTTTTCCCTCATCACTATTGCTATCGCCGTTTTGTACCTTGCGGTGGTAATGGTTTTGGTGGCGGCAACATTGGGGCTAAGTGGTTTTTGATGATTAGCTGGAGGAAAAACGGCCGTCTCCTGCCGTCGCTTTTAATTCTGGCCTTGCTGTTTGCTGGGGCCGGTTCCGTTTTGGCCCAATCCGGCCCCCTGGCGCTGGCTGATTACTGGCAGCTCATTGCCGATATTCGGGATGGGCTGAACAGCGCCGATGGCGCTGGAGCCGCTGCCCGCCAAACGGCCGTTACCCAATTAACCGCCATCACCGAAGTAGAACTGCCAGACGGCCGTCTTCAGCCCATCGACCACAGTTTCTTCATTCAGCAGTTGCAAAACGAAAACGTTCCCCTGGAAACCGTCACCACCCTGCTCACCGCCTACCACAGCAGCCGGCAGGGGTGGCCCGCCGCTTCCCTGCCCCAACTGGATGAAGCCGCCCTGGACGATATTTTGAGCCAGCCCGAATTCAACTACGCCCCAGCCGAACCCAACTTTTTGCAGCGCATGTGGCAATCGCTGCGCCAGGCGGTTGAAGACTTTTTCCTGCGCCTTTTCCCCGAACAAAGCAATCTCCGGCTGCCGCTCAATAATTTGCTGGTGATTTTGGCAGGGGTGCTGGTGGCCGTGGTGCTGGCCTTTGCCCTGCGCGGCCTCGTTACCGATTTTGCCGCAGACGCAGCGGCCGCCGCCGAGGAAGCGCTGGGCGGCGAACCCTTGACGGCCGATTTGGCCTTGCAGCGCGCTCAGGATTTATCGGTGGGTGGGGATTTTCGTACGGCCGTTCGCTACCTTTACCTGTCTGCCCTGCTGCTGCTAGAAGAACGCGGGCTGCTCCGCTATGACCGCTCCCTGACCAACCGGGAATATTTGCGCAGCGTGGCCCACCAGCCAGAATTGGCGGCCACCCTGCGCCAGGTCATCGACGTGTTTGACCGCGTCTGGTACGGCTTCCAAACGGTGAACGCCTCCGAGTACGCCCAGTACGCCCAGCAGGTAGAAACGCTGCGCCAGCAAAAGGAGGCGCGATGAAACGGCTGCCCTTCCTGCTTTCCCGCGATGGCTGGCTGGCGCTGGGTCTATTTTTGCTGCTGACGCTGGTCACCGTCATCTCCGTGGTGCAGCAGGCCCAGGCTTCGCTGGTAGACCCGCCACTGGCGTCGTTTTCTAACCAGCCCAACGGCAGCCGGGCGCTGTGGCTCTACCTTGAATCGCAGCAGATTGACCTGACTGATTCAGTGGGCAGCTTGTTTGGCGTGCCGTCGGGCGTGGATTTGGCGCTGGTGCTGGAGCCTACCGTTGAATTTACTACTGGCGAGTGGGAACTGTTGCACAATTGGGTGGAAGATGGCGGCACGCTGCTGCTGGCGGGCAATGGCTTTGTCACCGTCGATCTGGCGGAACAATTGGACATCGATGTTGGCCTGGTGCCTTCTTCGGACACGGCCGTTTCCAACCAAACCCCGCTCCTGCAAACCCCGCCGCTCCCCAGCCTCACCGTGGAAACCCCCTATTTTTTGCGCCCCAACCGGGATGATTTTGTCACGCTGCTGGCCAATCGTAACGGCAACCCAACGGCCGTTGCCGTTGCCGAGGGGAACGGCCGTATCATCCTCACCACCATCGCCGAACCGTTTAGCAACGAAGGGCTGCAAACAGAGGGCAACGCCGAACTGGTGCTCAACCTCATCAACAGTGCGCCAGACGTCGAAAAAATCTGGTTTAATGAATGGCATCACGGCATTCGTCCCGAAGCAGACGCGGCGCTGTCGTCTAACAACTGGTTGCAGCGCACGCCGGGCGGCCGGGCCTTGCTGCTGGTGCTGGCCGTTATTTTTGTGGGACTCATCCTGCGTGGGCGTCATTTTGGCCGCCCCGTGCCGCTGGGCAAAGAGTTATCGCGCCGCGCCCCGCTGGAGTACATTTCTGGCATTGCCAACTTGAGCCGACGAGCCGGACACAGAACGGCCGTCTTGCAACATTACCACGACCGGCTCAAGCGCGATTTAGGCGCACGCTACCGCCTTAATCCCAGCCTGCCCGATGACGAATTTATTGCCCAGCTCGCCGCCTACCAACCCAATTTAGACACAGAAGCCCTGCGCCAACTGCTGCAAAAGCTGTCCCAAACCAGGGTCAGCGAGGGCGACATGGTGCAAATAGTGCGCGAAGCAACTTCGTTCAGTAAACAGTAATCAGTAAAGCCGTAATCAGTAGGCCAGTGTGCAAATGCCTAATCGCTGACCTACTGGATACCAACAACTGAAACCTAGGAGACAAAATGGAACCAACCCAACTTAAAACCATTTACCAGGTGCTGCGGCGGGAAGCCGACAAAGTGCTGGTTGGCCTGGAAGAACCATTTGAGATGCTCATCATTGCCCTGCTGACGGGCGGGCATGTGCTGCTTGAAGGGGTGCCAGGTACGGCCAAAACGTTGATGGCTAAGACATTGGCCCAACTGGTTCAGGCGCGATTCGGCCGTATTCAGTTCACCCCAGACCTGATGCCCTCAGACATTTTAGGCACGTCTGTTTTTGACATTAGCAACGGGCAATTTCATCTGAAAAAAGGGCCCATCTTCACCCAAATTCTGCTGGCAGATGAGATCAATCGCGCCCCAGCCAAAACCCAGTCTGCCCTGCTAGAAGCGATGGAAGAGCGGCAGGTAAACCTGGAAGGCACTCGCTATCCGCTGGGCGTTCCGTTTATGGTGATTGCCACGCAAAACCCCATCGAATACGAAGGCACGTACCCCCTGCCAGAAGCGCAGCTAGACCGCTTCTTGTTCAAAGTTAACGTGCCCTATTCCGATTTGGAGACAGAAATTGAGGTGCTGCGCCGCTACCACAATGGCTTCGACGCCCACGATTTAGCGGCTACCGGCTTAACCGCCAGGCTGCCAGCCGAATCGGTGGCCAAGGCGCGGCAGGTTATTAACCAGGTGGTTGTGGAAGATGGCGTTTTGAATTACATTGCCCAGGTGGCCGCCGCGTCGCGCCAATCGCCAGATTTAACGCTGGGGGCCAGCACCCGTGCCGCCACGCACGTGCTGCTCTCATCAAAAACGTTTGCCGCCCTGCAAGGCCGCGACTTTGTGACGCCTGACGACGTGAAGTTTGTTACCCCGGCGGTCTATCGCCACCGCATCTTGCTCAAGCCGGAAGCTGAAATTGAAGGGCTGAATGCGGATGCGGTGATTCGGCGGCTGCTGGGGCAGGTTGAGGTTCCCAGATAAAAGAGAGACCGGAGATTAGAGATTGGAGATTTACACGCTTCAATCTCCAATCTCCAGTCTCCAATCTCCAAATGAGTGACACGGCCGTTTCACCCCCAAGCCTCCAAGCAGTCAATATTTCCCCGCTGCGCATTCCCGAAATCCAGCGAGCGCCGCTGGCATTTTTGCAGCGTAATGCGGCGGAATTTGGCGACTTTATCCACTATCCGCTGGGCCTGTGGGAGGTGTACCAGCTCAATCACCCGGATTTAATCGAGCATGTGTTGGTAACCAACCAGCGCAACTACAGCAAAAACACGGTGCAGTACAACACCCTGGCCAACATCACAGGGAACGGGCTGCTCACCAGCGACGGCCGTTTCTGGCGCAGGCAGCGGCGCATGATTCAACCCGCCTTCCACCGGCAGCGGGTGTTGGGCTGGGGTGAAACGATGGTCACCATCAGCCAAAACATGCTGCGCGTCTGGCACACCTTTGCCCAAACCGGCCAGCCCATCGATGTGGATGACGCCATGATGACCCTGACGCTGGAAATCATTGGTGAAGCATTGCTGGGCATTAATTTGCAAAAAGAGGCCAGCCAACTGGCCCAGGCCGTGCTGACGATGCTCGATTACGTGGTTTACCGCTCCCAACGACCGGTCGTCTTGCCCCTGGCCCTGCCCACGCCACGCAATCGCCGCTTCCGGGCGGGTCTGCAAAAGCTAGATGCGCTCATCGACCAGGCCATCACCGATCACCAACGGGGGCAGGGCAACCCAAATGACATTTTGAGCCAAATGCTGGCCGCCACCGACCGGGAAACTGGCGAGAAGATGAGCCGCGCCGAGCTGCGGGATGAAATTATTACTTTTATTGTGGCCGGGCATGAAACGGCCGCTTCTGGCCTGACCTGGCTCTTTTATTTGCTGGCCCAAAACCCAGCCGTTGAAGCGGAATTGGTGGCGGAAATTGATGCGGTGTTAAACGGCCGTTCGCCCACCACCGACGATTTAGCCAACTTACCTACCGTGGAGCGCGTCGTGGCCGAGGCGCTGCGGCTTTACCCACCCGCCTGGCTCATCACCCGCCGGGCCATCGAAGCAGATACCTTGTTGGGCGAACCAATTCCGGCCAATGCCCTGATCATCATGAGCCCCTTCACCACCCACCGCCATCCGGCATTTTGGGAAAAACCAGACGTGTTTCATCCCGAACATTTTTTGCCAGACGTAGAAAAGGCCCGCCCGCGCTACGCTTATTTTCCGTTTGGCGGTGGGCAGCGGATGTGCATTGGCGACAGTTTTGCCAAAGTGGAGATGGGATTGGTGGTTACGGCCGTTTACCAAAAATATCGCCTGAAGCTGCTGCCCAACCATCCAGTTCTGCCCAATCCACTCGTCACCATCCGCCCCAAACACGGCCTGATGATGACGCTACACAGGAGATAAATCCGCACACGAAGGCAGGTAATAAATTTTGCAGATAACAAAAACACAAAACTGCACATGTTTAGCGTAAAAAATCTTCTAATCAACAAAGAGCGCGTCAGCCCAACAATCAAGGTGACTGCCTTTTTTGCCGCCGTCACGCTTGTTTTTTTCGCCCCGGTTTTATTTACAAATTCATTTTATCTGCCAAACGGCACTGATTTTGTCAATTTCAACTATCCAAACGACCTTTTTGCGGCACGGTCGCTCCAGGCTGGCGACTTTCCCTTGTGGAATCCTTACGTTGCTGCCGGGCAGCCCTACGCAGCCGATCCCAATATTGGGTTTTTCTATCCTTTTCGTTTGTTGCTAACCGCCACCCATTTCAATTACAAGATGATGGTTTATTTGTTAATTTTCCATTATTTTCTGGCTGGCATTTTCACCTACGCATTAGCCAGAGAGTTGGGCGCATCCAGACCAGGGAGCCTGGTCGCTGGCGTTGGATTTATGTTTTCTGGTTTCCTCATTGGGCAAATGGATCACATCAACATTGTCATGTCCTCGATATGGCTGCCTTTGATCTTTTTGTTGTTTCGTCGAGCGATTTTACGGGGAGAAAAAAAGTATGCTTTGCTGGCTGGGCTGACTTTATCTTTTTCCATTTTGGGTGGTCACCAGCAATTTTCACTTTTTGCTGGGTATTGGTGTGGCTTTTGGCTGTTTGTTCACCTGATTCAAAATCGTGGGCGGGGATTTGTGCGCATGTTTGGGCTGTGTGGCCTCATGCTATTCGTCGCTTTGGGAGCGGCGGCCATACAAATCGTGCCAACTCTGGAATTTTTTACCTTTACCCAACGCAATACCTTAGACATTGCCCAAGCCTCTGCTTATAGTATGCCGCCAAATGCGTGGCTTTTGCTGCTATTACCACATTTTTTTGGGCTTACTGGTGGGCAAGGGAAATTATTCTGGAATACCTTTCCCAATGAGTTTTACGTTTATGGCGGCGTCATCATATTATTTGGGGCGCTGCTGGGCAGCTACACCTGGAAATCTCGTGAAAAGCCTTTTCTTTTATCAATGATTGTTTTGTCATTTTTATTAACTGCGGGTGACGTTACCCCTGTTTATCGCTTGCTATATTATCTTTTACCGGGGATGAAATTTGTCAGAGTCCCTGGTCGTTTTGTGTTCTGGGTTGATCTTAGTCTGGCTCTGGTTGCGGCTTTTGGGGTGGACTGGATTTTATACCGGATGGCCGCAGCGGATAAACGCCTGAGCCGCGATGCAATTTTTTTGTCGGCGCTTGGCATGGTAGCGGGCATCGCTTTTTGGCTGATTTATCCAACGTTACGGCCGTTTCCCTACCCCAATGAAATAATGCAGTACCGTTTGGCCGACAGCCTGATCTTTGCAGGTTTGTTTTTAGGGCTAACCAGTTTGCTTTTTCTCCAGCGAATCCGACCCGGCCACTCTCCCTGGAGACCGATTTTCTTGATTGGCCTGGTAATGATTGATCTGTTTGTGGCCCAGTGGCCTCGCCATTTTACCCAGCGTGATGTCTTACAAACATTTGACCACCCTCAGATCATTCAATATTTAAAAAACAGTTCTGAGTTGCCTAGAATGAGCTTTACGAATGGCGCGTATGGCACAGAAAAATGGGCACCGCTCACCGGACTTATATTTGGTTTTTATCAATATCGTGGCCTGCCCTGGAACCCATTTAATTTGCAAAATTTTGACAATTACAGCGAGATCGCCAGCGGAGGTGGCCCGTTTTACAACTTTTTGGGTATAAAATATCTTGTAGCAGATCAGGATGAAACCTTGCCAGAACCGTGGCAGGAACAATTCACTTCCGATCACCTAACAATTTACGAAAATAGCCAGGCTGCTCCTCGTGCATTTATGGTTTATCAGTCGCTAATCGAACCAGATCCGCAAAAGACCCTGGCTCTGATGGAAGAAAATAAATTTGACCCACTAACGGCCGTTTTGCTGACCAGTGGCGAATCTTTTTCAGGCCCAGCGGGAACATCTGAGATAAGCATAACGAATCTTACGAATAACACGATGACGGTAGATGTGGAAAGTAACCAGCCTGGCTATCTGGTGGTTAGCGATATTTTTTACCCGGGCTGGCGTGTGACTGTAAATGGCGCAAGGCAGGAAATTCAGCAGGCAAATTATGCGTTTAGGGCTGTTTTTGTCCCAAACGGCCGTTCCACTGTGCGCTTTGAATTTATTCCATCCTCTATTATCGGAGGCGCAGTCATCACCCTGCTCACCTGGTCTTTTATTTTGTTTGTTAGCATTCTTTATTTAAAGAAGAGGCTTCAGGATTTTTATGCAAATAACTAATCGCGGAATAATTCTTCTGCTTTTAACAGCACTCTTCCTGGTTACGGCAACCTGGCTGCCGCTCATGCAATGGGTGGCGTTGGCTTACCTACTCATCGCCGGTCTGCTAATTGCGTTTGATTGGCGAACGGCCGAATCCATCCAAAAGCGATTCGACATTCGCCGTGCGCATGATGACAAGCTAAGTCTGGGTGTCGATAATGCCATTCGCTTGCATATTCGCAACCGAAGCAGCCGCCCGGTCACCTTCTGGGTGCGCGATGAACCACCGGATGCTTTCACCATTTCAGAGCGCGTGTTAGAAGGAACGGCCGTGCCCCGGCACACCTGGATTGGAACTTACTACGTGCATCCCCTGCGGCGCGGCGATTACCAGTTTGGCAATCTGAATCTGCGCTGGCAAGGGCCGCTGGGGCTGGCCATCCGCCAGGGTAAACTCCCCCTCACCGAGCCAGTGAAGGTGTACCCCAACCTGCTGGATGTGCGCCGCTACGACCTGCTGCTGCGCCGCAACCGCCTGCAAGAAATTGGCCTACGCAACACCCGCCAGTTCGGCGAAGGCACAGAATTTGAACGCCTACGCGAATATTTGCCCGACGACGAATACCGCCGCATCGACTGGAAAGCCACCGCCCGCCGTAACCGCCCCGTCACCGTGGAATACCAGACGGAGCGCAGCCAAAATGTGATTGCTCTGCTGGATGTAGGCCGCATGATGCAAAGCCCCGTAGCCCAAATGGCCAAGCTGGATTATGTGATCAACGCGGTGCTGCTGCTGGGCTATGTGGCCACTGGCAAAGGGGACAAAGTGGGCATGATGAGTTTTGCCCACGACGTGCAGCATTATCTGTCCCCACGCCAGGGGCGCGGCCAGTTTTACCGCATGTTGGAACTGCTTTATGCCGTGGAAGCCCAACCCGTAGAGTCAGACTATCGCCGGGCGCTCAGTTATCTGGCTGCCAAGCAGCGCAAGCGTTCCCTGGTCGTCATTTTTACGGATTTAACACATGGGGTAAGCCTGGAAGGATTAGTAAGTCATGCCTCGCTGCTGGCACGGCGCAGCCTGCCGCTGATCGTCACCATCAGCGATCCAGATGTGGTGCAGGCGTCCCAGCAGCAGCCGGAAGACAGCCAGACAGCCTACCAGCGCATGGCCGCCGCCCAACTGCTAGACCAGCGCCAGGTAACGCTGGACCGCCTACGCCAACAAGGCGTCCTCACCCTGGACGTACCCGCCAACCAGCTCTCCATCGCCGTCATCAACCGCTACCTGGAACTAAAGGCCAAGACGATGTTATAAAATGCTGTAAAAAGTCATATTAATCATTCATCTTAAGCGAAAAATCATGGGTTATATTATTGAAGTCCCTTTTCCTCTTGATATATTTGATGCAGCTACAAATAGGTGCCTGCCTGGGTACGAACATGGAGTTGTAGATTTCAAACGAGAGCAGACAACTTTAGGAAGTGTCATTTATCATCTTCGGCAAGAGCAATTAGGGAACTTAGGTTCAATCGAAATACATAAAATCCATCCAGAAATTACTGAAGTCCATTTCATCGATCCCCCAATGCCTAATGATCAAGAGGCTATACAATACTTAGCCAAAACAAAGTTGGCTGATAAAGTAAATTTATTCCAAGAAATAACCAAATTAATTGATTCTAACGCTCCAATAAGTCTCGTTGCATTAGTTGCCTGTGAACTTGTTCAACCTGAAAAAGTAGCCCAAAGAAATAATAAACACGGTGCTACTGATTGGTATCTCGCCTTACCAAAAGATGAAGCCCGACCTTTAATTGACAGCGTAAATCGCGCTTTGAGAGATGCACGAAATACGTTTCATGCCAAGCGCAAGGAACATTACAGACTGGTTCTTGAAGCGTTTGAAAATCGTCTTCATGATGACGGTGCATGGAAATTAAACATCGGCGCAAATTTGCATTTCTAATGCAATTTCACATGCAGATAAACATTTAATAAAGGAACTGCGTAATTCTGTTTTGATCTTTGAGAGTGGTGAAAATTCATCAGGTGACACAAGGCGACAGCATGAAATTAGTCGCGTTCAATGATGACCTGGGGAGAAATTTTGAATACAGAAATACAAAACTTCGCAAACCATAACTTAATGCATCTGCTGGCAACTGAATAGTTCTAATTATTTTGAAACCTTTAACGCAATTGAAACCTTCAAAGTGAACCAAAATGAGTTTCAACATCGCAAGGTTATAGAGCAAAGAATTATCATTATCGGTAATAAGCTGGGATTGAGGCAACGCGGGCGGCAGACTAAAGAGAATTATCTGCGTGACGCTGGTAGGATAGCGGCAGTGGCGCTCGTTCCGTTTCGCGTTTGCGCCCGTATGGTTTCTGCCGCAGACACGGCGGGGGTTGTTGGGTATTCACAGCGCGTGTACCACCGCCGAGATTTTGCTCCATATTGGGAAGCTCGCAGCAGTGGAACAACCAGCAAGTGACTCCGATTTGCCCGATGGTACCCCATGGCTGGTTCGTGCACGCGTGAACCGCCCGGCTTGCCACAATCAACAGCTTTGAAGCCATGAACGGCCGTTTCAGCACGTTTCTCAGAGGATGATAATCATTGCAAAGATTCACGCTGCCCCCCACTTCTCACTTTTCACTTCTCACTTCTCACTTCTCACTTTTTACTTTTCACTCTCTTCCTCCCCCTCCCTACCTCGCCCGGCCAACAGCAAATAGCTGTACAGCAGCACCCCGGTGAGCAAGCCAATGCTCCACTTCACGGGCCAGGGAACGTTTTCATTGGGCGAAATGAACCCTTCGATGAGGCCCGCGATGATGAGAATGGGTACACAGCCAATGATGAGCTTCACCGCTTTGCGCGCCGCCAGCATGAGCGCATCGCCACGTTTGAGCAAGCCAGGATGCAGAATTGCCCAGGCCAGCATCAGCCCAGACCCGCCAGCGATGAAAATGGCCGACAGCTCAATGACGCCATGCCCAATGACAAAGGTCCATAGCTCAAAACCGACATCGTAGTGTGCCGTAAGCCCGGTGATGCCACCCAGCAGCAGCCCGTTAAAGACAAGGATGTAAAAGCTGAACAAACCCGCCGTGATGCCCCCGCCAAAGGCCATAAAAGATACCTGGATGTTGTTGGACATGATGAAGGCGGAAGTGTACGGCCGTTCCTCAATGGGAATATTTGTCCACAGCTCCTGGTCTTCAATCAGCGCCCGCAGCTCCTGCACGCTGGCAGGCAGCAGCCAGGTAGAGGCATCTGGCTGCCAGTTGGTAAGAAAACCCGCAATCAGCGCCGGAACAATGACCAGTAAAGCGGCCGTCATAAAAAATGGCAGCGATTCCCGAAACGTGGCTGGCAGCCCCACCAATAAATAATGCTTCAACCGCCGCACAGCCAATGGCTCTCCCCGGTAAATCGTCGCATGGCCCCGCGCCACCAGTTGGTTCAAAAAAACGGTTACCTGTTGTCGAGGAAACTCACGTTGGGCCAGCGCTAAATCGGCCGTTGCCGAACGATACAGCTGGCCCATTAGCTGCACCTCTTGCGGACTTAAGCGACTAACTTGTTGACTTTTATCTAGCAGTGCGGTTAACTGTTGCCAATCGGCCTGACGCGAGCGGTAAAATTGTTCAGCATTCATAAGCCGATTATACTCTAGAGATATACACAAAGAAATAAAGGCAGAAAAGAACGAAAGAATCATGACCGCACCAGATGAATTTCTAAATATCGATACCCCAGAAAACGTCATGTTTGGCTATGAAGTGGTGGGCATTGGCTCCCGCTTTTTGGCCGCTCTGGTGGATACAACCATTATTGCCCTGCTGCTGGTAGCGGCCAACGGCATTTTGTTTTACTTTTTGCTGCGCGGGTTCGATGGCGGCGGCACAGGCAATTCATTTATTGTGGCCCTGCTTTCACTGGTGAGCTTTGCCTTTTTGTGGGGCTACTACATCTTTTTTGAAATGCGCTGGAACGGCAGTTCGCCGGGCAAACAGCTTGTGGGCATTCGGGTTATTCGGGCCGATGGCACGCCGATCACCCTGGCAGAATCGGTCATCCGCAACCTGGTGCGGCTGGTAGACTTTTTGCCTGGGGCTTACGGATTGGGTCTGGTGACGATGTTTATTGATGGCAAAGCGCGGCGGTTGGGTGATTTGGCAGCCAATACGTTGGTGGTGCGGGAGCAAACGGCCGTTTCTCTGGAATCCCTCGGCAAGACTAACGACGCAACCAACCCCGTCGTCAGCCGTGCACCGGGCGCAGCAGAGCGAGAAGCCGCCAAATGGCCCGTAGACAAGCTCACCGATGTCGATATTCAACTGGCCGAATCGCTTTTGCAGCGATACAACGAGTTGCCCAATGGCTTCACCCTGGCCAACCAAATTCTGACCCGACTGGTGGAACGCATGGAGCTGCCAAACAATCCGGTACGGCCGTCTGAAGCCATCTACGCCATCAAACGCATCGTGCAAATTTACCATTACGAACGGTAAAAGGTAATTGAGTAATCCCGACAATGACTCAGTTACACAATTACAACTTTCCTCCAGCCGCCAGGTAATCGGTGTACGCGCCGTCGAATTCTGTGAAACGGCCGTCTCGCAGCTCCAGCACCCGATCCACCACCTGATCTAAAAAGTAGCGGTCATGGGACACAATCAGCAGCGTGCCGTCGAACTCCTCCAGCGTTTGCTCCAGCACCTCAATTGAGGCAATGTCTAAATTGTTAGTCGGTTCGTCGAGGAGGAGCAGATTCGGCCGTTCCAGCACCAGCTTGGCCAACTGCAAACGGCTGCGCTCGCCGCCGCTTAGCTTGCTAATGGGCTGCTGCATCTGGTCGTAGCTGTACAAAAAGCGGTGCAAAAAGGCCACCGCCACCTCCCGGCTCACCGGAGCTGCCTGGCGAATCTCGCTGATGAGATCGCGGCCGTAGTCCAGCGTTTCCTGCTCCTGGGCGTAGTAGCCAATCTTTACGCTTGGCCCAATTTTGATTTGCCCGCCGTGAATGCTCTCCGGGTCTAGCAGCTGCTTGAGCAGGAACGATTTGCCCGCGCCGTTGGGACCAACCAGCCCCACCCGCTCGCCGTGCCACAAAATTTGGTTGAGCTTGTTGAAGATGGTACGGCCGTTTTCAAACCGTCGCGTTACATTTTCTAATTCCAAAACCTTGTTGCTGCCGCGCCAGCCAGCCAAATCCAGGCTCATGCGCCGCTGCTCATTGACCTTTTCCACCTTGTCCATCTTGTCCAGCATTTTGCGGCGGCTGCGTGCCTGCTTGATGTGCCGTTCATTCACCACCACAGAGGCCCACAGCTCAAAGCGGGCAATCGCCGCCTCGATGCGAGCAATCTCTTTTTGCTGGGCGGCGTAAAGCTGCGCCTGCCGCAGCCGCGCCAGCTCGCGCTCGTTGGTGTAGTTTGTGTAATTGCCCAGGTAAAGGGTAAGACGGCCGTTTTCCAATTCAGCAATGTGCGTCGCCACCTCATCCAGCAGATAACGATCATGCGAAATAATGACCACGCAGCCAGCATAGCTGCGAATAACCGCCTCTAGTCGCTGCTTGGCCGCCAGGTCCAGGTGATTGTCCGGCTCGTCTAGCAGCAGCAAATCGGGCTGCTGCACCAGCAGCTTGGCCAGCATGATCAGCTTCTTTTGCCCGCCGCTGAGATGTTCCGTTTGCGTCTCCCACTGCTCCTGCGGAAAACCCAGCCGCACCAGCGTTTCCTTGACGCGGCTTTCGTAGCTGGCCCCATCTAGCTGCTCCAATTGATGCAGCCACTTTTCATGCTGAGCCATCACTTTTTCCAGCCGGTCACCATCCTCGTAAACGGCAGGCGTGCCCATCTGCTGCTCCAGTTCGGCTAATTTTTGGTGAATGGTGGCGATTTGGGGAACGGCCGTCATCGCCTCAGCCAGCGTTGAATTTCCTGCTGGCAAATCGGGTTCTTGCTCCAAACGCCCCCAGCTCAGTCCCGATTTACGAAAAATGTTGCCCTCGTCTGGCTCCAACTCCCGCGCCACCAGCTTGAGCAAGGTCGATTTGCCCGCGCCATTTGGCCCCACCAGGCCAATGCGCTGTTGGTTCTGCACCTCCCAGCTCAGGCCAGAAAAGATTAACTTGCCCGTTAAGGAAACCGCTACTTTGTCTAGATTAAATAAAATTTCAGCCATCATAAACTCCGAAATTGGGCTATTGGCTTGAAGGCTGGCGTTTGGAGGTTGCCAGCCTCCAAACTTGCTAAAAATAAAAAAGGCCGAGACGAAAATCGCCTCGGCCATGAAAACTCTATAGTTTACATAATATTTATTGGGGAGGCGCACCGGTATTGGGACGCAGCCAGATGGAGCCAAGGCGGGTCGCTTCAAAATACCGGCGGTCGAACCACAAAATAAACATCATAGCCAAAGCATATCCTAAGCATGGGCCTGGTGCAAATGCCCGTTTAATTGATCGCAGGTATACTTCTGCGCATGAATAAAAAGCTCTCATTGCTGTTTTTCAGTCTGCTCTGGCTTACCGTGAGTTGTGACCTGGCCAGCAGCCTAACTCCTCAGGAAACGGCCGTTGTCACCCCAGAAACGCTCCCCGGCGAAACAAGCAGCAGCGCCTCTGCCGCTGAGGGAACGCCCGCGGCAAACGGAACGCCAGACATTGCCATTCCCACAACGGCCGTTAGCCAAACCCGCCCCACCCTGCACGTGTGGCTGCCCCCAGAAATTGCCCTCGCCACTGAAGATAGCGCGGCCATTCTAAACGCACAGTTTGCTGCCTATCGCAACAATCATGCAGATGTCAATCTCATCATCGAGCAAAAAGCTGTTAGCGGGCAAAGCGGCATTCTTAACTATTTACGTACCGGGCGTCCCGTCGCCCCGACCATTTTGCCCGATCTCATCGCCATCCCGGTGGATCAGCTTGGGCCAGCCCTTTCTGAGGAGCTAATTTACCCGCTAGACGGCCTGGTGGAAACATCGCTTTTAGAAGATTTATACCCGGCTGCCCTAAATTTGGTTCTCAAAGATAATCAGGTGGGCGGCTACCCATTTGTGCTGACTGGCCTGCCCCATCTTGTACATAATAGCGAAACGTTCACCACAACCATTCCCAGCCGCTGGTCTGATTTTGCGGAAGCGCCGGGCCGCTTTGTTTTCCCGGCAAATGGGGTGCCTGGCGGTACCCTGGGGCTGCAACTGTATTTGGATGCCGGAGGCACGCTCACCAATGAAGCTGGCCAGGTTGCCCTACAGGTTGAGCCATTGGCCACAGCTTTGCAGCAGCTTTTTGCCGCCAAAAACAGCGGCCTAATTTTGGACCAAAGCAGCAATTACTCGTCTTTGCAGGAATCGTGGCAGCTATTTCAATCGGGGTCTGCCACCATTGCCTTAACCAGCAGCGAACAATATCTGCGCCTGCGTGACGCAAACAGTCCCTTTGAGGTAACGGCCGTTCCTGGTTTAGAACGGCCGTTAACGCCCCTGGTCTCTGGCTGGGTTTGGGCCATTACCACAGCAGACCCAACCCAGCGTATGCTGGCTGCCGATTTGCTCAACACGCTCATTGCCAGCAATGCCCTGGGGGAGTGGAGCTATGCCAGCCGTTACCTGCCTGCCCGCCAGGCAGCATTTGCCTTTTGGCCAGAGGATGATCCTTACGTCCTGTTCGCCCGCGAACAGCTTAGCCGGGCCAGGGCCATGCCCGTCAGCAGCGCCAGCAGCATCATGACCGTGCTGAACAATGCTGTCTTTGACGTCGTGACCCTGGCCAAAACACCCCAGGTTGCCGCCGAAGAAGCCGTCGCCGCCTTGCAACCCTAAGAAAAAATGCTCAACTTCGATCAGCATCCACACCACATTCAAGCCATCATTGCCGCTGCCCTGGAAACCGCAAATCCCTACACGGCCGTTTCCCGCCATCTACACAAAACCAACCAGCAGCTCACCATCGGCCCCCATCGCTTCAACCTGCAAAACGGCCGTCTGTTCATCATTAGCCTTGGCAAAGCGGCCGTCCCGATGGCCCAGGCCGCCGTGGAAATTGTGGGCCAAACGGCCGTTGCTGGCGGGGGCATCCTCACCAAATTTTTGCCAGAAAACAGAGCCCTGCCGCTGGCTGCCTACGCAGGCAGCCACCCAGTACCAGATGAAAAAAGCGTGGCCAGCACAACGGCCGTTTTGCAAACGCTCACCAACCTTACCCAAAACGATCTGGTACTTTGCCTCATTTCTGGCGGCGCGTCGGCGCTGTTCACCCAACCCCATTTGCCGCTAGCCGTTTGGCAGCAGCTCAACCAGGCGCTGCTGGCCAGCGGCTGCCCCATTCAAGAGCTTAACACCGTGCGCCGCCAGCTTGATGGCGTCAAGGCAGGCGGTTTGGCTCGATTGGCTGCCCCGGCCAAAGTAATCAGCCTCATTTTGAGCGACGTGGTGGGCAATGAGCTGGCAGCCATTGGCAGCGGCCCCACGGTGGCCAGCCGCGAAACCCCGGCCGATGCCCTGGCCGTTTTGCAGCGGTATGGGGTGCTGGCCAGTCTGGAAACGGCCGTTGCCCACACCATTCAAGCAACCTTAGACACCCTGGCACAAACCAACCCCGCGCCACCCAGCAACATCATCGACAACATCATCGTGGGCAGCATCCAGCAGTCGGCGCAGGCCGCCGCAGCCCAGGCCAAATCGCTGGGGTTCCATACCCGGCTGCTCACCGCCCGGCTGGAGGGCGAAGCGCGGCAGGTGGGTCAATTTGCCGCTGCCCTGGCCAAAGACAGCCCGCCGCAAAGCGCCACCTTGCTCGGCGGCGAAACCACCGTCACCCTGCGCGGCGCTGGCGTTGGCGGGCGCAATTTAGAAACAGCGTTATCCGCCGCCATTCATCTGGCTGGCTGGCCCAACCGCACCATCACCAGCTTTGCCACCGATGGCGACGACGGTACCAGCGGCGTGGCCGGGGCCACCGTCACGGGGCACACAGTGCAGGAAAATCAAACTGCCCAGGTCTTTCTGAACAACAACGACAGCTACACCTTTTTTCAGCAGCGAGATGCCGTTGGAAACGGCCGTCATCTCATCAACACCGGGCCAACCGGCACAAATGTGAACGATCTTATAATCATTTTGAACTATGTAAGAGAGTGAAAAGTAAAAAGTGATAAGTGAAAAGAATGACAAAGCACTTTTCACTTTTTACTTATCACTTCTCACTTATTCCTCTCCTCCTTAAAAGGGAAACACCATGACCATCAAATTTGGCACCGACGGCTGGCGGGCCGTGATTAGCGAAACCTTCACCTTTGGCAACCTGCGGCTGGTAGCCCAGGCCATCGCCGATTATGTTCGCGAAGAAAACGCAACCAATCCCAGCATTGTTGTCGGCTTCGACACGCGCTTTTTGTCTGATCGCTACGCGGCAGAAGTGGCCCGCGTGATGGCCGCCAACCACATCGACACCTGGCTGGCCCGCGCCGACACGCCCACCCCGGCCATCAGCTACGCCGTGCTGCAAAAAAACGCCACGGCTGGCGTCATGATCACCGCCAGCCACAATGCCCCGCGCTACAATGGCATCAAGCTCAAGTCGTGCCACGGCGGGGCAGCCAGCCCATCCCACCACCAGCGGGTAGAGCGGCTGCTGGATCGCAATCTTTCCAGCGGGCGCGGCCCCAACCTGATGGATTTGACTGAAGCAATCAAGCAAGATCGGGTGCAAAAATTCGACCCATCCTGGGCTTATTATGAACATCTCAGCGGCCTGGTGGATTTGGACATCGTCTCCAGCGGCGAGCTGCGCGTTGTGGCCGACGGTATGTTTGGCTCTGGGCGCGGCGCATTCAGCGAGGTTCTGGCTCGCGGCCGAACCCACGTATTCAACATTCGCCAGGAAATGAACCCCGGTTTTGGCGGCATTCACCCAGAACCGATTGCCAAACATTTGGGGCTGCTCATGTCCACCATTCAAGGCGGGCATTGGGATGTGGGTCTGGCCACCGACGGGGATGCTGACCGCATTGGCGCGGTGGATGCACGGGGCAATTTTGTCGATCCGCACCGCATTTTTGCCCTGGTGCTGCGTTATTTGCTGGAGGAGCGCAGCTTGCGGGGCAAGGTGGTGCGCACGGTTTCTACCACGCGCATGATTGACCGCATTGCGGCTCAAAATGATCTGGCGCTGGTAGAAACGCCAGTTGGCTTCAACCACATTGCTGATTTGATGATTGCCAATGGCGTGGTGATGGGCGGCGAGGAATCGGGCGGCATGAGCATCCAGGGACACATTCCAGAAGGGGATGGCGTGCTGATGGGGCTGCTGCTGCTGGAGGTAATGGCTGCGGCCAAAGCGCCGCTGCACGAGCTGGTGGCGGATTTACTGGCTAAATTTGGTCCGGCCCAGTATGCCCGTACCGACATGAAGCTGACCCGTCCGGTGGAAAAAGCGCGTATGGTGGAGATGCTGCTCAATTTAGCTCCGGCAGCCATCGCGGGCGTGGCGGTGGAGGATGTGCAAACGGTGGACGGGGTGAAATATTATCTGAATGATGGGAGCTGGCTGTTGATACGGCCGTCTGGCACCGAACCTGTTTTGCGGGTCTATGCCGAAGCGCCCAACGACGAGCGGGTGAAGGCACTGCTGGGCTTCGGTGAGCAAATGGCCGCCAAGGCATGACGTTTTTTTTGAACCGCGGAGAGCGCGGAGGACGAGGAGGTTTTTATTTTTTCTTTGTGATCTTTGCGTGCTTTGCCGTTGGTTTTCTGATTTTGCTCCTGATTGCCTGCAACAGTGAAGCAGAGACGGCCGCTCTCCCCACCGCTATGTCCGAAAACCCACTTGACTTGCCAGAAGGTTTCACCGTTGAAGTCGCGGTCACCGGGCTGTCGCGGCCCACGCAGTTTGTTTGGGGGCCAGACGGCCGTTTGTGGGTGGCCCAGCTGTTTGCGGGGGAAAGCGACGAAGCTGGCCAGCTGGTCGCCGTCGATCTGGACACGGGAGCGCAAGAAGTTTTGCTGGAAGGACTCAACAAGCCAACTGGCATTGCCGTGCTGGATGGGGCGCTGTGGATTGCGGTGGCAGATCAGCTGCTGCGGGCCAGGTTAGATGACAATCTGAAACCGCAAACGCCAGAGGTGATTCTAAGCGATATGCCCAACAACGGCCGTTCTAACGGCACGCTCACCGTAAGCCCAGAAGGACAACTGATTTACGAAACCAGCGGGCGGCGCAGCGGCAACCAGGCCAGCAGCGGCTCCGGCGTTTTGTGGCAGTTGAACCCGGAACAGCCTGAAAATCCCACGATGTTGGCCACCGGTTTGAAGAATGCCTACGCCCATGTTTTTGCTGCAAACGGCCGTCTCTGGATTACCGAAATTGGGGATGGCGCTGTAACTGGCGCGGATTTTGAGGGGCAGCCACCGGAAGAACTGAATCTCATCGTTGCCGGGGCAAATTATGGCTGGCCCCAATGTTTTGCCAATCAGGAACCGGCGCTGAACCGGGAGGGAACGGCCGAAATCTGTGCCCAAACGGAAACGCCCGTCACGCTGTTTCCGCCACAAGCAACGCCAACCAGCCTCGTGGTTGCTCCTTGGGACAGCTCAATTTTGCTGGTGGCTTTGTGGCTACGGGGGGAGGTAACGGCCGTAAAATTAGAAGAAATGGCAGACGGCCGTTTCACAGCAACCAACACCCCCTTCATCACCGGCATTACCAACCCACAGCACCTGCTGCCCACCCCCGACGGCGCACTGCTCGTCTCCGACTACCGCAGCGGCACCATCTACCGCATCGAAAATTAGCCCCAGAGCGCACAGAGATAGTCATTTTAGCTCTATGACAATTTCCACCAGAAGTTCTCCTTCAGGCATGCCTGGTTTGGCTTGTTAAAAGTCCACTTGATATACTTGAGCAAATTTTTGGGGGCCATCCCAATTTCAATGCTGAAAATTTAATCAGGAGCCAAAATGAATAAGTTACAACGTTGCCTTTCTGTTATTTTCATAGTCACCCTTTTTGGTGTTGGTTGCACAAATAATGAGGAGGTGGCAGTAACGGCCGTTTCCCAAGTTCTGCCAACTGCAACAAACACCGCAACCCCCACCAGCACAGCAACCAATACGCCTACCGCCACGGCGACACAAACACCAACGCCCACGCTTACCCCCACGCCCACTGACACACCGACACCAACACTGACGCCCAGCCCCGTTCCCACACCGTTGGGCGGTGGCAACGGCGTTTATCGCTATGTCAGTGATTTTGGCATCTACCAGCAAGTTGTTGGCGCTGCCGAACGAGAAACCATTGTTGATCCAGAAACATTGATTGAACTGATTGGCGTTTCACACTCAGAATCCCATCCACTAGGAAGAGGACACCAGGCTCCTAATGCGGCCGTATCTCCCGATGGCAGCAAATTCTGGATTGGCGTTTGTACCCAAACCCAACCCTATGGCTGTCGCATTCACCGGTTATTTGTTGGCACGATCGATTTAAGCTACGTACAAGAAATTACATTATCCACACCACAGGAAATCATTCATGTTGAATGGTCACCCGACAGCCAGCGCATTGTTGCCCAAACCATTATCAACAACACCATTGGGCGTGGCGGCACACCAACTTACGTAATTGACGCCACGTTGGAAAACTTTGGCGTTGTTCAGCGCGTTGCCAACACAACCGAAATATTTTGGTCAGCCGATGGGCAGCGACTTTATTATTCCGTCTTCACCCAATGGTACAGCATGAACCGGTTCGGAGGAGAAAACCAAACATTGCCCTGTCGCACCTGCTCCAGCACAAACACCGCCCAGGGCGGCGCTGCCTCACCAGACGGCGAATCCCTTATCTTTTTCCACAGCGATGAAACAGTCGTTATTGCCGATGCAGACTTCACCAATGAACAAACTGGTGAATACGACACCTACAAAGCAGATTGGTCCCCAGATGGCGCACCGATTTTATTTCGCTTTTTGGGTGGGTATATTCGGGAAATTGTTAATTTTAGGGGGGCACGTGTATTCAAAGAATACGCCTTCCCACTTGGTGGCAGTCTCCCAATTCAAAGCAAATGTGGCTGGTCTCCCGATGGCAACCAGCTAATGCTGTTGGCGTATGTTCTCGGCGCAGATGGCCGACCAACGACAAACAGGGACATTGTTTTGCTGAATCTGCAAAACAGCAAGACAGAAAAGGTAGGCAGAATTTCAGCCTACCACGTATACAGTTGTCCAAGATGGCTACCAGCAGGAGAGTAAACGACGGTAGATCAGTTATCGACCAATTTGCTCTTCATCAACGGCCCGATCTTTCGTATTGCCCGAATTGGTGAATAAAAAAAGTGATGCGTGAAACGTGATTGAATTTTAGTTTTTCCTCACGTTTCACGCATCACGCATCATTCTTTGCCAAACTGCTCGATGATGCGAGCGGTGTGTTTGGTTCCCAGCAAGAAGTAATCCAGGCGCATGTTTTCGTTGGGGGCGTGAACCTGGCTGCCGGGGTAGCCAATGCCCGCAGCCACCAGCGGCAGCCCCAGCGTGTGGATGAAGGGGTAGTTTGGCCCGCTGCCGCCAATCATCGGGGCTACATTGGGTTCCTTGCCGTAAACGGCTACGGCCGTTTCATTCGTCAACTGCACAAAGGGATCATCCGGGTCCACTTTGGCGGGACGGCCTGCACCAAGCAGCTTTACGTCCACATCCATAAAGCCTTGGGCGTCTAGATGTGCCCGCAGTTTGGCCACAATTTCTGGCGGAGACTGGTCTGGCACCAGGCGGAAGTCGATTTTGGCGCTGGCTTTAGCGGGCAGCACCGTTTTGGAACCCGCCCCCTGGTAGCCAGAGGTGAGGCCGCAAATGGTGCAGGTTGGTTGGAAAACGGCCGTTTTCTTCAGCTCCAAATTATCTTCCATGCCCAACAAGAAACCGTCCAGAGCAAACATCTCCTTGAGCTGGGCCGCTTCAGAAGGCATCGCCTCCAGCATTTCCAGGTCGCGCTGGCTGGGTGGCTGCACGTTGTCGTAAAAGCCTGGAATGAGGATGCGCTCGTTCTGGTCTTTCAACGTATTGAGCGCCCAGATAAGCCGCCAGGCGGCATTGGGGAAAATGGAGCCACCCAGGCCAGAGTGGGCGTCAATCGAAGCCGTCTGCACGGAAAGCTCCACGTAGCAAATGCCGCGCATCCCCAGCGCCTGGCTGGGGCGATCCTCGTGATCCACGCCGCCGAATTCCCAGATGCAGGCATCGGCCGCCAGCTTCTCTTGATGTTTTTCTACAAAGGCGGGCATGTTGGAGCTGCCAATTTCTTCTTCGCCTTCGATGATGAACTTGACGTTGCAGGGCAGCTCGCCACCCAGCGCGTCCTTCACCGCCGCCAATGCTGCCAGGCGGCAAATGATGTGCCCTTTGTCATCGCTGATGCCGCGGGCGTACAGCTTGCCGTTGCGCTGGGTCAGTTCAAACGGCGGGGAGTCCCACAGCTCCAGCGGTTCAGCAGGCTGCACGTCGTAATGCAGGTAGAAGAGGAGCGTTTTGTCGGAACGGCCGTCTCCCTCACCATACACCACCGGATAGCCATCTGAAGGCATCACTTCGGCGCGAAAGCCCTGCTCGCGCAGCATGGTGGCCACCAGATCGGCACATTCATCAATGCCGTAGTTTTGGGCCGAAACGCTGGGCTGGGCGCACAGCCGCGCCAGTTGTTCAATCCAGTAATCGACATTTTGGTCAATATGGGCGTCGATTTTGTCCCAGATGGGATTTGATGCTTGTACTGTCATTTTGTCATCCTTTTAGGGGTTTGATTTTTGTAACTGGAGATTAGAGATTGGAGACTGGAGATTGAATTCACAGAGTCTCTAGTCTCTACTAATCTTCCAGATGGCTGGTGTCGTTTAGTCGGGTAACGATGGGGCCGCGGGAGTTAACTTCCACCACGCTCAGGCCCGTGTTGCCACGCATGGAGAAACGGCCGTAAACTGCCTGATCTATGCCCATTACCTGACCCAGCAAAGCGTGCAGCAGCCCGCCGTGGGTGACCACCGCCACCAGGCCCGTATCATGCGCCTCCACAACGGATTCAAACGCCTGCCAGGCGCGAGAAAGCACCTGGGCAAATGGTTCGCCGTTGGGTGGATCAACCATGCCGCGCACGGCGTTGGCCCAGATTTCGGGATAATGGTCGCGTGCCTGATCGCCGGTCATGCCGCTAAAGTCGCCCACGTCTCGCTCGCGCCAGATGGGAGCCAGCGTTGGCTGGATGTCCAGCGCTTTGGCCAGGGGAACGGCCGTTTGCACGCAGCGCTGCAAATCACTGGTATACACGGTTTCAATGGGCCAGCTTTGCAGTCGTTGGCACAGGGCGGCAGCCTGCTGGTGGCCTTTTTCATTCAGCGGAATATCGGCATGGCCTTGCCAGCGCCCCGCTTTGTTCCAATCTGTTTCACCGTGTCGGGTCAGTAAAATTGTGAGATGCGTCAAATTGAATGCTCCTGTTTGGCTTTGGTGATGAGCTGCTGCACTTCTGCTACGGCCGCATCTGGGAAGTTGTTGAGGAACGGCCGTATCTCACGCACGGCCATCGCCAGCAAGCCCTCAGCCGCCACAAACGTATTTTGGGCCAAAGCCTGATTCAGTTCTAAACCCAGGGCGGGAAACACCTGCTCAAAGCGGCGAAACGGGTCCAGGTTATCCAACAAATGCGCCCGCTCTGATGTTTTAAACTGCGCCAGCAGGTGCAGCAAATGAGTCAGCGCATAGGTTTTAATAAATTGCTGACCGCTCAACGCTTCGCCCCGCGCCTGCCGCCCCACGCCCACAAACAGATTCATTAAAAATTCAGCAAACCGCTGTTCGGGCGCTTTGTGAGAATGCGTTACAAAATCCTGAGTTGCCAGCTCCAGCTCAGCCAGTTGGGGAGCCAGGTTTGCCTTGTCTAGCAAAACGCGGTAGCGGTTTAGCCGGGCCATTTGCAGCTCATCTTCATTAAAAACGGCAAACTCCAGCAAATGTCCGCCGGGATACAAGGCCTTGATGCCGTGTTCCGTTTCCCGAAAGTGAAAGACCAGATCATTTGGCCGGGGCAGCCAGGATAAATCCTGGCGCATATCTTCCTGCACGCCCTGAATGGTGATGACAAAAAAATCGTGGTCAGACCATTCGTCTGGCTGGTAATCTTGCTGGGCCATAGAGCCTAGGGCAATCAGGGCCAACACGCGATCATCTCCGGCCAGCTTCAAGCGCAGCTCTTCAGTAAATTGATTGTATTCGCTCAAATTCATGGTTCAGTCTCCCGCTTTTGCCCAAAACGCACAAGCCACACATCCCGCGTCCCTTGGTCTTGCCAGCCGTCGATGATGTCGAAAGCGGCCGTTTCCAGCAATGGATCCAACGTTTCTGGCTGCCAAAAGGTGAAAAAGCGGGGCAAATGATGGTCATATTTTTCTGTAAGCACCCATTCTTCCCCCACGCCAAGCTTCACAGAAAGGTAGAGTACCCCGTTTGGCTTAAGAACGCGCCAAAACCCTAACAATGTCGGTAACAGGTCTTCCCGTTGCAGATGCAGCAAAGAGGCGCTGGCCCAAATTCCATCTATTTGTTGCCCCACGGGGAGGTGACGCATGTCTGCCTGGACAAAGGGAGCCAGGCAATTGTGTTCATCGCGCCCCACCCGCATCATTTCGTGGCTGTAGTCCAGGCCGATGACGTTTAGGTGGTGAGATTGGAGAACGGCCGTATCAAGCCCAGGCCCACAACCCACATCCAAAACCGTTGCACCCTCCGGCAGCAGCGCCACAAATTTTTGTAGCTCGGCTTCAATTTGGCCACGCTTTTGCCAGGCCAACGCATAAGCCGCAGCAATTTGCCGATACGTTTCCTGCGTTTTTTCGAGGTAGTTCATGAGGTTTCAGAAGGAAAGGAAGGGGGCAATTGCAGGGAACGGGCAAGCGTCACCAGCATCGGCCCGTCAATTAAAGTCATGGGTTTTCCCTGTGCCCAGGCGCGTGCCGAGTCAGAAATGCTGGCAGTGGTCACCAAAAAGGCGTGGGAAACGCCTTCATGAATGAGCGTGCCGTACAGCTCGCGCACAATGTCTGGCCCAATGGTGTTGCGATACCGCTTGCATTGAGCAATTGCCCGTTTGCCGCCGTGGCGCGTGATCACCAAATCAACCCCCAAATCGCCGCTCCGTCCCCGCACAACCACCTTATACCCTTTTTGCCTAAACAGCCGGGCCACATACCGCTCAAATTCGGCCGGATGCAAATTATAAAGCTGCTCCAGGCTCAGCGGCTCCAACGGCCGTAAATTTTCTTGCTTACCGCGCCACCAGATCATGCCCCACAACACAATCAGCGTTGCCAGCCAGCTAAATTCAACCAGCCGGATTAATTCTGTTAATAACGGCGGCAGGCTTAACAACCAGCCTGGTTGGCTAAAAATACGCACGAGCAGCCAAAAAAGGTAAACGGCCGTTAACAAACCAACCATCCAATAATTCTGATTAGATACAGGCTGATGCTTCTGTGGCCTAAACTGTGGGGACTGTTGGCGAAAGCGCCATTCTGTGCGTACTACCATAAGCAGAATTGTAAACGTGACTGGCAAAATCCCCAAACAAAAGAACAGCCTTTGCTAGTACGATGATCCGATTGTTTCCTTCACGCCAATCTCGTAATCTACAAACAATAAATTTCTTCCAAAATTGGTTATTGTCGATTTGCAAATCAAAACGTTACAAAAGCAAGTTCTCGCCTTCGCATCACCGCCATCATTTCCGGACCACGAACAGAATCGTGTAGCCGGAATGTTGCATATCATTTTGCTTGCGTCCATCATACTTTGTGCCGTTATCATTCCCCCTTCCTTCTTTCTGAACCCAGCAACCCTGCCCGTCCTTTTTTTTAGCATCACGGCTGAATATATCGCCCTGGTTTTCAATAAAAAAGGGTATGTTCGACTGACAGCCCTTATTTACATCACCTTCATGTTCCTGGTCATCTTGTATGCTATTTGGGTTTCTGGGGGAATCAATGGCGGCGGCCCGGTATTTCTTGTGGCCATGGTTTTTGTCACGGGTGTCATTTTAGGCAACAGGGCCGCGCTGGTTTATATGGTCGCCGCCATTTTGAGTCTCATCCTGTTTTATTATGGCGAGATCAACAACATTATTCCGCCAATCACAAAAACAGCTCAACAACAATCATTCGAAACGCTCATCACGTTGAGCAGCGGCATTTTTGTTATGGTGGTTTTTACCTACCTGGTTAGCAAAAACTTCCGTGAAATGCTCGCCAAAGCCGAGGGACATCGCCTGGCTTTGAATTCAACTATTCAGCAGCTGCGCGAAACAACCGTCTCTAAAGAAGCTGCCGAGGCTGCCACCAAGGCCAAATCAGAATTTTTGGCCAACATGAGCCATGAAATTCGCACCCCACTCAATGGCATTATCGGCATGACCGGGCTGGTTTTAGATACACCGCTAACGGCCGAACAGGTAGATTTTATTGAAACCATTCGCAAGAGTGGCGATAGTCTATTAACCATCATCAACGATATTCTGGATTTCTCTAAAATTGAAGCGGGTCAGCTGGAGCTGGAAATTCAGCCGATGAACGTTCGGCGGATAGTTGAAGATGCGCTTGACATGGTTGCCGCGCAAGCTGCCGCCAAAGGGCTAGAGCTAACCCATTATATTCATCACACGACACCGTCAACGCTGATGGGAGATGTGACCCGGCTGCGGCAAATTCTGGTTAATTTGCTAAGCAATGCGCTTAAGTTCACCCACGAAGGCGAGGTGGTTGTTTGCGTGGAAAGTCAGGTGGTTGCAGAAGGGCAAATGCGAACCCATTTTTCGATAAAAGATACAGGCATTGGCATTTCTTTGGCGAACCAAGAGCGGCTTTTCAAATCATTTAGCCAGGTAGACTCATCCACCACGCGCAAATATGGCGGCACGGGGCTGGGGCTAGTCATTAGCAAAGAGCTAACGGAGCTGATGGGGGGCAGCATGTGGCTGGAGAGTGAAGAGGGGAAAGGCTCCACGTTTCATTTTACCATTACAACGGCCGTTGCCCCCTTTGCCCAGCCTGCGTTTCTAAGTTTTGACCAGCCCGTGCTCGAAGGCAAGCGTCTTCTCATTGTGGATGACAACGAAACGAATCGCAAAATTCTGGCGCGTCAGGCAGAATCTTGGGAGATACATGCCGAATTGGCGGCCTCTGGGGCCGAAGCGCTGGCCATATTAAAAAACAGCCCCACTCCCTTTGACGTTGCCATCTTAGACATGCAAATGCCCCAAATGGATGGCCGTGAGCTGGCGACCAACATTCGCAAAACGTATGATGATGTGTCGCTGCCGATTGTTTTGTTAACCTCGCTTGGCATTCACAAAGAAACCAGCGACGGCCGTTTATTTAATGCCCACATGGTAAAACCCGTTAAGCAGTCGCAGCTGTACGACATGCTTATTCAGCTGCTGGGCCAGGGGCATAGGCAGGTAGCAACCTCACCCGGGCTTGAAAAACCAACGGCCGTTTCCAACAGAATGAGCCAGGAGCACCCCTTAACGATTTTGTTGGCAGAAGATAATCTTATTAACCAAAAAGTAGCCTTGCGCATGTTAGAACGGCTTGGGTACAAAGCAGATGTGGTTTCCAACGGCCAAGAAGCGCTGCTTGCCCTCCGCCAACAAACGTACAACGTCGTTCTGATGGACGTGCAAATGCCGGTGATGGATGGCGTAACCGCCACCAGGCTCATCCGCCAGCAGTGGCTGCCGCATAAACAACCGTACATCATTGCCCTGACGGCCAACGCCCTCAGCAGCGACCGGGAAAATTATCTGGCGAATGGCATGGATGATTACATCAGCAAACCGATGAAAATTGAGCAGTTAGCGGCTGCCCTGCTTGAATGCCCGCTCCCGGCACACACCCCTTAGACAAACGGCCGTTTCCCCCAACCCATTCTCTATAATTTAGCTGCACACGCAACAGATGACGGCCGTTTCCGTTTGTCGTAAAATGAAGAGGTATTTGCGTACACCCACGCCTTTTAACAAAACCGCACGACGATCAATATGATGCTTTGTGGAGAAACCATGAGAGAAAAAAGCGTTACCATCTGGGGCAAGATTCGCCTCGTTTTTGTTATTTTATTAGGTTTGGCGGTAACGGCCGTATCCGCCAGCGCCCAAACCGACGACCCCGCTAGCATTCCCCCACCAGACACAGTCACCATCGCCGGAACCATCCAGCCAGAAATTGGCTGCGCGGGCGAATGGAACACCACCTGCGCCGAAAGCCAGCTCGCCTACGACGACGCCAACGACATCTGGCTGGCCACCTTCAACCTGCCCGCAGGCAGCTACGAATACAAAGCCGCCCTCAACGGCACCTGGGACGATAACTACGGCCTCAACGCCGAATATTACGGCCCCAACATTCCCCTGGAAGTTGCCGAAGATGGCCCCGTCACCTTCTGGTACGACCACAAAACCCGCTGGGTTAGCGATAGCCTCAACAGCCTCATCGCCACCGTGCCCGGTGACTTTCAGGATGAAATTGGCTGCGCCGGAGAATGGGCACCCGACTGCCTGCGCTCCATGCTGCAAGACCCCAACGGCGACGGCCTCTACACCTTCATCACCGCCAGCATTCCCGCAGGCGACTACGAAGCCAAAGTTGCTCTCAACCAAAGTTGGGACGTGAACTACGGGCTGGATGGCGAGCTAGACGGAGCTAACATTCCCTTTACCGTCGGCGAAGGGCAAGCAGTCGTCTTTGTTTACGATCCCAGCGCCAACCTGCTTACCATCGAAGCCAGCGACGACATTCCCGCCGACCTGGCCAACCAGAGCAGCGGCGGGGGCTTGCCCCCGGCAGCAGCCGCCTTCCCCGACCTGGTTGTCATCCCCGGCACCATTCAATCTGTGCTGGGCTGCGCTGGCGATTGGGCGCCAGACTGCACCAACACCGAACTCACCTACAGCGAGGAAAACCAGCTATTCAGCGGCACCTTCGACATTCCCGCTGGCGACTACGAATACAAAGTGGCCCTCAACGGCACCTGGGACGTGAACTTTGGCCTCAATGCCGAACCCGGCGGTGCCAACATCCCCCTCTCCCTGACCGCAGACAGCAGCGTCACTTTCTACTTTGACAACCAAACGGGCTGGGTCGCCGACAGCGTGAACAGCCTCATTGCCAACGTGCCCGGCAGCTTCCAAGATGAACTTGGCTGTGCCGAAGATTGGATGCCCAGCTGCCTGGCCTCCTGGCTGCAAGACCCGGACGGCGATGGCACCTTTACCTTCCAAACCGTGAGCATTCCCGTGGGCGAATACGAAGCCAAGGTGGCCGTCAACGGCACCTGGGACGTGAACTACGGCGAAGGTGGCGCACAAGATGGGGCCAACATTCCTTTCAGCGTGCAGGAAGCCGATACCCTGGTTACCTTCACCTTTGACTCAAGGAGCAATCTATTGAACATTTCCGTCGGTTCCGGCGGCATACAGGGCAACATCAACCAGCCCAGCGCCCACTGGGTGGCTCAAGACACCATTGCCTGGAACATTGAAGATGCCCCCGGCAACCACTACCTCTTCCATTACGATCCGCTGGGCGGCGCATTTTCGCTGGGCTTCGACGGCATTGCGGGGGGAACGGCCGTACCCCTCACCGTGGACCCCAATGGATTTAGCGATGAAGTTCTGGCCAAATTCCCCCATTTGCGCAGCTACACCGCCCTCAAGTTCAGCGAAGAAGACCTGAGCGTGGCCCGCGTCGCCCTGAAAGGGCAAATTGCCGTTTCTGCCCAGGATGAAACCGGCCAAACCATTGATGCCGCCGGACTGCAAATCCCCGGCGTGCTGGACGATCTCTACCCCTACGATGGCGACCTGGGCGTCACCTTTAGCGATGGCCTGCCCACCCTCACCGTTTGGGCACCCACGGCACGGCAAGTAAGCCTGCATCTCTTCGACGACGCCAACCCCGATACCGAAGCAGAAATTGTGGCCATGCGCCCCACGCCCAGCAGCGGCACCTGGGCCGTCACCGGCGAGGCCGATTGGGCCGGAAAATATTATCTGTATGAAGTCCAGGTTTATGTGCCCTCAGAAAGCAGCGTACAAACCAACCTGGTGACCGACCCCTACTCCTTTAGCCTGGCCACCAACAGCACCCGCAGCCAGATTGTCGATCTCACCGACCCGGCAACCATGCCCGACGGCTGGCAAGATGTGGTGAAACCGGGCATCGCGGCCCCCGAAGACATCGTGATCTACGAGCTGCACATCCGTGACTTTAGCGCAAACGACCCCAGCGTGCCGGAAGCGTTCCAAGGCACCTACTCCGCCTTCACGGTGATGGATTCCAACGGAATGCAGCATCTGGCAGCGCTGTCCCAGGCGGGGCTGACGCACCTGCATCTGCTGCCCACCTTCGACATCGCCACCATCAACGAGGACAGATCGACCTGGATCACGCCATCCTTTGCCGATTTGGCCAGCCTGCCGCCCGATTCTGAGGAACAGCAGGCATTGCTGGCTGAAATCCGCGACCAGGACCCGTTTAACTGGGGCTACGATCCCTTCCACTACACCGCGCCAGAGGGCAGCTACGCTGTGAACCCAGAAGGCATCAACCGCATTGTAGAGTTTCGGGACATGGTGCAGGCGCTGGATGAAATTGGCCTGCGCGTGGTCATGGATGTGGTGTACAACCACACCAACGCCAGCGGCCAGGGTGAGTTTTCGGTGCTGGATCGCATTGTGCCAGGCTATTACCACCGGCTGAACAGCACGGGGCGCGTGGAAACAAGCACCTGCTGCCAAAACACCGCCACAGAACACGACATGATGCGCAAGCTCATGGTTGACTCGGTGGTGACCTGGGCCAAAGCGTACAAGATCGACGCTTTCCGCTTTGATTTGATGGGTCACCACATGAAAGCTGATATGCTGGCCGTACGCGCCGCCCTGGACGCGCTGACGCTGGAGGCCGATGGCGTTGACGGCAAAAATATCTATCTGTACGGCGAGGGCTGGGACTTTGGCGAAGTGGCGGGCAATGCCCGTGGCGTGAATGCCACCCAGTTTAACCTGGCGGGCACGGGCATTGGCACGTTTAGCGACCGGCTGCGGGATGCGGCTCGTGGCGGCAGCCCGTTTGGGGGGCAAACGGAGCAGGGTTTCTTGAATGGCCTGTATGTTTATCCCAACGAAACCGACCAGGGCAGCCCGGCAGAGCAGTTGATCCAGCTGCAAAACTTCATGGACATCGTTCGGCTGGGCCTGGCCGGTAACTTAAGCGATTTCCGCTTTTTTGGCTCGGACGGCACGATGATTATGGGGCAAGATGTGGGCTACAACGGCTCTCCGGCTGGCTACACGGCCGATCCGCAAGAGCAAATTGTGTACATCTCTAAACACGACAATGAGACGCTGTTTGACATCATCCAGTACAAAGCGCCGCTGGACACCAGCACGGCCGTTCGCGCCAGAATGCAAACGTTGGGCAACTCCATCGTGATGTTTAGCCAGGGCGTGCCCTTCTTCCAGGCCGGGGATGATTTGCTGCGATCTAAATCGCTGGATCGCAACAGCTACAATTCCGGCGACTGGTTTAACCGGCTGGACTTCACTTACCAGAGCAACAACTGGGGCGTGGGCCTGCCGCCTGCGGGCGACAACCAGGGCATGTGGCCGACGATGCAGCCACTGCTGGCCAATCCAGACCTGGCCCCCACGCCAGCCGACATCGCTTTTGCCCGCGACACCTTCCGCGAGCTGCTGCAAATTCGGGCCAGTTCGCCGCTGTTCCGGCTGCAAACGGCCGCACAAGTGCAGGACCACCTTCAATTCCACAACACCGGGCCAGAGCAAATTCCGGGCTTTATTGCCATGAGCGTGCGCGATTTGGCGGACGAGAACCTCGATCCCAACTCCGATGGCGTGATCGTTTTGTTTAACGCCACGCCAGATGAGGTGGTCTTCACCTTGCCGGAAGCGGTTGACTATCCGCTGGCGCTGCATCCCGTGCAGCAAAATTCGGTGGATGACATTGTGAAAACGGCCGCATTTGATGCGACCAGCGGCACGTTTACGATACCGGCCTGGACAACGGCCGTATTCGTTTTGCCAGAAGGGAGCGCGGTACCCACAACCCGCAGCGATGAAGCCGCGGTGGAGGTTGAGGGGGAACCCACCGAGGAAACTGACGCCGAGGAATCCTCCCCCATTGAAGAATTGGAAACGGTGACCGACACAGCAGAATCTGCGGAAGACGCCCACGGCACGGCAGAGGAAGCCGTTGAAAATGCCCCCGGCACGCCCTGGGGCATCTGGCTGGGCGCTGTGGGCGGCGGCTTTTTGCTGGCCCTGATTGTGGCCTGGTTCAGCCAGCGGAAACGTTCAGACACACATCATTAAGCAGCCTGCAATATGGCATTGGGGCAAGCTGGTGGAAACGGCCGTTTCCACCAGTTTGCCTCTTGTACGCGGAGGCGTGAACGCCACCGCTATTTATGAAAGGCCCACAGGGCCTTTTTTCAAGCCCAAATGGGCTTCCACAACTAGCCGGATGGCTTTAGCCTCCGGTGGGTTGAAAATGCAAGATTGTCCCAGCTTGCCCCTTTTGTTTTACTACCCCGCTTAGAACAAATGTGGTACAATTATGCCTCGTAAAATTGTAGTCAAATCGAGGCAAAATTAGCTTATTTTCTCCTAACAACTACCCTTTCATTCACAAGCGATCAGCCAGATGCGCTGCCCCTTTTTGAGGCAACAGATGGTTGAATTTTGCCCCATTAGCGGTAACTATTTGAGGAACGTTTCATGGCAAAAAAAACCGAAGCGGAAAGACGATATGATGCCAGCAGCATCCAGGTTCTAAAAGGGCTGGAGGCGGTGCGCCGCCGTCCCGGTATGTACGTGGGCGGTACCGATGTAAAAGCGTTGCACCATCTGGTTTATGAAATTGTTGATAACTCCATCGACGAAGCGCTGGCCGGGCGCTGCGGCCGTATTGAGGTCACCATTCACGAAGACAACAGCATTAGCGTGCAGGATGATGGCGTGGGTATTCCCGTGGCCCTGCATCCCACAGAAAAAGTGTCGGCACTGGAGCTGGTTCACACCACGCTGCACGCCGGGGGCAAGTTCGACAACGATGCTTATAAAGTGTCTGGCGGTTTGCACGGCGTGGGCGCTGCGGCCGTCAATGCCCTGTCTGAATGGATGGAAGTGACGGTACGGCGGGAGGGAGCGGTTTGGTACCAGCGCTACCAGCGCGGCATTCCCGATGCCCCGGTTAAAAAGATTGGCAAGGCAGCCAAAGGGGAGCCAACGGGTACCACCACGCACTTCTTGTTCGACAAAATTATCTTTGAGGAAGATGCCAGCTATCGCTTTGAAACATTGCTCAACCGCTTCCGGGAGATGGCTTTTGTCACCAGTGGGGTGTTTTTGAAGCTGCGGGATGAACGGCCGTCTACCCCGCGTGAAATGAGCTTCTATTTTGAAGGTGGGGTCAAATCCTTTGTGCGCTACCTGAACCGCAACCGCAAACCAATTCATGCGCCCATTTATGACCAAAAAGAGCAGGATGGCATTGATGTGGAAGTGGCTCTGCAATACACCGAAGGCATTGCCATTTCTGAGTTTGCTTTTGCCAATACCATTTACACGCCAGATGGCGGCACCCATTTGACCGGTGTGCGTACGGCCGTAACCCGCGTCATCAACAGCTATGCTCGCAAAAATAACTTCCTCAAAGAAAAAGACAGCAACTTCTCCAGTGACGATACCCGCGAAGGGCTGACCACCGTCATCAGCGTGAAGCATCCCGACCCCCAATTTGAAAGCCAAACCAAGGTGAAGCTGATGAACGCCGAAGTGTCTGGCATTGTGGCTTCCATCACCGCCGACGCTTTCAATTTGTATCTGGAAGAAAATCCGCGTGAGGCCAAGAAGATCATTGAGCGCTGCCTGACCAGCTCCCGCGCCCGGGCCGCCGCCCGCAAAGCC
>JACKBR010000028.1 GCA_020634495.1 Ardenticatenaceae bacterium | reverse complement strand
CTTTGGTTCTGTTTCCTCATCACAAACGGGTGGCAAAACGTGGATGTCAAACGGAGGCACTTCACCCGCGTGACGGCCGTACAAAAACCAAAGCTGGCTGTTGAACGGCTCTTCCCCCTCATCCAACATGTCTATCACCGGCTCATAACGGCCGTCTGACTGAAGCTCATACGCTTTTGCCGTGTCGTGCAGGTAAACTGCCAGAATTGAGATGATTTGTTGCCGCTCTGCCTCCTCCTCGATAGGAAAGAGTACCTCAACCCGGCGGTTGATATTGCGTGGCATCGGGTCCGCGCTGCCCACGTAAATATCGGGGTTCGCCATATTGTGGAAATAATAAATGCGGCTGTGCTCTAAAAAGCGCCCCACAATGCTCTTCACCCGAATATTTTCGCTAACCCCTTTAATTCCTGGCCGGATGCAGCAAAAGCCGCGAATCAACAAATCAATTTGTACCCCCGCCTGCGAGGCCCGGTAAAGCGCCCGGATAATACCTGGGTCTACCAAAGAGTTCGCCTTCATGATGATGCGCCCGTTACGGCCGTATTCCATCTCTCGTTCGATCAGCCGCATTAAGTTCTCGCGTAAATTCACCGGCGCTACCAAAAACTTGCGATAATCTACCTGCTTTGAATAGCCCGTTAAGTAATTAAACACCTCAGAGGCATCGGCACCCATATCCTCATCACTGGTAATCATCCCCAGGTCAGTGTAAAGGCGAGCCGTAATGGTGTTGTAATTGCCCGTAGCCATATGCACATACCGCCGAATGCCTTCCCGTTCCCGGCGCACCACCAGGCACAGCTTGCAATGTGTCTTCAAACCAATAACACCATAGGCGACATGCACCCCCGCCCGTTCCAACGCTCTGGCCCATTCAATGTTTGATTCTTCGTCAAAACGTGCCTTAAGCTCCACCAAGACCGCCACCTGCTTGCCATTTTCCCGCGCTTTCATCAGCGCATGCACAATGGGCGGATTAGGCCCAACCCGGTACAGGGTTTGCTTAATGGCTAAAACATTGGGGTCTTCCGCCGCTGCTTCAACAAAATCTACCACCGGCAAAAAGCTGTCGTAGGGCGTGTGCAGCAGCACATTGCTCCGCTGCAACACGTTAAAAATTAAATCTCCCAATCTTAAATGAGAAGGTACAGTTGGCTGAAATCCCTCATCCTTCAATTCTGGCCGCTCCAGCTTGTGCAATTCCCACAAACTGCTCAGACCCAAAGGCCCATTGGTTGGATACACATCTGTGGTGCTTACTTTTAGATTGTTAATTAAAATGTCGCGGATGATGTCAGGGGTATCCTCGTCAATTTCCAGCCGCACCACGCGCCCAAAATGACGCTGGCGCAAATTTTCTTCCATCGTCAACAGCAAGTCATCCGCTTCCTCTTCCTGAATTTCCATATCGGTGTTGCGGGTGATGCGGAACGGGTACGCAGCCCGCACATCCATTCCCGGAAACAGCCGGTCAAGGTTGGCGGCAATGACCTGCTCTAGCCAGATGAACTTTTGCGTGGCGGGCGGCAGCAGCTCATCCGGGTCCAGCGGGTTGAGCGGCACCAGCCGGGGCAGGGTAGCGGGTACTTTAACCCGGGCAAAATGAATTTCGTCCGTTTCCGGATCGCGCACCTCTACCGCCAAATTCAAGCTGAGGTTGGAAATATGTGGAAAAGGGTGGGTGGGGTCAAAAACCAGCGGCGTGAGCACAGGGAAAATCTCTTGCTCAAAGTAGGTGGCCAGCTTTTTTTGCTGGCGTGTTTTTAGCTGGCTGTGGTTTAGCACATGAATGCCTACGTCTGCCAGGGCGGGCTGCAAGGTTTTTACCCAGTAATTGGTGGCCTGGGCAAACAGAGGGGTGCCCGTACGGTGAATGGCTACCAACTGTTCGCGAGGCGTCAGGCCATCGGCGGGGCGGTCGGTGATGCCCAGCAGTACCTGCTGCTTTAAGCCAGAAACGCGCACCATGAAGAATTCATCCATGTTGCCGCTGAAGATGGCCAAAAACTTGACGCGCTCCAGCAGCGGATGTTCGGGATTGTCGCATTCTTCCAGGACGCGCCGGTTAAATTCGATATTGCTGAGTTCTCGGTTAATATAAAGGCTTGGATTTTTGAGATCGATTTCGGACATAAGATGAAATTTTTTGTTTCTGATTGGTTTTATGGAAAACGGCTCTGCTTAGGCGGATTATATCTGTTTGCCCTGTTCTGGCTAACGGCGTGCCAAAATGTGGCCCCGATGGCGCTGCCCACGGCCGTTTCTACCATCACCTTACCCACGCCCCCACCCACACCTGTTTTGCTGGCCTCGCCAGCCGGAGCCTTGCCGCCAACACCGGTGGCGGGCCATGCGGCTGCGTCTGGTGCTGCAACGTTGCCTGAGCTGCCGCCCACACCTGCGGTAACGGCCGTTCCCACCCTCAAAATTTCCGCCGAAGCCAGCGTACCGCCTGACCTGATTGCCTTGGCCCAAACGCTGCCTACCCAATTTGCCTGGGTTGACGATGTATCCGCTGCCGATGTGGTGCTGACGCTGGGCGCAGGCACGCCGTTGGCTCAGTGGGTGTACGTGGTGGCAGCGCCCTTTGCCACGCTCGAAGATGAGATCACCCTGGCAGACCTGCAAGCCCGCTGGCAAGCTGGGAACGCTTTGTTTGCTGCGGCGGAGGTGGCGGGCTGGAACACGGCCGTTCTGGGCCAACCGCATCCCAGCAGCATCTTTTTGGCTGATGTGGCTGAAATGAGTGAACGTGCCTGGGCAGAACGGCCGTCTCTCATCATCCTCCCCTTCCACCAACTGCGGCCCGATCTCAAGCTGCTGCGGCTGGAGGGCATGTCGCCGCTGACGGCCGATTTTGACCCGACGACCTACCCACTGACGGTGGCGGTTAATGTGACTGGGGCGGAAACGGCCGTTCGTCAATTTCTGGCCGCCTGGGATGGCCCCACCAGCAACTGGCAGGCCAACAAACTCACCCGCGTCGCCATGAGCGGCGTGACGGCCCTGACACGCGCCACCGCGTTTCAGATGGAAATTGATGGGATTCTGGCCCCCGGGCAGGCAGTTGGCCCGGTGCTGCAAACGGCCGATATTGCCCACATCAGCAACGAAGTTTCCTTTACGCCCGACTGTCCCTACCCAGACCCCATCGGCGGCACCACTTTTTGCTCCCGCGAAAAATATTTTGAGCTGCTCACCTGGCTGGGGATCGATGTGGTGGAGCTGACCGGCAACCATCTAAACGATTGGGGAACCGATGCCCTGCTGCATTCGCTGGATTTGTATACCGGGGCCGGCATGGCCACCTTTGGCGGCGGTGCAGATTTAGAAATGGCGCAGCAGCCTGCGCTTTTTGAGCACAACGGCAATCGCATTGCTTTTGTGGGCTGTAATCCGGTAGGCCCGGCTTATGCCTGGGCTGGCCCGGCCCAACCAGGCTCCCGCCCCTGCGCTGCGGATTTTGAGGCGCAAATCACCCAGCTTGCCGCCGATGGGTATTTGGTGATTGCCACGCTGCAATACAACGAGTTTTACCATTATGCCGCAACGCCTCAGCAGCAGGTTGATTTTGGTGAATTGGTGGCGGCGGGGGCAACGGCCGTTTCCGGCAGTCAGGGGCATCATGCGCAGGGGTTCGATTTTGTCGATGGTGCATTTATTCACTTTGGGCTGGGCAATCTGTTTTTTGACCAGATGGACCAGCTGGGAACGCGGCAAACTTTTGTCGATAGCTATGTTTTTTACGACGGCCGTTTGCTCACTGTTGAACTGTGGACAGGGCTTATTGAAAAGTATTGCTGCCCCCGTGAGATGACGGCTGCGGAGAGGCGGGCGGCGTTAACGGCCGTGTTCCAGGCCAGCGGTTGGTAACCTGCCAATTTTTTGCAATCAAAATGAAGGGCGTGTTGTTCGTCTAATAATTGAGTCATTGGTGTTAGGAGTAGATGAAAGAAATGAATAGATCCGTGAAGCTAATTTTTTCCCTTATTTTACTGCTAGGGCTGGTCGCCTGCGGCACTGCTGCCGTTGAACCCAGCGATGATATTCTGGCCCCGCTGCAATCTGGCGATTCTACCGACGCCACAAATGCCCAACCTACCCAGCCTGAACAGGCAGTTGCCGACGCCAACTTGCCCACGCTGCTAGATTTGGTGTCTGAAGACCCCAATCTGGTGTTTTTTACCAGCGGACTAAACAACACTGGCCTTACGGATGATTTGCAAAGTGGGGGGCCGTTTACCGTCTTTGCGCCATCCAACATTGCCTTTTCTGAGGCGGAAATAATTGTTAGCCAGATGGATCCGGCGCTGCTGGGCAGCATTATGGACAATCACCTGGTCAACGGAACCTTGCCGGAAACGGCACTGTTGGCAGCAGGCTCCGTTACAACCCTGGCGGGGGATACGCTGGCGGTTACCCAGGAGGCGGCTGAGGTAAAGGTAGCCTACGCCCTCCTGACCGCTGAGGCTCAACCCGCCAGCAACGGAACCCTGTATGTCATCGACACGCTGCTGCTGCCACAAGAGACAGGGCCGGAAAAAAGCATGTTAGGTGTATTGCAGGCAGACGGCCGTTTTACAACCTTCCTGTCTGCTGTTGAGGGGACTGAATGGATGGGTTACCTGCGCTTTGGCGAACTGGCCGATGCCGTATTGGCCCCTACAGACACAGCGTTTGCCAATCTGCCCGCCGATATAGCCACCTTGCTAGAAACCGATCCGTTTGCTATGGAGTTTTTGGTCAACTACCATTTTTTGTCGCCAGATGGCTGGCCAGAGGATCAAGATTTAACGGTGGCCGCTTTAGTGGAGCTGGGCGAAATTTCTACGCGTGTGCCGATTGGGGGCAGCGGCTTTGGCCGGGGCTTCGAAAAGTTAATTGTGACGCAAACAGAGGCCGGTGTGCAGATCAATGACGCCAATATCATCAGTGGCGACATGGATGCCACCAATGGCGTTGTCCATGCGATTGATGCTGTTTTGGTGCCTCAGGCGCTGCTGGAACACACAAACGAGTAATCCTTAATTAGCTCCTTGCCACAGAGTTCACAGAGATTTTTGAGATCAGGTTTCTCAATTTTATTTGTGCTCTGTGGCTTTATTCTTTAACAGGGCAAGCGGCATTAATTTGGGTGGTTTTAGGCAAAACGGCCGTCCAATTTTGTTGAGGCAGCGGGCTGTGCCACAAATCGCCGCTTGACATAACGGCAAAGAGCTGGCTGCCAGCCTGCACAAATCGTTCCACCATGTTGTGCGGCTGTGGCTCGGTGAGCGGCTGCCAGGTTTGCCCACCGTCGGTGCTGTGCTCGATACGGCCGTTGCGCCCCGAAGGCCCCTCAGCTACCCCCAACACCAGCTCCTGACTGTTTTCTGGATGCAGCCACACGGCCCGCACGTAGCAATTTGCGTAAAGCGGCCGCCAGCTGCTTCCCCCGTTAGCAGAAGCGTAAAACCCACCGCCCGTCGGGGCAAACAGTAAATGGTGGCTGTTGGGATGCACCTCAATGGAGTGAACGTCTGGGTGAATTCGCCCGGCGGCTGGCTGGCCAAATTTTGGCTGGCCGTCGCTGCCCTCGGCCAACTGCCAGGAGCTACCGCCATCGTCCGAGCAAAGCAGCCCGCCCACTTCAACCGCCGCAAAGAGATGCTGGCCATGAAAGGCGAAGCCGCGCACGCAGCCAGCCTCTGGCGAATAGGGCAGCCACCAGCTAAATTGATCGCGCAGTTGAGCCACCTCTGGCCGCTCTTCCCAGCTTTCCCCACCGTCTTCCGAGACAAAAATGGCGGCTGGTTCGGTACCGGCAAATTCCAGGTCAGAAATGTCGGGATGAAAAGCCAGCCAGCGCACGTGCCGCTCGGTGAGGCCGTTGCTCTGCTCGTACCAGCTGGCTCCCTCATCATCAGAGCGGAAAATGCCGTCGGTGGTGCCTGCCAGGATGACCCCCTCACGGGCGATGATGCTGGTGACGTTACGGCCGTTTAGCCCACGCGGTTCTAATTGCCATGATCCGGCGCTGCTTTGTGCCAGCCAAACGCCATTTTGGGTTGCTAAATACAGATTCATAAGAAATAAAAAAGGGTTGAGGCAGTGGCTGCATTTTGGCGCAGCCACCACCTTATTTTGGGAAGATAGGCTGGTTCAAATTTAAGCAAAAAAAGTGGCCTGGCACATCGGCCATTGGGACAGGATCAATCTGAACGAAGTTGGGTGTGCAGGGTGTGTAGCATGGTGGAAACGGCCGTTACCATCGAATCCAGCGCCATGCTGGGGAATTTTTGGGGCAGGTTGGCCGCTTGCTCCGGCAAAAAAGGCAGGTGGACAAAACCGGCAGGAATATTCCACTGCTGCCGGGTCAAGAAATGGAGCAGTTCATAGGTCACCTGGTTGCACAAAAATGCGCCAGCGCTCAAGGAAAGCTCGGCGGGAATGCCTGCGGCGGCCACCGCCTGCTGCAAGGTTCGCACAGGCAGGGTGGTAAAATAAGCTGCCGGGCCATCAGCAATAATTGGTTCGTCTTGCACCACCTCGCCGCCATTGTCGGCAATGCGAAAGTCTAGCAGGTTGATGGCCACACGCTCAAGGGAAACGGCCGTGCGCCCGCCTGCCTCGCCCAAGCAGATGACTGCCGCAGGCTGTGTTTGCTGGACGGCGGCAATTAATCTTTGTGGGCCTTCGCTGCGATGTACGGGGAGAACGGCCGTAGCCACCTCAAAATCCGCAAACTGCCAGCCAGCCAGCGCCTGCACCACCTGTTCAGAGGGGTTCACCTTGCTTTGCCCAAACGGTTCAAATCCTGTAACCAAATATTTCATCATATTATTTCTTTTTTCGGCGTACTCATTTGACTTCGGAACGGTTGAAGCCCTTAACTTCAGGGCGATTATACCGAACCCGGCCTAATTGAGGATGCCTGCCGCCTCATTTGTGGCAATTGAAAATCATGGATCGCTAAGATTGGTGGAAGGGACTCACTATGTTGAATTTTTCAACGTATGCTCGATGTCCTTCACGCGATGGTAGCTGGAGTGGCCATCAAGATCAAAGGGCCATTCCGCCCGGCGATCCCGGCCGCTGAACCACGCATCGGGTGCCGCCTGAAGGGCGGCCAGCGCATCCTCCTGAACCTGCCTGTGCCAGGCTAAAACCGCCTGCGGAGAGCGATCTCGCCAACGCTCGTAGATGAGGTGGTTCCCATCCGTCCAATTGAGTCCTTTTTCCTCTGGCGGTACGGGCAGCTTTTTAATTTTTCTGATCGTGTCAGCTTTCCAGTGAGTGACATGCGCCAGCGCATCTTTCACTGTCCACGGGTCTTTGGTTTCGGGTCTGGCTACGAACCTGTGCCACTCCTGGTCGGTAAGGTTGTCCACCAGCTGATCCAAGCGTTCGAACTCCTGAATCGTGCGCTTGATTACTTCTTCACGGGTGTGACGCATAAAACTGAACCTCCCCAATATGATAACGGTGTATTGAAGTTTGCCTGCTCAAGAAAATCAAAACCGCGCAGGAAAAGTATACAAAACGCTTGTTTTCTATCAAGCTGTGTCATCAGCGTTTAATTGTGTCCTTATGCAGTCAGGCAGCGGCCTGCTGGCAGCCAGATTTGGGGTGAATTACGTTGACGGCCGTTTCCTCCCTAATTTATACTGTTTTCATTGAATAACCACGTTAGGTTGTTGCATACGGGGGTGCAAAATGGAAGAGATTCAGTGGGCAACAGTAACAGAAACAAATGGGCTGACCGTAGCTGAATTGCTCGTGGAACGCCTGAAAGCTGCAAAGATTCCGGCGTTTGCCGTGCAGGAAAGTGCCGGGAAGGCGTATGGTTTTTCCATCGGGAAATTAAGCGCCGCTTATGTGCGGGTGCCTGCCCAATACCTTGAAGAGGCGCGCTTGCTGCTTGATGTGGATGAACCGGTGGACAACACCAACCTGGTTACCTGTCCTGGCTGTGACAGCGAGCTTGAGCTGGATGACACCGAATGGGAGCAGGGCTGGTTTGTTTGCCCCGTTTGTGAGACACAAGTTTCTCTGGACGAACTGTTTAGCTGAGCCTGCCGCTCGTTGGCAGGGTCGGTGGTCGCCAGCGGCGCAGCGCCAGCGCAATGATGCCCAGGCCGCAGAGCAAAAATCCTAGCCGCGCCCAGGTGGTTTGGTACCAGGGAACGGCAGGTTGGGGTGGGCGGCTGTTGATTCCCAGGCTGTAGCTGCCGCTAATGGGATGGCCGTCGGCGCTGGTGATAGTCCATTGCACGGTGTAGACGCCATCTGGCAGGGGCGGAACGGCCGTTACCAGCACAGTCGCCTCATTCGGGTCAACCACAGGCTGCAATGCGGCTACCGTCACAAAATCTTGCAGCAGCTCAATCTGGCTTCCCGCGCCAACCGGCTCGCTAAAAACCAGCCGAATTTCCGTCAGGCTGTTTACTGAACTGCCCGGCGCAGGCGTGGCGGCGATTAATTCGGCATGGGCAAAAACGTGAGGGGCGAATACGGCCGTTCCCCCCCAGATCAGCACAATCAGCCAAAACTTTCTCACGGCAGCAGCGGCTCCAACGCCTGCATCAATTCGCGTGGCGACACTGGCCCAGCCAGCGAGGCCGTCACCCGGCCCCCTTTGTCCAGCACAAAAATGTAAGGTTCCGTTTCTAAGCCCCACTCCGCCATCTCTGGCACGAAGGTTAGCGTCTGAAAATCCGCATACACCTCGATATGAATAAAATTGACCTGGTCGCCCAGCGAATCCCGGACGATGGACACACTGTTTAGCACCGGGGCGCACCATTTACTTTCGCACAGGCCAGGGGTGATGAAGCCGACCACGGTTGGCTTGCCGCTGGCCACAGCCTCGGCCACGGTGAGCTGGTAAAAAGCAGGGTCTGGCTCGTTGCCAGAGCTGAGCTTGTTGATGTCTGGCTCGGTGGCCAGGGTGCGGTTTTGGCTCAGGGGGGCCATTTCGCCAACGGCAACGGCCGAACTTTCTGCCTTGGCCTCGATGGTGAACTGACTGGTTACGGAACGGCCGTCTGCCAGCACCACATCAGCCGTCACGCCCCAAAAGCCGGGGCTGGGCAGCGTCGGGGTGGCGATCCAGTACGGCACTTCGTAATCGCTGTAATTGTCCGCTGAACCTTGCCAAACCGGTTCGGCATTTTCCTGGCCAACAGGCACGATGGTTAGCGAGACGCTTTTGGCGTCGAACACAGGGTCGGGGCCATCAAACAGGCCAAAAACGATGCGCGGGGTGCCAACGGCCGTATCCCCACTCATCCGCGTAATTTGCAGAGGCGAAACCGCTTCTTCCACAACCGGCGCATTTGCCGTGCCACAGGCCGCCAAAAATAATAGTCCAAGCAAAAAATATAGCCGCAATTTTGTCATGCTGGCAACTGTAACAAAGCCCCATTCCGGCGGCAACAGCCAAACTGGTTCTCTCAGCAAAAAGTGAAAGAAAGTTTACTTTCTGCCTTGTTCGCTTAGGGCTTTTTGCAGGGGTTCCAGACCAATTTGCTGTACCATAAAATGGGCAATGGTTGCTTTTTGATTGGCGGTGTTCACGGTGGGGTCCGGTTTGGCGGCGTTGGTCACATACTCCACAACTTTTTCTGAGGGTGAGAGCTTTTGGGTGAGGGCCACCAATTCAGCCACGCTGTACTGGTTTACCAACTGCCAGATCAGCTTGTCGCCGCTGGTGGGTTTAAGCGCGGCCATTGCTTCTGGGCTAAGGTTTTGCATGGCCTGGGTAAGCAGGAGCTCCACATAAGCCTGGCCGCCATTTTCTAAGATGGCCAGAGCCATGCTAGACCGGGCAAAGTTTTCTGGCGCTTTGGGGTCCAGCAGCTTTTCTAAATCGGCTTTGCGCTGTTCTTCTTGCTCGCGGGTGAGGGTGGCACGGGAGGTGATGGTGTACCAGGCGATGTCGTACAGTTCGGCCATAGAGGGGTAATAATCGAGCAGGCGGGTTACGGCCGTTCGCCGCTTGTTCATCAATTCCAGATCGATTTGGGTGCGGGCCAGGTTTTGGAACTGGTCGTAGAGCCAGCCCAGATTGAGGGCAACTTCCCCTTCCTGTCCATCGTCCCCAATGCGTTTGGCCAGGACAAACCGGGTGCGAATGATGGCCTGGAAACCAACCCCCACGCTCAAAATTTGCAGGCTGGGATTCATCTCCGTCATCGTTACCCGCACCACGATTAGGGCAATGATGGCGGCCACCACGTTGACGGCAATCAAAATCCATGACCAGCGGGTGCGCAGCGCTTCACGCGGGTAAGTTTGGAAGGTGGAAACCAGCTCGGCCATGGCCACGGTGGCTCCTAGCAAACCAACCAGCACATAGGGGGCAAACCGAGCGGTAAGACCGTACACGTTGGTTTGCAGCGGTTCAACCCAGGCGGGTGTTGTTTCGGTGATGGGGAAAACGATGATGGTGGCAATGGTCAGGAGGAATAGGACAAGCAGGAATGCGGCCGTTTTCATGCCGCGTGTGAATTTGGTGCGACGACCAAAGGTCATCTCTTCTGATGGGGAAGGTGCCATTGGCTAAATCCAGTCGGGAGGGTGGGTGATGTCGGGGTTAGACCAGACTGCCGTTTAGATAAACGCGGGCTTCGCTGGTAATCGCCACGAGCATACCGTCTGGGCTGTTGGTGTCGTCGCGTAGCAAGACAAAACCGGCACTAGACAAATCGCGCAGCACCGACAGGGTCTTACCGGGCAGCGTCCAGGTTTCTGCGGCCACTTCACTGGGGCTCATCGCCCCGCGCTTGGCTAAGGTTTGTAAAACTTTGCGCTCTTCTTCTTCCAGTTCAAACCGTTTCATCTTGTTGCTCCTGCTAATTGATGCGCACATTATAGCATAAACTCACTGCGAACTTATTGTTTTGTTCCTTTTTAACCAGGTTCTTCTGGGTAATTTTGTACAAAAACAGACGGCCGTTTGCTATACTTAGGCTCCATGCAAATTGTTGACGGCCAGATTCCCGAAGAAAAATTATGGCGAGCGCTGGTGCTTTTGCCCCCAGATGAACCGCTGGGGCGCGCCTGGCAGCTAGCGTTGACCCTGACCAGGGCCAACGACGGGCAGCTCATTGCTGGTATCTATTTGCGCGACCTGAATCCGGCAGGTCAAAAAGCTGCCCAGGCCAAAGCAGAAAAGATTCGGGCGCTGGAGCCTGACGCCGACGATATTTCAATCTTAATCATCACCGCAGCAAATTTTGACAGGGCGCTGGCCAAATTTGTGAATGAGGCGGCCATTGATCTGCTGGTGGCCCACCTGGACGGCCCCATCATCTTTAATCCAGACCGGCTTTCTTGTGCAGTGGCCGCCCTTCGTGGCGACAACAGCGATGTGGCAGATGAGCTGACCCACATTGTGATTCCCACCTCTGGCGGCCCGAACACGGCCCATGCGCTTACGTTTTTGCTGCCAGTGGCGAATAAGGTGAAGGTAACGGCCGTTTACATTGCCAACGAACATTTGGAAAACGAACAGGCGCTGGGCCGTACCCGTTTGCAGCAGCTTATGCAGTTTGTGGATGCCAACGGCCGTATCGAAACCAATGTGGTTACCGCCCACTCTATCACCCAGGGCATCACCGATTTGGCCAAAGAAGATTGCGACCTGGTTATGATTGGAGCCAGCCAGGAAAGCTCCATCGACAAGATTCTTTTTGGCGATATTCCTGCGGCCGTGGTGCGCCAGAGCCGTAAACCCGTTGTCATTGTGCGGCAGCCGCGCAGCCGCCTGGGAACCTGGGGCAACAAGACCGCCTGGCGTTTGCGCCAATATTTGCCGCGCATGGACATCAAAGCCCGCACCGAAGCGTACACCCGCATCCGGCGCAGCGCCCGCCCCGACCTCGATTTCTTTATGCTCATCTCCCTGTCTACCATCATTGCCGCGCTGGGCCTCATCATCAACAGCCCGGCAGTGGTCATTGGCGCGATGCTGGTAGCCCCGCTCATGTCGCCGATGGTGGGCACGGGATTGGCCGTTGTGTTAGGCGATACCCGCTTCATTCGGTTGTCGCTGGGGGCGGTGCTGCGTGGCGTGGCTTTGTCCATCACGGTGGGGGCTGCGGCGGGGTTGCTGAACCTGGGCCAGCCCGCCACGTCAGAGCTTTTGGCGCGTACGCAGCCCACGCTCATCGATCTGGCCATTGCGCTGTTTTCTGGATTGGCTGGGGCGTACGCCCTGTGCCGTTCTGATGCGGCGGGCGCACTGCCAGGGGTGGCCATTGCTGCGGCTTTGGTGCCGCCGCTGGCCACGGTGGGCATTTCTTTAACCACCGGCCGTTTTAGCCACGCTTTGGGAGCCATGCTGCTCTTCACCGCCAACTTTGTCGCCATTAGCTCCGCCACGGCGCTGATGTTTTTCATTCTTGGTTTTCGGCCAACGGCCGCACAAAAATCGCGGCAAATTGTACAGGCCAGAAGCGGCCGTGTAGCCATTGTGGCCCTGCTCATCGTTTCCGCGCTCATAACGGGCTTTACCTTCCAGCTGGCTCAAGAACAAGCTCGCCTGACCCGCATCAACGAGGTGGTAGAAGAAAAATTAGCCGATGTAGCCGGAGCTACTTTGAATCAACCGCCGGAGGCCACCTTTACAGGTAACTTGTTAACGTTGGACGTCACGGCGCGATCAACCAGGCCGCTGCCGCATCATGTGGTGGAAGAGCTGCAAACGGCCATTGGGGCCACCTTGCGCGATGAGGGGATTTTGGAGAGCGTGGCCTTGACGCTGGAAGTGATCGAGGTGACGAAACTGGACCCAGAAATACCGCCAACGCTGACGCCCACGCCCACACCGACGCTCACTTTTACGCCTGGCCCGACGCCCACGGCGACGTTTACCCCCACATTTACCCCCACACCCGTGCCTACGGACACGCCAATGCCGACGGTTTTGCCCACTGAGACGCCAACTCAAACGCCTACCGTGACGCCGACGTTTACGCCGTCTGCTACGCCAACAGCAACGCCAAGAACGGCCGTACTCACCTATCCTTTTGGCACCAATTTACGGGCTGAACCCAGCCTTGAGGCAGAGGTGCTTGCCATTTTGCCAACGGATACGGTTGTGGTTTTGCTAGATGGCCTGGTTGAAGCCGACGGCTTTGTCTGGCAAGAGGTGCTTGTGGATGGGCAAAGCGGCTGGCTATCTGCCGAGTTTTTGCTGGAGCGTTAGTTGTTTTTACGCCAAAATTTTGTATAATCCCGTCCGCCTTTTAGCAAGGAATTTGCAGCAAACATTTGGCCCTATAGCTCAATTGGCAGAGCAACTGACTCTTAATCAGCAGGTTGAAGGTTCGAGTCCTTCTAGGGTCACTGAGTGACTATTTAGGTCACTTTACAAAAGACCGCTCTTTGTGAGCGGCTTTTTATTTTGGAAGAGTGGCACGTTTGCAAGTGGCGAGTTATTTTTCCCTAAGCTTCTTACCACATGCCACTTGCCACATGCAACAAAAGTAATTTTCATTTTGACACAAGAAACAACACCCAACATCATCCTGACTGGCTTTATGGGCACGGGGAAAACGACGGTAGGGCAACTGCTGGCGGAGCGGCTGCAACGGCCGTTCCTAGACACCGACGCCCTCATTGTGCAGCGAGACGGCCGTTCCATTGCCCAAATCTTTGCCGAGGCTGGGGAAGAAACGTTCCGCAACTGGGAACGCAGCGTGGCGCTGGAGCTGGCCCAGCGGCAAGGGCTGGTCATTGCCACCGGCGGGCGGCTGATGCTGGACGAAACCAACGCCGCCGCTTTGGCTGCATCTGGCCAGGTGTTTTGCCTGACGGCCGTTCCCCAAACCATCCTGGCGCGGGTGCAAGATAGCGAGAAACGGCCGCTGCTCAACGTACCCAATCCGGCTGACCGTATTGCCTTTCTGCTAGATGCCAGACGTGAGGGATACGGCCGTTTCCCTCAAATTTCCACCGATGGCAAAACGGCCGCTCAAGTCGCTGATGAAATCGTTTTAGCGGTTGGTGGTTAGTGGCTCGTTCTCTCTTTTTTTCTCTGTGTCTTACGTGTTCCGCTTTTCTGTTTTGAAGGAGCAACCTTGAAATCTGACCCAACTCACCTCCCCGTTACCCATCCCACTGGCCAATACGATGTTTTAGTTGGCGCAGATTTGCTGCCCAATTTGGTAGAAATTGCCCAGATTCGTGGCCCCATTGCCCTCATTACCGACAGCCACGTGGGGCCGCTGCACGCCAGCCGCTGCGGAGACGTGGCCTGCGTGGTCACCATTCCCGCCGGAGAGCAGTACAAAACTTTGGCCACCGTGCAAACCATTTACGACCAGCTTTTGGCGGCAGGCATTGACCGGCAGGCAACAATTGTGGCTTTGGGCGGCGGCGTGGTGGGCGACGTGGCCGGTTTTGTGGCCGCCACCTACATGCGCGGCGTCAATTTTGTGCAGTGCCCCACCAGCCTGCTGGCGATGGTCGATGCCAGCGTGGGGGGCAAAACGGGCGTCGATTTGCCGCAGGGTAAAAATTTAGTGGGGGCGTTCAAACAGCCAACGGCCGTTCTGGCCGACATCACCACCCTGCACACCCTGCCAAAAGAGGAGTTTGCTGCGGGCATGGCGGAGGTAGTGAAACACGGGTTGATTAGTAATCCTGAATTGTTTAGGAGATTAGAGAGTGGAGAGTGGAGACTGACAAACCAATCTCCAATCTCCAATCTCCAATCTCTCGTAGCCACCGCCATCGAGGTAAAACGGGACGTGGTGCAAGAAGACCCCTTTGAGCAGGGGCGGCGGGCTACGCTGAACCTGGGACACACCTTTGGCCATGCCGTGGAGCAGGTGAGTGGCTACCGGGTGCGGCATGGCGAAGGCGTGGCGCTGGGCTTGGTGGCGGCGGCAAACTTGTCTGCCCGGCTGGAACTTTGCGCTCCGGCCGTGCAGAATCGCATCGAAGCGGCGCTGCACGCCCAAAACCTGCCCACGCGGATTCCGGCACAGTTTGACCCAACGGCCGTTTACCAGGCAATGTTTAGCGATAAGAAGAAGGCCGCAGGCAAGCTGCGCTTTGTTTTATTGCGCGAGGTTGGGGATGTTTTTGTAATGGGCGATGTGGCAAAAGAAGATGTTCTGGCAAGTTTAACGGCCGTTCAAGACATCTAAATTTCCTCTTTACAATAGACCCTTTTTTGATATAATTTCCCGCCTGACGATATTTTCTCAGTCACTACCGCTGTTTACAGCGGTTTTTGCCGTCTTAGGCAACAATTGCTTGTTTTTGAAAAATCAAGGTGACAGTTACTCAAAGTGACTGTCACCTTTAATATAAATTTCTTGCGGAGATAAACATTCCGTTTAGGGGCAAACAATGACATTAATGAAACCTCACCTGCTAACTGAAGAAGGCCTGGCCAAGCTAACCAGTGAATTGGAACAACTGCGTACTGTCGGGCGCGAGAAGGTAGCCGACAGGCTGCATCGTGCTTTTCAAGATGGTCAGGATGACGATTTTGTAGAAAATGCCGAGTTAGAAGCCGCCCGAAATGAACAGGCTTTTTTGGAAGGTCGCATTCAAGAGCTGGAAGATATTCTAAAGAATTACCAGATTATTGACGATAACGGTGGCCCTCATGATGCTGTGCGTGTTGGCGACTGGGTTACGGTCTCTGAAGAAGGGTTTGATGATGATGAGCGGTATCATTTGGTTGGGGCCGCCGAGGCAGACCCGGCCAACGGCCGTATTTCCAATGAAAGTCCGCTGGGCGTGGCCTTGCTGGGCAAGAAGGTTGGCGAAATCGTTCGGGTGAACGCCCCCAACGGAGTTTTAGAATTTCGCGTTGTGAAGATTGGGTAACGCCCCCACGTGTTACCCGGCATGATGTTAATTTTGAGGCCCGTGGATAACACGGGCTTTTTTTTGATTTACATCATCCGCAGATTACACAGATTGCGCAGATTTTTATTCTCTGTGAATCTCTGTGTCTCCTCCGTGTAACTCTGTATTCCATTTTGATTTGAAGGAGAAGGGCATGTCTTGGGAACCAACCCCGTTAGAAGAAAAACGTCTGGAAAAAATTGAGCAGCTGCGCGAGGCTGGCATTGAACCGTATCCGCTGCGGGTGGAACGCAGCCACACCAGCGCCGAAGCGATTGCCGCGTTTGAAGCTGCCGAAGCGGCGCATGGTGCCGAAGCGGCTGAGATTGAAGCGACGCTGTGCGGCCGTATCGTGAGCCAGCGTGATATGGGTAAGACGGTGTTTAGCCACATTGAAGATGGCTACGGCCGTATCCAACTCTTTGTCCGTCGGGACGCCATTGGTGAAGAATCCCACCAAATCTTTCGCAAGCTGCTCGATTTGGGCGACTTTGTCCAGGCCACCGGCGTGTTGTTCCGCACCCGAAGCGGCGAAGTGAGCGTCCGGGTTACGGAATGGAAGCTGCTGGCCAAGGCGGTTAGCCCGCTGCCGGTGGTAAAAGAGCAAGAAGTGGATGGCGAAATTGTGCGCCACAACGCCTTTAGCGATGTGGAAGAGCGCTACCGCCAGCGATACGCTGATTTAGCTGTAAATCCCGACGTGCGCGATGTGTTCAGAACCCGTGCAAAAGTCATCTCCGCGCTGCGCCGTTATTTTGAAGACCATGATTTTCTAGAAGTAGAAACCCCAATTTTGCAGCCTTTGTATGGGGGCGCTGCGGCACGGCCGTTTACCACCCATCACAACCAGCTCAAGCAAGAACTGTTCCTGCGCATCTCCTTTGAACTGTACCTGAAACGGCTGCTGGTGGGCGGCATCGAGCGCGTTTATGAAATTGGCCGCGATTTTCGCAATGAAGGCGTCAGCTTCAAGCATAATCCCGAATTTACCATGCTGGAGTTTTACGCCGCCTACTGGGATTACCACAACGTGATGGACTTTACCGAAGGCATGGTGAAATTTGTGGCGGAGCGCGTCTTGGGCCAAACAGAGGTTACCTACCAGGGACAAACCGTAAACCTGGGCGGCACCTGGCCCCGCCTCACCATGCGCGACGCCATCAAGCAATTTGCCGAAATCGACTACATGGAACATCCCGATGCGCCCAGCCTGGCCAACGCCATCCGCGAGCATGGGGGGCACGCGCCCATTGGGGCCAGTTGGGGCAAACTGATCGATGGCCTGTTTGGCGATTTTGTCGAGCCAAAGCTCATCCAGCCGACGATCATCACCACCTATCCGCGGGACATCTCGCCGCTGGCCAAAGCCATTCCCGGCGATCCGCTGCACGTGGAGCGCTTTGAGTTTTTCATTGCGGGCATGGAGATGGGCAACGCTTTCACCGAGCTAAACGATCCGCTCGACCAGCAACAACGGTTTGAGGATTTACAAAAGCTGTTTGCCAAAGATGATGACGAAATAAACCCGATTGACGAGGATTATTTGCGGGCGATGCGCTACGGGATGCCGCCCAACGGTGGCTTTGGTGTAGGCGTAGACCGGCTGGTGATGCTCATGGCCGACAAAGCCACCATCCGCGAGGTGCTGCTCTTCCCGCACCTGCGCGAGCGGAGCGACGGGTAGCTGGCTGCTGCCTGGGTTGGTTAACTTAAAGCCGTATTACATTAATATTTGAAAGCCCAGTGCCAAATCCGCACTGGGCTTATTTCTTGGGTAGAACGGCTCACTTCGTATATCATATGCTTCAACCGTGAGCCAGTTTGGCATAATTTTCCGTTATCACTCCAGTCATTCATAGCTAAACTGCTTACAAGCAATTTTTCCAAAAAATCACGTAACCATCGTGGCAAAATGATCCTTTGGACGTTTGTGTCGGACTAAAACAGCCTAATCCAAATAATTTATCCTTTGTCATTCCCTCCTTCGCGGGAATGGCAAGTGAAGAAAACTTGTGTAACACAGTACGAATAAGTAAATCACGAAAAGTTGCTTAATAACCTGAGCGCATTCTGTGATTTACTTTCAGGAGAACAAAAAGCTCAAATAAAACGATTGTTTTTAAAGGACTTTTTGTTCTCCACTTAAATATTTAGGAAAGTCGGCAGCTGTATTTTGCATTCCTTTTTTAAGTAGGTAATAGCGGTTCACCTGGTGAACTTTGGAGCGCTCTCTATGAACTCTGAAGCAGTCGTCGGTTTAATTCACAACACAGCTTTGTTGCTTGGCCTGGCTGTCATTTACGATAATCTGCCAGACAGAAAGCCAGCAAACCCGCGCTTTATGCAGCTAATGACGGGGCTGGCGCTGGGTTTGATTGGTTTGGCTGTCATGTTTACCCCCTGGGAGTTTTCCCCCGGTATCGTTTTTGATACGCGGTCTATTCTTTTGAGCCTTACCGGCCTCTTTTTTGGCGCTATTCCCGCTTTGGTTGCTGTGGTGATGACGGCCGTATTGCGCTTGTTTCAGGGGGGGGCAGGGGCCTGGACGGGGGTGGCTGTCATTGTCACTTCGGGGGTTTTGGGGATTGTCTGGCGGCGCTATCGCCCTCGGCAACGGCCGCTTAACTGGGTAGAGCTGTACCTGTTTGGCATAGTGGTTCACCTGGCCATGCTGCTGTGGATGCTGACCCTGCCAGGAAGAATTGAGTTTACCGTACTGCGCACGATCAGCATTCCGGTGATGGGCATTTATCCCCTGGGCACGGTTATGCTGGGGCTGCTGCTTGTGCGCCAGCAAAAACGCACAGAATCTGAGGCCAGGTACAAAGCCGTGGTAGAGCAATCCATTACGGGTATTTACATTGTGCGCGGCTCTCAAATCTTATACGCCAACAATCGGCTGTGCGAAATTTTTGGCTACACAGAAGAAGAACTTTATACACAAGTAACGATGTATGATTTGGTAGCCCCGGAAGATCGGCCAATGGTGGCTGAAAATGTTCGGCAACGCCTTGACCAGGAAACGGACAACATTCATTATACGGCACGTGCCCTGCGCAAAAACGGCAAACAAATTTGGATAGAAATCCACGGCACCCTTATGGAAATTGATGGGGAGCCGGCCATTACAGGAACGCTTTTAGATATTACAGAAAGAGTGCAGGCTACCCAGGCGAAACTCGAAAGTGAAGAACGATTTTCTAAAATTTTTCATTTAAGCCCAGTTGCTATCTCTTTATACCAGGTTAACGATTTTAAAATTGTTGAGGTAAATGATTCCTTCCTGGCGTTAACTGGATTTGAAAATGATGAGGTCATTGGCAAGAGTTCGGAAGATTTGAATCTGACGGTCAGTGAGGCTGAGCGAGACCGGTTGCGCAAGCTTTTCCAGGAGCAAAATCGCCTCCACAATGTAGAGTATGCTCTGCGCACAAAGTCTGGCGAAATCATAGAGACACTTTTATCCATTGAGGTAATCCACATCAACAATGTGCCTTATGGTCTCAGCCTGTTAACAAGCATCACTGAGTTAAAGAAAACAGAAACTAAACTTAAGCTGCATAAAGAGAGGCTAGAGCGTGCTGAAACCATTGCCGATCTTGGCAGTTGGGAGTTTGTTGTTGGATCAAATACAAGATGGTGGTCTGATCAATTTTATAAGATGATGGGCTTTAACCCGGCGGATGGCTTTCCGTCTGCTGAGGCCCATATGGCAGCCATTCACCCTGAAGATCGGGCGATTGTTCAGAACGTTTTGGCCAAAATGGCAGGCGGAGAAGATTTACCTCCTGATCAGGTATACCGCAGCAATCCGGCACATGGGCCAATGCGATACTTTAGTCCAACAGCGCAAATTGAAAGGGATGCCACTGGCAAAATTGTTAAATATGCCGGTACGGTTCAAGACATCACGGCGCAGAAGCTGTCCGAGGAAAAACTGGTTGAATCCGAAAATAGATACCGCACCTTATTTGAAAATATGACATCTGGGTTCGTTTTGTTTGAGGTTGTCCAGGATGATAACGGGGAGCCAATCGACCTCATCATCATTGCAGCCAATGAAGGATTTGAACATACAACAGGGTTGAAGATACAGGAAATCAGCGGAAAACGTTTGACACAGGTTTTACCGGGTATAGAAAACGATGCCGCTGACTGGATAGGAACATACGGGAAGATTGCCTTGACCGGAGAAGCCAGGGAATTTGAACAAGGTTCGGAACTTCTTGGCTATTATTTTCATGTATCAGCTTACCAGGGTGGACCAAAGCAGTGTGCTGTTTCTTTCTCTGATATTACCCAGGCCAAGCAGGCGGAGGCCAACCTGCGCGAACGGGAGCATTTTGTGTCTGCTATTGTGGACACATCGCCAGCCATCATCTATGTCTATGATTTGGAGACGGAAAGTAATGTGTATGCCAACAGCGGGGTAGAGAGGCTGCTGGGCTATCAATCTGAAGAGATTCAGGCGATGGGGTCAGAGCTGTTTGCCCGCCTTGTTCACCCGGATGATTTGGCCGTGGTGACTGCTTTTAAGGAAGCGGTGGCTGCGGCGACCGATGACGCTGTGTTGGAAATTGAGTACCGGATGCGGCACGCAGACGGCCGTTGGCGTACGCTGCACAGTTATGAACGGCCGTTCCGCCGCAACAAAGATGGCTCACTGCAACAAAAGCTTGGCATTGCCACCGACATCACAGAAAGCAAGCGGGCTGAAGAAGCCCTGCGGCAGTCTGAAGAACTCTTTTCCACCATCTTTCAAGTGGGGCCAGTGGCCATGGCCATTACCCGCATTGCCGACGGTAAATTCATCGACGTGAACGATTCTTTTCTAGACCTGTTTGGCTACAGTCGTGAAGAAGCGGTTGGCCGTACGTCCGTAGAATTGAAAATATTGCCTCCAGAAGCGCGGAAAATATTTATCCAAAAACAGCTTGAAACGGGCGGCTTGCGCAATGCCGAACTTAAGTCCCAAACGAAAACAGGGCAGCCTGTTCACCTGCTGTTCTCTTCCCATCCACTAGAAATAGGCGGGGAAGCCTGTCATATCACAACGCTTATTGATATTAGCGAACTTAAACAGGCTGAGGTGGCGCTGCGTCAATCTAAAGAAATGTTCTCCAATGCTTTTCACGTGGGGCCAGCGGCCATGACCATCACTCGCGTGGCCGATGGCAAGTTTATTGATGTCAACGACTCTTTTCTAGAGTTGCTTGGCTTCAAGCGCGAAGAGGTGATTGCGCATACTTCCTTAGAGTTAAATATATGGACCCCAGAAGAACGAAATAAAATAATCCAAAAGCAGCTTGAGACCGGCGGTTTGCGCAATGCGGAACTTGCTGCCCGGTCTAAATCGGGTGAACTCGTACACCTGCTGTTCTCCACGCGCCCCATGGAAATTGAGGGGGAAGCGTGCCACATTACGACGCTCATTGACATTAGTGAACGTAAACAGGCTGAGGCTGCGCTGCGTTTGTCTGAGGCCCGGTATATGGATCTGTATGAGAATGCCCCGGATATGTATGTCAGTGTGTCTGCCGCTACAGGCAACATTATTCAGGCCAACCAGACGCTGGCCCAAATATCTGGCTATACAAAAGATGAACTTATCGGACGCCCAATTTTTGATATGTATCATCCTGATAGTCTGGAAGGTGCGCAAAAAGCGTTTCAGCAGTTTGTGACGGAAGGTGTGGTACACAACGCGGAGCTGCAATTGCAGCGCAAGGATGGCAGTGTGTTGGATGCGAGCTTGAATGCAACGGCCGTACGCGACGAAGCGGGCAACATCATTCACAGCCGGTCAGTCTGGCGCGACATTTCTGATCGTAAGCGGTCTGAAATGCTGTTGGCCGCGGAAACAGAGGTGCTGGAAATGATTTCCACCGGAGCGCCCCTGCATGATGTGCTTGAGGCAATTGTGCTGAGCGTGGAGCAGTTTTCCCTTGACACCCTGGGTTCGATCCTGCTGCTCGATTCAGATGGCCTCCATCTCCGTCTGGGGGCAGCGCCACACCTGCCAGGTGCCTACAACACGGCCATCGAAGGCGAGGCAATTGGGCCTGCTGCGGGATCGTGCGGCACCGCGGCTTATCGTCGCGAGCCGGTTATTGTCACAGACATCGAGCGCGATCCCTTGTGGGATGAGTATCGTGAGCTGGCCCGGACGTATGGCCTCCGCGCCTGTTGGTCTACGCCCATCATCAATACTACAGGGGCGGTGGTGGGCACCTTTGCCATGTATTACCGGGAAGTTCGTTCCCCCAAAGCCGAAGATTTTGAGTTGATTGAACGCGCCACTCGCCTGGCAAGTGTGGCCATTGAACACAGCCAGGCTCAAGAAAGCATTGTCCGCCTGAATGACCGCATTACGCTGGCGGCGCGAGCCGCGGGCCTGGGGATATGGGATTGGGATATCATCAAAGATCAACTGGTTTGGGACAAGGAGATGTATGGGTTATACGGCATAGATGAGCATGACTTCTCCGAGGCGTACGAAGCCTGGATCAAAGGTTTACACCCAGATGATGTGGCCTACTCTAGGAACGAGACACAACAAGCTTTGCGTGGAGAAAAAGAATATGACACACAATTTCGTGTGGTCTGGCCAGACGGGACAATACGCCATTTACAGGCGAACGCAACTGTTTATAGAGATACAGACGGGAATCCGGTGCGCATGGTTGGCGTCAACTACGACATCACGGAACGGGTGCAGGCAGAGCAAAAGCTGCGCCGCTCAGAAGAACGGTTTTCAAAAATATTCCATGCCAGCCCTTACCCCATCAATCTTTTCCGCATGGCAGACGGCCGTTCCGTAGATGTAAACGCCGCCTACCTTGCCCTGACAGGCTATCCTCGTGACGAGTTTGCCAACAAAACCGCAGCAGACCTGAATTTATTCGTTGAACCAAGCGACCGAAGCACCTGGATGAGCGAGATAAAGGAATTTGGAAAGGCGCAAAAGCACGAAATCCAAATCCGGCAGAAGTCTGGTGAGATCAGAGACGTGGTTGGCACCATAGAAGTGATCGAAGTGGGCGGTGAAACATTCGGCCTGGCCATGGCCGTGGACATCACGGATCGCAAGCAGGCGGAGAGGGAGCGAGACGAGGCGCGTCAACTTTTCCAAAAAGTATTTGAGTTGAACCCGGTTGCCACAACATTAGCCAATCTTTCCGACAGGACAATAATTAATGTCAATGAGGCGTTAGAAAATTTACTGGGCTATACAAGAGCAGAGCTTATTGGAAAACCCAGCACAGCCATTGATTATTGGGCAAACATTGAAGAGCGGCAACCGGCATTTGAAATTCTCAAAGAGCAAGGCAGACTCAAGGATTATGAATTTTCATTCAAAACCAAAACTGGGACGGTTGGGCACGCGGTAACGTCCGCAGAGGTCTTTGACGACCATAGTGAAAAATACATCTTGTCAACAATTTTTGACATCACCGCACGCAAGGTGGCCGAGCAAGAGCGGCAGAAGTTTGTGACGCTGGCTGATAGCAGCAGCGAATTCATCGGCATGTGCAACCTTGATTTTGAGCCGCTCTACGTGAACCCGGCGGGCGTGCGCATGGTCGGTCTGCCCGATATGGCGGCTGCTTGCCAGGTTAAGGTGCAAGATTACTTTTTCCCAGAGGATCAGCAGTTCATCACAGAGGAGTTCTTCCCCCGCGTGCTGCAAGAGGGCCACGGCGACGTGGAGATTCGCTTGCGCCACTTCCAGACCGGTGAACCGATTTGGATGTTCTACTATCTCTTCCATCTTCGTGATGACAGCGGTGAGGTTGTTGGCTGGGCCACCGTCAGCCGCGACATCACAGAGCGCAAACAGGCGGAGATTGAATTAAAGGATAGCGAAGAAAGATTCCGTACCGCCTTTGAACATTCTGCCAATGGTATGTGCCTGACTGCCTTTGATGGCACGTTCTTAAAAGTGAACCAGCCCCTTTGTAAAATGCTGGGCTATCAGAAGGCAGAATTGGAAGGTCGGCATTTTAACGACATCACTCATCCTGATGATATTCAAATTGGCAGCAACGCGATGCGCCAATTGGTTACAGGTGAAATTGACAGCGTAACCATAGAAAAGCGGTATTTGCACAAATCTGGCAGGCCCATCTGGATTCACATCAATTCAGCCTCGCTGCGAAACAGTTCTGGCGAGCTGCAATATTTTATTACCCAAATTGAAGACATTACCGAGCGCAAGCTGGCGGAGGAGGCCTTACAAAAATCTGAAGCCAGATTTAAGGCGCTGGTAGAACAGTCTATTACCGGCATTTACGTGTTTAGAGAAGATCGCTTTTTGTATGTAAACGGCCGTTTCTGCGAAATGTTCGGCTATGACGAGGAAGAAGTATTGGCAAACCTTCTGCCCACAGACGTCATTGCCCCAGAAGACAAATCGATGGCTTCAGATTATGTGCGCCGCCGGATTGATGGTGAAATGAGCAGCGTTCATTACATTGCTCGTGGCATTAAAAAGGACGGCACGCTGATCTGGGTAGAAATTCACGGAACCCGTATGGAGCTGGACGGCAGGCCAGCGGTTACCGGCACAGTTTTAGATATTACCGAGCGCGTAGAAGCCGACATAGCCCTGGCTGCAAGCGAAGCAAGGTACAGAACGACGTTAGACGCAGCCAATATCGGCGTTTGGGATTGGAACTTAAAAACAGATTTATGGGAAGCGACGCCAACTTACTTTACCATGCTGGGTTACGATCCAGAAACGGACGGGCAAAACCGCGAGGTATGGGGCGGCCGTACCCACCCAGACGACTTTGCCTTTGTTATTCACAAAATGGAGACGGTGCGCGATGAAGGGCTAGAAGGCTTTAATATCGATCTGAGATTTCGCCATAAGGACGGTTCATACCGCTGGCTGAACAGCGTAGGCAATGCGGTAGAATTTGACGAAAATGGCAAAACGACGCGGATGCTTGGCCTACAAATTGACATCACCAACCGCAAACAAGCAGAAGAGGCATTGCAGCGCTATAACCAACGTCTGGCTGTTTTAAGGCAAATTGACCAGGACATTTTGCGCGTTCAGAATCCTGAATTGATTACGAAATCAACGCTTGAAAACCTGCAGAAGCTGATTCCTTGCTGGCAAACCCTTGTTGTACTTTATGATCAAAATATGGTGGAAGGGCATATGTTTGTTGTGAGTAGCGATCAGCCAGACATCTCCCCTGTAGGTATGCAAATCCCCATAGCTAATAATCCTCGAATTGAGTTGCTGCAAGAAGGAAAAACTTTGGTTATGAAAGATGCGCAAAATTTGTCAGATTCTCTTTCGCCCTTTGCGGTACGCCTTGTTGAAGAGGGTCTTCAATCGGCACTTTCTACGCCGCTTATGGCCGACGGACAGCTTATTGGCACCATCAATCTGTTGGCAAGAGAATCTAATTATTTTACAAGTGAGCATCAGGAAATTGTGGAAGAGGTGGCCAATCAGTTGGCCATTGCCCTGCACCAACACAGGCTTAAAGCAGAAATAGAGCTGCAAAATGAGATTTTAGAGGAGCGGGTGCAGCAGCGCACGGCCGAATTGCAGGCTGTAAATCAAGAGCTGGAAACCTTTTCCTACTCCGTCTCGCACGATCTAAAAGCGCCGCTGCGCGGAATTGATGGCTACAGCCAACTGCTGCTGGAAGATTATATGGACGTGTTGGATGAAGACGGCCGTATCTTTTTACAAAAAGTTCGCCGGGCAACCGAGCAAATGAATCAGCTAATTGAAGATTTACTGGCGTACTCTCGCCTGGAGCGGCGAAGCCTACAGGTAAAAGAGATAGACATCCACCACTTGGTAAACAGCCTGGTGAATGCACATGCCGCGACCCTGGATGACCCAAATACAACCATCGACATCAACATCCCATTCCAAACCGTTGCCGCCGACGAAGATGGGCTGGCAATGGCCCTGCGTAACCTGATCGAGAATGCGTTCAAATTCACCCGCGATGTTCCGGCACCACAAATTCAGTTGGGTGGACAGGAAACTGACATTTCTTGTATCCTGTGGGTTCAGGATAACGGGATTGGTTTCGACATGACCCACAATGAACGCATTTTTGAAATCTTTCAGCGCTTGCACCGCTCAGAAAATTATCCCGGCACAGGCATTGGCCTGGCCATGGTGCGCAAAGCAATGGATAGGATAGGGGGCAAAGTGTGGGCCGAAAGTGAACCCGGAAAAGGTGCCAAATTTTATTTGGAGATAGTGAAGAACAAATGACAGTTTCCCGCCCCATTTTACTCGTAGAAGATAATCAAATGGACCTTGACCTGACTCTGCTGGCCTTCCAGCGGCGTAATTTAACCAACCCGATTGAAGTTGCCCGCGATGGCCAAGAAGCCCTGGACTGGTTGGTGCGCTGGGAGAATGGCGAGCCGGCTCCGGCTGTGATTTTGCTAGATTTGAAATTGCCCATTTTTACCGGCCTTGAGGTACTGGAAAAAATAAAAACGCATAAAACTTTTCATACAATCCCTGTTGTTGTTTTAACCTCCTCTCGTGAAGATCGTGATATTCAAGCGGCCTACGCTTTAGGCGCAAATTCTTATATTGTAAAGCCGGTCAAGTTTGAGAAGTTTTTGGATGTTGCCACCCAAATAGATTTGTATTGGTGTGTATTCAACGAACCGCCTGTATGAGGAGAAGGTAAAAACCGTGCGAATTTTATACGTTGAAGATAATGTGGATGATGCTGATTTGACAATCCGCGCCATAAAAAAGCAGGCACCCACGTTCGATGTGGACACGGTGCCATCGCTAGAGGAAGCACGCCAGGTTTTGTTTGGCCAGGCTAATTATGATGTTCTGCTTGCTGATTTACGCCTGCCAGATGGCAATGGCCTTGAATTGCTGATTGAAGTTCGCCAAAAGGGATTGCCGCTGGCGGTGGTAATTTTAACGGGGTCAGGGGATGAGGATACGGCCGTTGCTGCCCTTAAAGCTGGTGCCGATGATTACCTGCCAAAACAATCTGGCTACAGAAAACAGCTCCCCGCCACGCTTGAAGCCGCCTTGTCGCGCTTTAAAACAGAAGCTGCGTTAAAAACAGGCCTGCTGCGCGTGTTGTATGTTGAACACCATGATGCTGACGCCGATCTGATGCAGCGCCATCTTGATCGCTACGCCCCGCATATTCATCTTGATATTTTTCATACCGCCGAAGAGGCATTAGCTCGCCTGGAGCAAACAGAAGATGCCGTACCCCAATACGATGTTTTGCTTTTAGATTACCGCTTACCGGGAACCAATGGCCTGGAGCTCATCAAAAAACTGCGCGATGAGTACAAGGTTGCTATGCCGATCATTGTGATTACTGGCCAGGGCAACGAAGAAATTGCCACGCAGGCGCTGCGCCTGGGAGCCGCCGATTACCTGGTAAAGTACCAGGGATACCTGCACAAACTGCCCATCATGATTGAAAATGTGTATCACCGGGCCAGGCTGGCTCAGGAGCGCATTGCCTTAAATGAAAGCGAAGCCCGCTTTCGCCGCCTTGCGGAAAACGCCCAGGACATCATTTTTAGAATTCGCTTGTGGCCAGAACGCCAATACGAATATGTTAGCCCGGCAGCCACCCAAATTACCGGCTACACGCCAGAAGAGTTTTACGCCGACCCCAATCTGGGATTCGAAATGATCCATCCCGAAGATTTTTCCCGGCTAGAAATGTCTAACCGGGCTGATTTTCCTTTTGAACATTTATTTGCCCTGCGCTGGATTCATAAGGACGGGACGGAGTATTGGACAGAGCAGCGAAATGTGCCGATTTATGATGAAGACGGCCGTTTAATAGCCATCGAGGGAATTTCCCGAGACATCACCAAGCGCATTAAGTTTGAGGAAGAAGTGCGCCTGCAAAGCGCCGCCTTAAACAGCGCCGCAAATGCCATCGTCATCACCGACCCTGCTGGGGCCGTAATCTGGGCAAATCCTGCCTTTTCATCACTCACAGGCTACAGCATAGACGAGAGCATTGGCAAAACCCCCGGCCAGCTGATCAATTCAGGCGTTCAGAATGTTTCCTTTTACAGTAAATTGTGGACCACCATTTTATCCGGCAAAGTCTGGCATGGTGAACTCATCAACCGGCGCAAAGATGGCACCCTGTACTCCGAGGAAATGACCATCACCCCCTTGAAAGACAAGGCTGGCAAAATAAGTCATTTTATAGCCATCAAGCAAGACATCTCAGAGCGTAAAAAGACAGAGGAAGATCGAGTACGCTTATTAAACCAGATTCGGGAGCAGGCCAATCGCATCCAACGCATCATGGATACCGTTCCAGAAGGCGTTTTATTGATAAGCAACGATGGAATCATCTTGTCGGCGAACCCAACGGCCCAAACAGATCTGGTGGCTTTGGCCGGAGACCCGGTGCCTGAATTTGTGACGCATCTTGGCGACAAAGCGTTGGCCGATATTCTGAGCATTGAACATTCACATGAGTGGCAGACCATCACCACCAAAGACCGCCAATATACGCTTATTGCCCGGCCCATGGAGGATGCGGCTGAACAGGGGTACTGGGTTTTGGTTCTAAACGATGTGACAGAGGAGCGAGAGCGGCAGCGCTACCAACAGGCTCAAGAACGGCTGGCCACCGTGGGTCAATTGGCGGCTGGCATTGCCCATGATTTTAATAATGTGATGGGTGTCATTATGCTTTACGCAAAAATGCTGCAACGCAACCCAACGCTGCAGAAAAAGGAGCGAGGGCACCTGGACTTAATATCTGATCGCGCCCAACATGCCGCCAATCTCATTAGTCAAATTTTAGATTTTAGCCGTCGTTCGATTATGGACTTGGTGCCGCTAAATTTACGGCCGTTGCTCAAACAAATGATCAAGCTGTTGGAACAAACGCTGCCAGAAAACATAACCCTGCACCTAAAATACAGCGAAAACAACTGCATCATCGAAGGCGACCCAACCAGGCTGCAACAAGTCATCATGAATCTGGCGCTCAATGCCCGTGACGCCATGCCCACGGGTGGGCGGCTAGACTTCGAGCTTTCTTGCCTTAGCATTACAAATGAACATGAAGCGCCATTGCCCGATTTATGGGTGGGGGATTGGGTAAAATTAGCCGTCAAAGATACAGGCACGGGAATCCCACCAGAAGTTTTACCCCATCTGTTTGAGCCATTCTTCTCGACAAAGCCTCCCGGCAAGGGAACCGGGTTGGGCCTGGCCCAGGTTTATGGCATTGTGAAGCAGCATAAAGGGTCAATTGATGTGGTAAGTAAACCTGGCGGTGGCACCTCCTTTTTCTTGTACCTGCCACTGCTGCAAATGCCCCTCATAAATTTAGAACCGGAAGAAGAGGATGAATTATTACCTGGGGGCGATGAAAATATCTTGCTGGTTGAAGACAATCTCGCTATGCAACAATCCGTCAGAGAAACATTGGAGGGTTTGGGCTACACAATTTTTTCAGCGGTCAATGGCGTGGCCGCCCTGGACATATTGGCAAAAGAAGATGTAAACATTGATCTCATTTTAAGCGACTTAATTATGCCAGGAATGGGTGGCGTGGCTTTGTACCATCACCTGCAAAAAGAGTATCCCTCAATAAAAATGCTGATTATGACGGGCTATGCTGGCGACGCTGCCACTGTAGAAACGCTCAAGCGTGAAAATATGCCATACCTCCAAAAACCGTTCTTGCTATCTGATTTAGCCCAAAACATCCGCAACATTTTAGAATAAGCCTGGACTGGCAAAACCATCTGCCAGAACCGGCCTGCCCGGTTCATGTTCAGAGCTGCCATACGGAAGTTTGCTTTAGCCAATGCCCGCGCCAGATAGGTGCCGGGCATTTTTCTTGGGTTTTCCCTTCCCCATCAGGTATGATATGGGCAAATATAAATGACATTCGTTCGGAAAAAAACAAACCTGACAGATTTACACGAGATGCAAATCTGTCGCGTTTAATTCAATAGCAATGAACATAGAAAGTAATGAAATAATTGACCAGGATCGCAAGGCTCCCTTTTTCTCTGGTGGCGTGCGGGAATTAGTACGCGCACCCCATCGCTTTTTTTTGCAGCTCACCCGTGATTACGGGGACGTTGTGCAGTATCGGGCGACCCCGGAACAGGCGTTCCTGCTGAATCACCCTGATTATGTAAAGCATGTGTTGGTGAGTAACGGCCGTAACTACAACAAAGAAACCCACCTCAACAAACATATGCTCCAGGCCGTCACCGGGCAGGGCCTGCTCACCAGCGAAAATCCCCTCTGGCGCAAACAACGCCGCCTGATCCAGCCCTTTTTTCACCGCAGCCACCTGGCCAACTTTGCCGACCTGATGGTCGAGGCCACCAACGAAACCCTGGCAAGAATTGATGACGCCGTTAGCCAAAACGAACCGTTTGATATTGCCAACGAGATGATGACGCTAACCCTGAACATTGTCTCGCGGGCTTTGTTTGGCTACGACATTGCCGAGCAATCTGACCGCATTGGCGAGGCGGTGAATACGCTGGTGGAAATTGGCAAGCCGAAGCGGCGGCGTTTTCAGGAAATGGCAAAAGTGCTGGACGACATTGTTTACGGCCTCATTGACCGACGCCTGGCGCAGCCGCATCGCGAACAGCGCGATCTGCTCGATATGCTCACGCAGGCGCGTTATGAAGACAGCGGGGAGCGCATGGAAAAGCGCCAGGTTCGGGATGAGGTGATGTCTTTGCTGATTGCCGGGCATGAAACAACAGCCAACACGCTGAGCTGGTTGTGGTATTTGCTGGCCCAGCATCCAGCCATTGTGGCCAAGATTGAAGCTGAACTGGATGTGGTGTTGCACGGCCGTTTCCCCACCACCCAAGACTTTGCCCAATTAGAGTACAGCAACAAAGTCATCAAAGAATCGATGCGCCTTTACCCGTCTGCCTGGTCAATTAGCCGCCACGCTTTGGCCGATGATGAAATCGGTGGCTATCACATTCCGGCAGGCGCAATTGTCGCCCTCAGCCCCTACACCCTGCATCGCCACCCAGCGTTTTGGCCCGAACCCGAAACCTTCGATCCCGAACGCTTTACGCCAGAGCAAGAGGCTGCCCGGAATCGCTACGCTTACATTCCCTTTGGGGCCGGGGCGCGCAAATGTATTGGCGACCAGTTCGCCCTCATGGAAAGCATCATCATTTTGCCCATGATTTTGCAAAAATTCCGCCTCCAGCTGGTGCCAGATCATCCCATTGAGGAACATGCTTTGGTCACCTTGCGCCCCAGGCATGGCATCTTGATGACCGCCACGCGGCGCTAAGGTTGGCGCAAAGGCCGTTTAACGGCCCGGCTGAATGGCTGACTGCCTCAGCATCCCTAAAAGAAACTGCGAATTGTGAAAATGATTGACAGGCCATCCCCAAAAGAAAAACGTGTCTCCCTTTTTGTTACCTGCATGGTGGATATGCTCTCCCCCCAAACGGGCCTGTCTGTGGTGGACGTGCTGGAGCGCCTGGGCGTGGCGGTAGATTTTCCCGCAGGCCAAACCTGCTGCGGCCAGCCTGCCTTTAACGCTGGCTACCGCGACGAAGCGCGGCAGGTAGCCCACCATTTCATCAACACGTTCCGCGAAGCCGAGGTGATTGTTACCCCGTCTGGCTCCTGCGCGGCGATGGTGCGCCATGAATTTCCGCGCCTTTTTGCCGATGAGCCAACCTTGCTGGCCGAGGCGGAGCGGTTGGCGGGCATCACCTGGGAATTTAGCGAATTTATTGTTGACGGATTGGGCATCACTGATTTGCAGGCGACGTTGCCGCAGGCACAAACGGCCGTTTGCCACCATGCCTGCCACGGACTTCGACTGCTCAACCTGAAAAACGCCGCCGAAACAGTTCTAAACAGCATAGAAAACCTCACCGTGCAGCCGTGGCCCGACAGCGAGATTTGCTGCGGCTTTGGCGGCCTGTTTGCCGTTAAGATGGCCGATGTGAGCGGGGCAATGCTGCGCAAAAAGCTGGCAAACATCGCTGAAAGCGGTGCCGATTGTGTCGTTACCGGCGACATTAGCTGCCTGCTGCACATGAACGGCGGGCTGGCGCAACAAGGCAAACGGCCGTGCGTGCGCCACATTGCCGACGTGTTGGCCGAAAGCATGGGAAAATAGGACACAGATGTGATGAAGGTTCAGGCGAACAATTTCATCCCGACGGCGCGGATTGCCATTAACGACGCAGATTTGCAAACGGCCGTTGCCACTGGCACCCAGTCAGCCTTTACCAAACGACAGGCCGCCATGTTTGCCGTTAGCCAGGAGCATGGCCAGACCCTGCGCCAGCAGGCAGCCGCCATCAAACGGTATGCGCTCAACAATTTGCCCGACTTGCTGGAGCAAGCCGAAGCCAACATGCAGGCCAACGGCATCCAGGTGCTGTGGGCAGCAGACGCGGCCGAAGCCAACCGGCACGTCTTGGAGATTGCCCAGCGGCACGACGTGCGCTCCGTGGTCAAAAGCAAAAGCATGGTCACCGAAGAGGTGGGGCTAAACCAGGCGCTGGAAGCGGCCCAAATCGACGTGCTGGAGACCGATTTGGGCGAATACATTGTGCAGCTTGGCGCAGAAACGCCCAGCCACATCGTCGCCCCCATCATCCACAAATCCAAAGAAAGCATCCGCGATTTGCTCATTGCCAGGGCCAACATGCCGCCCACCGATGACGTCAATGAAATGACCCAATTTGCCCGTGAAACGCTGCGCCAGCGGTTTTTAGCCGCCGACATGGGCGTCTCTGGCGGCAATTTTATTTTGGCAGAAACAGGCTCCATTTGTTTGGTGACCAACGAGGGGAACGGCCGTATGGTTACCAGCCTGCCCCGCGTTCATGTTGCCCTGGTCGGCATAGAAAAAATCGCGCCAACCGTGGCCGATTATGCGCTGCTAACCCAGGTGCTGCCGCGCAGCGCTACCGGTCAACAGATGGCTGTTTACACCCAAATTGTCAACGGGCCGCGCCAGCCAGAGGAGGCCGATGGCCCGGAGCATGTCTACGTGATTTTTGTGGATAACGGCCGTTCCCAAATTTACAACTCGGCCTATGCCGAAGCGCTGGCCTGCCTGCGCTGCGGGGCTTGCTTAAACGGTTGCCCGGTTTACCAGGCAGCCGGGGGCCACGCCTACGGTTGGGTCTACTCTGGGCCGATTGGCGCGGTGGTGACCCCCCTGCTTACCGGGCTAGAAAACGCCAGTCCCCTGCCATACGCCAGCACCCTGTGCGGCATGTGCAAGCAGGTTTGCCCGGTGGACATCGACATTCCCCGCATGTTGCTCGATCTGCGTCATGAGCTGGTGCAGCGGGGCCAAAGCGACACTGTTTGGAACCTGGGGATGAAGGCGTGGGCCTTTGGCACCCGGTCCCCGAGCCGTTTTCGTTTTGGCGGCAAGGTGGCGTCGCGAGCGATTAATTTGCTCAAGCCAAAAGCGCTGCCGGGGCCGCTGGGTGGCTGGACAAAGCATCGCACCACGCCCAAATTTGCGCCCAAATCGTTCCACCAGCTTTGGCAGGAGCGTGAGAAGAAATGATTATCCGCAGAGTGGCGCAGATTTTCTTTTGCTTTACGTCTTTCACCTGTGCGCGAGAATTTTTTAGAGGAATTTGATGAGCAGTCGAGAGCAAATTTTAGGCAAGCTGCGGCAAGGGAAGGAACGGCCGTTTCCCCACATTACCCCGCCCCAAAATCACCGGCACATCGTGCCCCTTGATGACCTATCGCCAGACGTTTTGTACGGCCGTTTCATCCACGAAGCACAAAAAGCCGCCTGCCAAATCTACGAAGCCGAGAGCAGCAAAGCCGCCATTGCCAAAATCTTGCAGCTTGTCGGGCGCGATTCAGCCATTTCCAGTTGGGATTTAAAACACATTTCCCTGCCTGGGTTAGCCGAGGCGCTGGACGCGGCCAACATTGCTCGCGTGGGGCAGGATGCCACTGTGCGCGTAGGGTTAACTGGCGTGGATGCTGCTTTGGCGGCAACGGGGAGTATTGTGATGCTGAGTGGTAACGGCCGTTTCCGCGCTTCCTCACTTTTGCCCCCGGTTCACATTGCGGTCATTACTGCTGACCAGATCGTGCCTGATTTGGAAAGCTGGTGGGCGGCGCAAAAAGCGGCTGGCCTGGCACAAACCCGCCAGCACAGCAACATTGCCATCATCACTGGCCCCAGCCGCACCGCCGATATCGCCATGCAGCTTGTGATGGGAATGCACGGCCCGCGTGAGCTGCACCTGGTGCTGCTGGCTGACCCCCAGGACTTCCCATCCTCCTCATAGAGAAAACATCTGTGGCTGTTAAGGAACTGCCCTATGAAGCAAGAAATCATCCACATTGCCCTGGTTGTGCGCGACTACGACGAAGCGATTGCCTTTTACACCGAAAAGCTCAATTTCAGCCTCATTGAAGACACCTACCAGCCGGAGCAGGACAAGCGCTGGGTGGTGGTGGCTCCGCCCGGATCGCACGGCACCACAATTTTGCTGGCCCGTGCTTCAAAGCCAGAGCAGGAGCCGTTCATCGGCAACCAGACGGGCGGGCGCGTTTTCCTCTTCCTGCACACCGACGACTTCTGGCGCGACTACGAGGCGATGCGGGCCAAAGGCATCCAGTTCATCCGCGAACCGAAGGAAGCGGAGTACGGCACCGTTGCCGTCTTTGCCGATTTGTACGGCAATCTGTGGGACTTGCTCCAGCTTAAGGAAGGCCATCCGGTGCGACAGCGGCTGGGCGAAAGTTGATCGGCTAAACGAATGGCAATCGTCTGCTTGCAGATGAGAAAGTCGGACGCTGCGCTGTATAATTCTGAGGAAAGGAGTCCGGTCATGAAATCTTTTCCTCTTGTTTGCCTCATGCTTTGCTTGCTCATCGCCTGTGCGGAGCTGCCTGCGCCGACGCCAGAACTCACTTTGGCGCGGACAGAAGTTGCGGCGTTGACGGCAACGGTAAATATCGCGCAACCTCGTCATTGGCACCTACGCCACCATGATTATCATTGGCGTGCTCAGCCTGATTATTCCCCAATTTATCCGGCTCATCATCGACCGGGGCATTCGCCAGCAGGAGATTGGCTTTTTGGGCTGGTCGGTGCTGGCCTTGCTGGGACTGACGCTGATCAAAGGCATTTTCACCTACTACCAGGGGCGCTGGACCGAGGTGGCTTCCCAAACCGTCGCCTACGACCTGCGCAACGAAATTCAGAACAAGCTCACCGTGCTGCCCTTTTCCTACCACGACCGCACCGAGACGGGCCAGCTGCTCTCCCGCGCCATTCAGGACGTGAGCGGATTCGCTTCCTCACCGGGCGGGCCGCGTTTCGCATTGTGGACGGCGTATTTTTGCTGGTGACAACGGCCGTTGTCCTTTTCATCATGAGTCCCAATTTGGCTTTTCTGGTGATGCTCACCCTGCCGCTGCTGCTGTGGCGCTCGCTGAGCTTTGGCCGCCGCTTCCGTCCGCTCTCCCTGGCGATTCAGGATCAGCTGGCGGTGCTCACCACCAACCTGGAGCAAAATTTACGCGGGGCGCGGGTGGTGAAGGCGTTTGCCCAGGAGGATGCGGAAATCGGCCGTTTTGTGAACCAAAACGAAACCTGGTTTAATCTTTCGGCACTCTCCTCCCGGCTGCAAGCGATCAACATTCCCATGATGGACCTGATTGCCAATTTGGGCACTGTGGCCGTCATTGGCTACGGCGGCTGGCTGGTGACCCAAAATCAGCTGACGCTGGGCGAACTGGTGGCCTTCACCACCTACCTGGGCCAGCTCACCACCCCGGTGCGCCGCATCGGGCTGGTGCTGCCCGCCATCATCATGGCCTCCGCCTCCGGCGAGCGTATCTTCGAAATTTTGGATCAGATTCCCGACGTGAAGGACGCGCCAAATGCCATTGATCTGCCAAAAATCAAAGGCCAGGTGCAGTTTGAGGAGGTGTCGTTTGGCTACTTGAAGCGGCACCGGGTACTGCAAAACATCAACTTTGCCGCCGAGCCGGGGCAGGTGATTGCCCTGCTGGGCGCGACCGGGTCGGGCAAATCCACCATCATGAATTTACTGCCCCGCTTTTACGACCCGACGGGTGGGCGGGTGCTGGTGGATGGCCATGATTTGCGCCAGATCAAGCTGGCCTCGCTGCGCAGCCAGATGGGCATTGTGCTGCAAGAGACCACGCTTTTTGCCACCACCATCGGTGAAAACATCGCCTTTAGCCAGCCGGACGCCACGCAAGACGAGATTATTGCCGCGGCCAAAGCGGCGCAGGCGCACGACTTCATCAGCGAGCTGCCGGATGGCTACGAGACGCACGTGGGCGAGCGGGGGCGGCGACGCTCTCTGGCGGGCGAAGCAGCGCATTGCCATTGCCCGCGCCCTGCGCGCCAATCCGCCATCTCATTTTGGACGACGCCACGGCCAGCGTGGACACAACAGACGGCTGATTCAGACTGACGCTGGGGAGACGATGAACGGCCTACCTTCGTCATCGCCCACCGCCTGAGCACCGTACGCCGCGCCGACCTGATTCTGGTGCTGGAACGCGTAGGTGTCGCCGCAGCACACTGTGATGCGCTGCTGGCGGAGTCGAGCCATTATCAGGAAATTTATAACAAGCAGCTAAGGCCGCAGGAGAGGAGTTTGCCAGTAGGCGAGTAGGCGAGTGAAAAGTGATAAGTAAAAAGTGAAAAAGATTGACTCGCACGCCTTGCACTTGCACACTTTCGCAAACGAGGTTTAACATGAGTTTTTCAATCGGATCAACCGGCCCGAACATGGGGCCACGCGGGGCATTGCACCGCTTTGGACAAGAAGAAGCAGGCAAGCTGTTCAACCAGCGGGTGGTGGTGCGGATGCTGGCGTATTTGAAGCCATACGGCCGTTACATGACCCTCGCCACCCTGCTCATGCTGCTGGCTACCGGCATGACGCTGCTGGTGCCTTACCTGATGAAAATTGCCATCGACGAAACGATTGCCCAGGGAGATACGCCAGGGCTGATTCGTGTAGCCAGTTATATTGCCGGGGCGTTTGTGCTGCTGTATGTCGCTTCGGCCGGGCAGCGCTATTTGCTGGGCTGGGTGGGGCAGCGGGTGCTGGCCAACTTGCGTGAGCACATGTTCCGCCATTTGCAGGCGCTGCCGCTGGCCTACCACGACACCCACATCGTGGGCGTCACCGTCTCGCGGGTGATGAACGACGTGGCTGTCATCAACGATTTGCTGTCGCAGGGGCTCGTCACGCTGATTGGCGATTTGCTGGTGCTGATTGGCATTATCATCGTCATGCTGTCGATGAGTCCGCGCCTGGCTCATCACTTTTACCGTTTTGCCGCTGATGGTGCTGGTGACGGTGATCTTCTCGCGGCGGGCCAAGGTGGCCTTCCGGCGCACGCGCTCCAGCGTGGCGGCGGTGGTGGGCGATCTGGCCGAGGGCATTGCCGGAATGCGCGTCATCCAGGCGTTTGCCCAGGAAGAGGTGGCCCAGGCCCGTTTGACGCCATCAACGAAACCAACAAGACGGCGCACGTGGATGCGATGTCGCTCTCGTTTGTCTTTTTGCCCTCGATTGAGTTTATGGGAATGCTGGCAACGGCCGTTGTGCTCTGGTTTGGCGGCGGCGGTGAGCCGGGGGCGAGGTGACGCTGGGTAATGCTGGTCGCTTTTCTGGCCTACGTGACGCGATTTTCCAGCCGATTCAGGAGCTGGTACCAGCTGTACACGACGATGCAGTCGGCGATGGCTGGTGGGGAGCAGGTGATTCGCCTGGACGCGACACCCGAGCCGTCATGTAGCCGACGCGCCGGACGCCAGCGAGATGCCTCGCGATGCGCGGCGAAGTTGAGCTGAAGGACGTCTCGTTCCGCTACCAAACCGGAAACGCCAGAGGTGCTGCACAACATCCCAACCTGCACATCGCCGCCGGGCGAACGGTGGCTCTGGTGGGAGCCAACCGGCGCAGGCAAAAGCTCTATTGCCAACCTGATTGCCCGTTTTACGACGCCACCGAAGGGCAGGTGCTGATTGATGGCATTGACGTGCAGGCGGTGCAGCAGCAGTCGCTGCGGGCGCAGACGGGCATCGTGTCGCAGGACCCGTTCCTCTTTTCCGGGCACGATTGGCGACAATATTCGTTTGGCAATGAGGCGGCGGCGGAAGCGGCGGTGCAGCTGCCAAATTAGCCAACGCCCACAATTTATTGCCGCGCTGCGGATGGCTACGAGACCGCAGATTTTTTGGAGGCGGGTGAACATCTCGTTGGGTCGGCGGCAGCTCGTGCAAGTGCCCGCGCCGTGCTGGCCGATCACGCCTGCATTCTGGACGAGGCGACGGCCAATGTGGTTACGCTCGCGAGCGCTCATCAGGAGGCGCTGGAGCGGCTGCTGCAAGGCCGCACGCGATGATCATCGCCGGCTCAGCACCATTCGTCAGGCAGATTTGGTTGTGTGGTGCGGGACGGCCGTATCGTTGAATAAGGCATCCATGAAATTTGCTGGCGCAAAAAGAGGCTGTATACCATAACCCGAACTGTACGAACGGCAGTTTTGTGAATGATCTAAGAAGTGAAAAAAAGAAGCGAGTGAAAGTAAAAAAGTGAAAAGTGATAAGTGGTCTCTTTTTACTTATCACTTTCACTTATCACTAAAAGTTGGCATGAAAGTAACCACGTTTAACGATGCTGCTGGCTTTTGGACACCTCCTTGACTATTTGGAAGCCAACGAAGTGCTGAACGGCCTCATGCTGGGCGCTGCCTTTCGCCTGAGCCAGAGCGCACCCGGCGGCGGAATCAGCCCGTTTTGGCGGTGGTGGAGGATGGTGGCGAACTGGTTGGCGCGGCTCATGACGCCGCCGCGCAAAATGGTGCTGTACAGCCAGTTGGAACAGTGCCAGCCGGTGGTTGGGAGCATTGAACAGCGCATTGGCGGGTGGCCGCTGGACGGTGCCTGCGGTGCTGGGGCCAGCCAATGTGGCCGATGCCTGGGCAAAGATGTGGGAGTTGGCAAACGGCCGTTCCCCCAAACCTGGCACCCGTCGTGTCTTCGAGCTGCGCACAGTTAATCCGCTCAATATCGTGCCGGGCCAGTTCCGCCCGGCCTTAGCAGAAGATTTTGAGCGTGTTGTAGCCTGGATTCAGGCATTTCATGAAGACGCGCATATTCAAGATGATTTGGAGTCGGCAGAACTTTTAGCGCGGCAAAAAATGCAAAACGGAGACCTCTTTTGCAGCAGAACCAAAGAAGCAAGGCGAGCCGGTGTCGATGGCGGCAGAAATCAGCCAGCACAGCATGGGTGCTGTTTTCGCTGGTTGCCACCAGCCACGTTGCGCGGTCGTAGTTACGCCACCGCCTGCGTTGTCACACTTAGCCAGCAGCTTTTGGATGAAATGGGTTCCAGTTTTATTACCTTTTTTGCCCCAATTTTGGGCAATCCCGTATCTAATAGTACATTTATGAAAATTGGGTATACGGCCGTTGCCGACTTCCACAGGTATTATTTTTCAGTGACGCTTTTCTTGATAGAGGTTGAAATGGCTCCCAAAGATTTTTAGAAAGTTAAAAGAAAACTGTTGGTTGCCTATATTTTTTGTTGTGTCGTTGATTTAACTTGTCAATTGAACGAAAGTGGATGGTGCAGTGCTGAAATCACATCTGACCTTGCTTAATACCATTGCGGGAAGAGAGGTTAAGCCATTGTCTCGCCATCAGTACGCACAGCAATATCGACGCAAAACACCGTTACCGCCTGTGAAACTGACGACTCATCAGTTACACCCACGGATTACCTTTGGTGGCTGGCTAGTCTTTTCATCTAGTCATTGAATGCAAACAACAATGGTGTTGATGATCGCCTGGACAATGTTCATATCTTTAGCCTCAACCTCTCCACACAAATGAATTCGCAACTGACTTCGAAGTCATCGAAATTTTGGCCAGCCTGGTCGCCAGACAGGAGCCAAATTGCATTGTATCAAATCGTGATACAGAATTTTGAGCTTTATGTTGATGAATACTTTGATGGTTCTGGTGTTCAGCGTTTGCGACATCTGAAGATGAGACTGGGCCGCGCTTTAATCACCTGATGGAAACAAAATTGTTTACGTGGGGGTGACGACGCTTGATTCTGGTTTACAGGAGAAGCGGCTCTATCTTATTTCAGCCACCAGGGAAAATGACGCAACTGACCGGTGGTTGGCAGATGATCAGCCTGGTGGTCTCAGACGGCCCCAGATTTTATTGTTTTTTTTGTGCGTATTGAAGAATTTTTTTCGAGAAGATGGGTCTAATTTTGAAATCTGTCTACCTTTTGATTTGGAAGAGACAACTTAATATAGCTGACGCAAATGCACAGTTGAATCAGGTCGAGGCGTTTGATACACCAAAAATGGCTTCCCGTGATGGTTACCTAACTATCTTTTTGGCTGCAAGCACCAGGGGATGAAAAATGCTTCCGGTAGACATGAAAGTCTTTGAACTGATTTGGGAAAATGATCAGCCAGCTTTATCCCGCGTATTTAGGGTTGCGCTGATGCCGGTGATTTTTATACGTGGGGTGCTAATGGTGAATGGCTGATCATGGCTGTATTTAATAGCTTTAGTCAATCTCAGTCCAGCAGACTTGCTTTATGACTTTGTTTTCTGCCTGTCGATTTTCGACTCAGCGTCGAGCATTAGTGGCAGACCGCGGTCATAGATTGAGATATGGTTTTTCAATACGAAATATGGAATTCATTTTGAAAACGACTTCTTTGACAATTATCGAACTGGGCACCCTGATGTTCCTTACTACAGGTGAGCCTTCTGGTGAATGCAGGCTGGACTTCCACAGGCAATATATTGGTTGACGGCCGTTTCCGCCTTAGTATAATGCCCCAACAAAGATACACACCGACGATGACCAGAGACTTAAGTACGTATCAATCCCCCGAAGGTTCGCCAGACGGTGCAAGCGAACGATTGGCCAGCCGAAATCCACTCTAGAGTCGCTGCCGAAACAAGGCAAGCCAGGTCCAGCCCATTACAGCACGGATCGTCAGTGATCAGTAAAACAGTATCCAGTAAAACTGAATACTGGCCTGAAAACTGAATACCGAGTAAACCAGGTACCGTTTACCGTCCTGCGGAAATTCAGACGAGGGCTTTTTTATTACCGAGATGGAGGTTCTTATGTTAGACATTAACTTGATTCGTGAAAAACCAGAGTGGGTGAAAGAGCAAGTTGCCAAACGCAACGTAGACGCCCCCATCGACCAAATTTTGGCCGATGACGGCCGTCGCCGGGAGATTTTGCAGGAGGTGGAGGAACTGCGTCGCCAGCGGAATGAGAGCTCGAAGCAAATCGGCCACTTTATGGGCAATCTCAAGAAAAAAGAGGCGGAGCTGAAGCGAACTGCCGCGGGGCCAGCCGCTGACGCCCTGAAAGCTGAGGTCGAAGCGTTGGCCGCTCAAGCCGAAGAAGCCAAAGATGCCCCGCGCAAAATCGGTGAGCAGATTGCCGTGTTTGGTGAAGAACTGCGTGAAATTGAGCGCGGCTGAACGAGAACCTCTGGGTGCCCAACCTGGCCCACGACAGCGTCCCCGTCGGCCCAGACGAAGCCCACAACATCTTCCACGAGCCGCAGGGCGCCGGAGCCACAGTTTGATTTTGAGCCAAAGCCGCACTGGGATTTGGGCACTGAGCTCGACATCGTGATTTTGAGCGGGGCGTGAAGCTGAGCGGCAGCCGTTTTTACGTCCTGCGCGGCGCGGGGGCACGGTTGCAGCGGGCACTCATCCAGTTCATGCTGAACACCCATCTAGAGCAGCATGGCTTTACCGAGATTTACCCGCCGTTTATGGTGCGCTCTTACGTTTTTGAAGGTGCGGGCCAGCTGCCCAAATTCTTCGACAACATTTACCGCGATGCGGAGGAAGATTTCATGTGGCTGGGAACGGCCGAAATTGCCCTCACCAGCCTGCACCGCGATGAAATTCTGGACGAGGCCGACCTGCCGCTGAAGTATGTGGCCTACACCCCCTGCTGGCGGCGCGAGAAGATGAGCGCGGGCAAGGACGTGCGCGGCATCAGAAGCAGGGGCCACCAGTTCGACAAAGATTGGAGATGTGCCAGTTTGTTCATCCAGACAAAAGCTATGAGGTGCTGGAAGATATGAAGCAGTACGCAGGACATCTGCGACGCGCTGGGCTTCCGCTACCGCTTTGTGGATTTATGCAGGCGACGTGGGCTTTCGATGGCCAAGACGTACGACATTGAGGTGTGGGCGGCTGGCTGTGGCGAATGGCTGGAGGTCAGCTCGATCAGCAATGCGGAAGATTTCCAGGCGCGGCGCTCGAACATCAAGTACCGGCCCGCAGAGGGCGGCAAGCTGCGCTACCCGCACACGCTCAACGCTAGCGGCCTGGCGCTGCCCCGCGTCATGATTGCCATCATGGAGAATAATCAGCAGGCGGATGGATCAATTGTGGTGCCAGAGGTGTTACGGCCGTACATGGGCGGCCTTGAGGTGATTGAGCCAGGTAGCTAACGGAGATTTTTATCAAAGATTACGCAGATTGAAAAGATTAAATTTGGAAAATCTGCGTAATCTTTGATTTTATTGTTTTAAGCTACCATCTCCTCCGCCACAACGTCTTCATAAACTGTCATCATCCGGTCTACAATTTTGGGCCAGGCGTACTGCTGGGCATAGTCGCGGGCTTGCTGGCCCAGCACCTGGCGACAATCCTTGTTGGAGAGCAGTTCATAGATTCTCGCAGCCAGCGCTTCTGGGTCACGGCTGGGCACGTGGTAGCCGGTGATGCCGTGCTTCACCAAATGTGCCAATCCGCCCACTTCTGAAGCGATGACCGGCGTGCCCATGGCCATTGCTTCCAAAGCGACCATGCCAAAGCTCTCGTAGTGTGACGGCATCACAACAACCTCGGCAGCGGCATAGTAGTTGGGCAGCAAATCTTGATCTTTGGCTCCTAAAAAGGTCACCAAATCGTGAATATCCAAATCGTGGCGGAGCTGTTGCAGGCGGGCCATTTCCTCGTCTAAATCATCAGCCCAGGGGTCGCCGCCGATGATGGCCATGCAGGCGTTGTGCAGCACTTCGGGGCGGCGTTCCTGGATGAGCGCCATCGCCCGCAGCATGGTGTCGATGCCCTTGAGCGGCTCGATGCGCCCGGCGAACAGGATGTTGGTGTCGCCGCAGGGGATGCCGACGCGCTTTTTGGCCGTCTCTTTGATGATGGGCTGGAAGCGTTCCAAATCGACGCCAGGGGGAATGATGGCAATCTTGGCGGGATCAGCATTGTACAGTTCGATAAGCTGGGCTTCTTCGGCTGGTGTGGCGGCAATGAGCTTATCGGCCAGGGCCATTACCTGGTATTCACCGGACAGCCGGGCGTCTGAGGCGCGTTCGCTATTGCTTTGGGCGATCTTGTTTTTCATGTGGCCCAGGGTGTGGAACATGTGCACAATCGGCACTTGCCAGGCATCACGCAGCCTGTCGGCCACCAGCCCAGAGAGCCAGTAATGGCTGTGGATCAGATCATATTGGATGTTTTCACTGGCGGCGAAGTTTAGAACGCCAGTGGTGAATTCATCCAAATAGTTTGCTACCTGGTCAACCGGTATTGGTTTTTCTGGCCCGGCGGTGATGTGGATGACGCGGCCACCGCTGCCCAAGTCGTGCACAATGCGGGGGGCGCAGTCATCTTGTGAACGAGTGAACACATCAACGAGGATGCCCTGGCGACCTAATTCGTGGCTGAAGTCGCGCACGTAGACGTTCATGCCGCCTGTCTTTTTACCACCCAGCATGGCCAGGGGGCAGGTGTGGACGCTAAGCATGGCGATTCGCTTGATATTGGAAGTTACTGCTTGAGTCATTTATTTGCTCCAGTGGGGTTTGGTTATGGTTTACGTTCCAGGTGAAGGCGATAAATGGTGGTGTCTTGAGCGCCAAAGCGATATTTATATGTTTCGTTGCCGCGCAGGAAGTCGAAGGTGGTACGGCCGTTTTCAATGGCATACTCAATGGCTTTAGCCGTAATAACCACCCCCAAACTCAGTGCGCCAAACAGCGCCGGGTCTAGCCCGGAGTTGTAGACCCAGATGCGGTCTTTGTAATCAAAGTTGAACAGCCCGGCCGCTTTTTTGCCGCCGACCTGGATAAAAAGCAGCTGCAACGTGCCTGCTTTTTGGGCTGCGCGGGCAGCGTCGTAAAAGACAGCGCGACGGCCGTCTGTGAGCCAATCTCGTTTTTCGTACGTGCTTTTTTGGAGGAGGTCTAGAAATTCGGTTACGGCCGTATCCACATCATCGTCTGGCCCTACCACAACAAGCTCTGCCTCTGCGCCGTTGGCGCGGCGCAGCTTGCGGTTAATTTCTCGCCGCTGTTTGCTGTCGATGCTGTCCAAATACCCTTCGAAAGTGTCGGCCAGAGGAATAATGGGGCACACTTCATTGACCCGCTCGTTAAACAAAAAACCTCTCCGCTGCGCTTCTTGAGCCAAAATGAGGCGCGTGGGTGAGGTTTCTGGAATATTGCACAAATCGATACTGTGCCATTCAGGAAAATTGGGGCTACACAAACAGTCGAGGATGGCTTGCCAGGCCGCTTCTGCATCGTTTGCGCTGGTAATCAGGTCAAGGTAGTCGGTTTCTTCTACGCAGCCGTTAAAGTAGAGGGCACCATCTAAGTTATAGAGGCAGGCGATGGCCAGCAGCTCGTTGGCTTGGTTCCGTACGGTGATGGTGTGGAGACGGCCGTTTTCAGGATGCAAATGCGTCCACCACGCCTTTTGGTAAGCTAACGTTTGAAACGGCGTATCGGTCATGCCCCGCCGGGCCAAATTATCCCATTCATTGGCCAACACTGTGAAAGCATCACTGCCATTTATCAATTCAGTAATCATCGTGGTGCGAACTATCCTTTTTGTTGATGTTACGCAGCAAAAACCTTAACGGTTTCCCTGGCCTCTGGAAAATAGCGCTGACTTCGCGAAAACCCTCAAGGGTTCTACCTGAGTAGCTGCGTAACATGAGCTTTTTATTGCAAGTTGCGAATACTTTGTGTGTTTTGTCTGCTCTTCCGCGAGCAGATTCATTATAGCTGGGAACAGGTACGACACAATAAAATCTCATTGAAACGTTAGATAAAGACCGAACTGTGCCCAATTTAAGATGTTATCGGATTAAAAAATCTTACGTGGCAATTTGGGGAAAATAAAATCGTGGAGCCAGAAGTTCTAGCAAGGCCGGACGGGGCTACTTCTTTGGCAAAAAGCGCCGCCATAGGAACTGCCACCAGTCGATGAAGCGGGGCACCCCTTTTTCAAAGCGCACCAGGAAGATACTCACCATCAAAACGGCCGCTCCCACCCATTGCAGCACGGTTAAACGCTCCCCCAGAAAAACGGCCGCAATCACAATTGTTACCACAACTTCAGACACGCCCAGCAGCGCCGTTTGAATACTGCCCATTGCTTTCACGCCTAAGAAAAGCGTCAGGCGAGATAAGGCCGTCACTAGAGCCATCCAGCCAATGGCCTGCCAGCCATTTGAGCTTACCAGCCCCAGATCAACAGGCGCAAAAAACCAGGCGGCCGTTACCACGACGGCCATAGCGGTGATGGCATACAAAGTCATTGTGGGTGCAGGAATGTCTAGCATAATGCGCTGACTCAGCACAAGCTGAATGGCATAGGTAATTGCCGCAATGAGCATCATGCCCACGCCTAGCCAATCTGCTGGCCCCACGCCACCCCTGGTAAGCAAATAAATTGCGCCAATGGTCAACGCCGTGCGCAAAATGGTGAGAAACGAGACGGTTTGGCCTGCCAGCCGCAAGAACACAGTTACAAACACCAGATAGCTAATGTTTACCAATTGTCCCAGCGAGGCATCGATGCGGGTCAGGCTTGTGTAGAAAAAAATGGAGCCGAGGCCATTGATGGCCCCCGCAATCATGCTCCCTAGAATCGCGGGCAGCGAGCTGCGGATCAGGTTTCGCTTGAAGAGAACCATGCCCAGCCATAAGAGTGCTGCTGCAATGACCGTGCGAAAAGCAACCACGGTTAAAACATTGACGCCTGCTGCATACGCTACTTTGGCTAGAATGGGCACAATGCCTAAAAAAAGCGGCGATAACAATCCCCAAAGCAGTCCTAAATTCCATTGGTGGCTACTGCTCACAAAGATTGTTGTTTCTGGCTTATTTTTTTTTGCTGAAACACTTGCTGCTGGAGGTTTGCTAGATGGCGTAGCCATGTTTCTCCATACAAACTGAACATTTGGCAAAACAATAATGATTTTTGCCGATGGATTAAAGGTTCTTTATTGACGAGAGCAAACGAGTGGATATTAGCAGGGAAAGGATGAATTGTGGGAGCGCCAAATTGACATTTGGCTTTTGCAATTAAAATTCAACAGTTCGACTGACTTGTTCCAAAGGAAGCAAGATATGAAAGGTGCTGCCTGGCAATTGGGAGGGGTCTCTTCGTTCGCTCTCAACCCAAACACGGCCGTTGTGCGCTTCGATAATTCCCTTGACAATTGCCAGCCCTAAACCTAAACCACCACCCTGAAACGCATGTTTGCTGGTTGAATGGTGTTCAATCGAGCCTAGCGTGTAAAACTGGTCAAAAATGCGTCGATGTTCACTATCTGGAATACCAATGCCGGTATCCTGAATAATTAGATCAATTGTGTCACCCACAGCACGGCCCACTACAAATATACTGCCACCGTCTGGTGTGTATTTTATCGCGTTGCTGAAAATGTGGTAGATAGCAGATTTCAGCTGCTCGCCATCCCCTTGAACAATGGGCAATTTTGAAAGGTCGCCAATTTGCACATTTAGCTCCCGTTTCTGACAAATTTCAACATACTCTTCAAAAATATCTTCCACCAGCTCAGAAATTCGTACCGGGCCTAAGGCCAGATCAAGCGTGCCAGAGGCAATACGGGCAACCTTAATAATCTCATTGACCACGTCTCTCATGCGGGTAACGCCCAGGTTTAGCCCTTCGGCCACACCAGCCACCATCTCTGCTGGCAAGGTGTCATCATTTTGTTTTACCTGCTCATCTAGCAAATGGGCATAGCCACTGATGAGGGTTAATGGGGTGCGCAGCTCATGCGAAACCATAATGATAAAATCACTTTTTAGGCGATCCAGTTCGCGCAGGCGTTTGTTGGCCCCTTCTAATTCGTGGATTTTCCCTTCTAGCCGTTTTACCAGATTTTGGGCATGTCGTTGTAAATGTTCGCTTTTCTCATCACTGGTGAGGGGGTCTGCATGGCCTTGCAGGTAGGCGTTAACCTGGTTGGGGAAGCTGGTGACATCAATTGGTTTGGTCATGAAACCGGTGCAGCCAGCGGCTAAGGCCAGCTCGCGGCTGCCTGGGCTGTGGTTGGCGGTTAGGGCCACAATGGGGGTTTCTGAAAAGTTGGGTAGGCTGCGCAGGCGCGTGGTGATTTCTCGGCCGTCCATGCTGGGCAGGTTAATGTCCATGAGGATGAGGTTGGGATGATGCTCACGAGCCATGGAAATGCCTTCAAGCCCATCGGCGGCAACAACAACTTTGTAACCTTTGTTATCGAGAACGCGCTGAACCAGGCGGCGGCTTGCGGGATCGTCTTCGATATAGAGGATTTTGGCTAAGGGCATAGTTGTTTGGGTCATATAAATATTGCTGATTTTATTTGTGTCCACATGTGTTTGCATTGTGCCATACACGTTGGCGTTTTTGCAATTCACATTGTTGTCGGAAACTTGCTTTTGGACAAGGGAAAAAATAAGGCGTTTGTACTGGGATGAAAAAAAGAAAAGTAAATTACGGCCGTAATTTACTTTTCTTTCATGCCTTTGACCCGCCCAGGCTGTTGACGTCAGGGCAATGCTTGTTGAATATCATTGAGAAGATCAGAATCCATGAACGACCCCTTTTGCAGCAAGGCTTTGATACGGCCGTCCAGACGATCCTTTTCATCAACAGTCAGCTCTTTTGCGGTGATAACAATGATTGGCGTTTCTTGCAAAACTGGGTCTGCTTTCATAGCTTCAACCACTGCAAAACCATCCAGCTCTGGCATCATCAGATCCAAAATGACCAGGTTGGGCCTTGTTTTTTGGATTAGGTGCAGCCCGGTTTGCCCGTCGTGGGCTTCGTCTATGAGGAAGTTGCCCTGCGCTTGCAGAATGCGCCGAATTAGCCGCGCTGCGTCCAAGTTGTCTTCGACGATGACAATGCGCTGAACGCGGCTGTCTAGCTCTTCTAACGCCGTTAGCAGCCCTTCTTCGCGGCTGCGGTTGCTTTGTCTCAGTTCACTTGTATCAGGCAGAGTCATGTCGCGGCTGTAATGGTCGCCGATGATATGTTTTTCTACAGGGAAGGTATGGCCGGAGCAGTTTAGCACCACCGTTTCATGGGGCATAATTTTACCTTCGCGGATTAATTTGAAGAGACCGGCAAAGGTAACGGCCGTTGCGGGTTCCACAGAAAGCCCATCCATTTTGGCCACAAGATGAAGCGCGTTAAATGCCTCCACATCAGAGATGGCGTCGATAGTGCCGCCGTGCCGGGCAATTAACTCCCGAACGACTTCATAAGCCTCGCCCGGCGCGCCCGTCGCCAGAGTCGTAATGTCGGTGCGCGGCTCCTTCACATTTTCCGCAACGGGCAATCCTTTGTGAAACGAGTTGGCCATGGGGGCGCATCCGCTGGATTGAAACAAACCCATCTTAGGCAGCCTATCCACCAAGCCAAGCAGCTTTAATTCGGCAAATCCCTTCATCACGCCAACAGGCCCCAGGCCGCCGCTAACTGCTTGCAGGTACCAATCTGGCGTGCGCCAGGGGTACTTGCTGCCGTTTAGAACAGCAGGATTTTGGCCCGCATGGATATTGCCCAACTGTTCTGCGATTTCAAACGCCAGGGTTTTCATGGCCTCTTTGGCAGCAATCCCTTTGATGCCGCGATCCAGGAACAGGTTTTTGCTGGCGGCAAATTCTGCGGCAATTCTTTTGGCTTCATCGTAGGTGCCCGCCACTTTAATGACTTCGGAGCCATACAACGCCACCTCACGCATTTTGTCTGCGGGCACGGAGCTGGTGACAAACACCCACATTTTGATGCCCGCACGGGCGCTGTAGGCTGAATAGGCGATGGCTACGTTGCCGGTTGAGGCCACAACAGCTTCCTTAATGCCCGCTTCTTTCATGACGCTGATGGCAATGGCCGCTTGCCGATCCTTAAAGGAGCCGGTTGGCCCCTGGCGTTCATCTTTGATGTAGATGTTGGGATTTCCCAGCATGAGGCCCAGATTGTGCGCGCGGAGCAGGGGGGTCCACCCTTCGCCCAGGGACACGATGTTTTCATCGTGGTGCAGGGGCAGAAGTTCGCGGTAGCGCCACAGCGTTGCGCCGCGCTGGTCTAGCTGCTGTCGCCAGTTTTGGCCTTGCTGGGCCAGGTGGTTGTTAGGATGTGCTTGTGTAAGCGTGTATTCTGCATCTAGCCATTGATTGCCGCAATTTGGACAGGTGGGTAACGGCCGTTCGTATTCAAACTTTGCGCGGCAAGCACGGCAGACAAATTTTATACTATTCATGGCAGAAATCTCCTCGACTGGGTTGGCTAAAAATGAAGGCAACGGGTTCCGTTTTTAGCCTATTAAGTCGATTGTCGATTGTTCGAGGGGAATTTCCGTCGGTTGCTCGTTACTCTGACGAACCGGTAAAACTACATGAAATGTGGTGCCCTCATTTAGACGACTTGAAAAAGTAATGTTGCCCTGGTGCATTTCAATCAGCCATTTGGTAATGGGCAAACCAAGCCCTGTGCCCCCGGCGGTGCGGGTGTCTGAGCTATCTACCTGGGCAAACGGCATAAACAGCTTGTCAAAATCTTCGGCAGCAATGCCAATACCAGTGTCCTCAACCAAAAGATGAATCTTCTCGTCATTGCCATAAGCCTTGAGCCTGATTTCACCTTCCTCGGTGAATTTGGCGGCGTTCGATAAGAGATTGAGTAAGATTTGCCGCAGGCGTATCGGATCTGCTTCCAATTCTGGCAGCGTTTCGGGCACGTCCCAAATAAAGTTAACTCGCTCACCGTCGATTAGGCTGCGCATGGTATCGCGGGCTGGGGCAATGGCGGTGTGCAGGTTGACCATCTCATAATTTAGGGTCATTTTGCCTGCTTCAATTTTGGCCATATCCAGGATTTCATTGATGAGCATTAGCAGATGCTGCCCATTGCTGTGAATGGATTGCAAATCTTCTTCCTGCGCCTCGGTTGTTGGCCCGTCGATCCCTTTTAGAATCACTCGTGAGAAGCCGATGATGGAGTTGAGTGGGGTACGGAGCTCGTGGGACATGTTGGCCAGGAATTGCGTTTTTAGCTGGTCGAGTTCGCGCAGCTCTTCGTTTTGCTGCTGTGTTTTTTGGAATAGCTGGGCATTGGCAATGGCCAGGCTGGTTTGGGTGGCAATGCTGCGCAGCAATTGGATGTCACTTTCGCCATAGGCGTTTGGCTCGTAGGATTGCACGTTGATGAGCCCCATTGAGCTGCCTTCTTGCATTAATGGCACCCAGAGTGATGATTGGGGTGAACGGCCGTCTGGCGCAATGTGTTCAGCTTTAGATAACGGCGCGTGGGCATCCAGCAGCTGCGGCTTGTCCTGATTAAGAAAGTCATAAAGCGGCTGATCAGAGGCCAGCTCGCGGATTTCGCTTGTGATGGGCACGCCTTTCACCATCGTGAGCACCGGCTGGTACTGGTTAAGCGTGTGGTCGTAAAGCGCCAAATGGAAGATGGTGTTATCGAGCAAGCGGCCCACTTCACCATAAATGATTTTGGCCAACAGCTTCAGGTCTAATACGCGAGAAATGTTGGACTGTACCTGGTTAAGGGTAATCAATTCTTGTGCTCGGCGCAGGGCTTCATCCAGCAATTTGATGTTTTCCAGTTGCGTGGTGAGATGGTCTACGACGGTTTGGGCAAAGATGATGTTGGAGTTGGTAAACGGCCGTTCACCCTGCACCGAATCAATTGCCAAATAGCCAGATAACTCATGCTGGCTGGCGGCGGGAATGAGCAGCGAAGCATGTGCGCCAAATTGCTCCACATGCTGCTTGAACGCTCCCTTTGGCAGCGCCTCATTTTGCGGGGAAAGCAGCAGCGGTTTTTGCTCTTTGCTAAGCGTTTCAAACACAGCATCCCCGGCCCTTGGCAGCTGATACGGTTTATCCAGGTCATCACCGTTGGAGCTGGCCATCAAATTACCATCGCTTACCCCCTGCTCATACGACACAAAGCGGCAGCGATACGCGCCCGTGTACGCCTTAATTTCGCGCACGGTAATTTCCAGCGCATCATCACGTGTGATGGCCTGGTTTAGTGAGCGACCAATGCGGTAGAGCAAATCTGTTTGGCGCAGCAGCCGCTGGTTGGCCAGAATAGTGGCCGCCTGGTCTGCCAGCGTGCGCAGCGGTTGCAACGATGTGTTTATGAAACCGCTGGAATTTTTATGGGCCAGCGCCAATGTTCCCAGCCATTCCCGGTCAATTTGGATGGGAATAATGGCAGCGGCGTTTAAGTTGTTTTGCACAAAAAACCGCCTGGAATCCTCATCCAGATCAGGGTCTGTTTGCACCTCTGCCAGCACTAAGGTTTCTGCGTGCTTGATCTGGTCGGCAAAACTGAAGGTTTCTCTGGGAATTCGCTGGGTTTGTTTCAAGTCCACATCGTCAACGCTCCAGGCGACAGGGGTGATGAGGTAGTCTGGCGCTTTGGCGTCGGCAATGATTATTTGCACAGCGTCGGCGATGTCGGCCGAGCGGGCAAAATCTACCAGGGTTTGATAGATTTCGTAGGCGTTGTTGGCCTGCCCAATGCGGCGGCTGGCGGTATACAGCCGGTTGGTTTCGTCCAGGGTCGTTTCGGTTTGGGCAAACAAGTTGGCGTTTTCCAGGGCAATGGCCAGCTGGTCTGCCAGGCTTTGCAGGACGGTGACGGTTTCGTCGGCAAAGGCTCCAAGCTGGTTGCTTTGCACGGTGAGGGCACCAATGATTTTACTGCCAGCCTTTAGGGGCAAAGCCAGTTCTGCCTGGGTGTCTGGCAATAAGGGGTTTGGCTTGAATGCAGTTGCCTGCTGCACGTTTTGCTCTACGTGCGCCTCACCTGTGGCAACGACTGTTCCAACCATAGATGTGCCGCCGATTTCCTGGCTGTGCTTTAGCTCAAGTTGTAAACGACCTGCTTCCCCGGTACCGGCGTGCAGAACGGCCGTGTTCGTTTGCTCATCTGCCAGAAACAGGCCAACGTAGTACAGGTTAAAGCGGGATCGAATGAGCTCAACCACTTCCTGCATCAGCTGGTCGCGATCCAAAATGGTTGTGGCGGCCCGAGACACTTCAGCCGCCAGGCGCAGCTGGTTGGAGTAGGCGCGGGTGGTTTGCACAAATTGGGCATTGTTCAGGGCACTACCCATCTCACGGATGAGGTCTTGCACAAAAGCGTGGTCTTCTTCAGATAAGTTGGCCATGCCAGGCAGGCGAATCTGGCCAAAACTATTGTCGCCAATTTGCAGTTGGTAGGTGGCCACTTCCTGGCCGGGAGCTGATGTGGCTGGCTCGGTAATTTCGCGCACAATGTGCAGGTTGCTCTCATTGGCCCGCGCTTGCATGACGGCCTCTGGTGTATTCCAAATGCTGTCCAGATAACGGCCGTGTAGAATTTCTAGTTCGTGGGCGCGCTGCTGCGTTTCTTTGAGCAAAAAGAGATTGTCCCACAAGGCGGCCAGGTTTTGGGCAAAGGTGCGAATGAGGATGAGATATTCTTCATAACTCTCGCCGGCCAGGTGGTCGTGGTTGGCAACCAGGCCGCCCAGAAGCCGCTGCCCAACCCGCAAAATAATGCCAACAGACAAACCATCTTGGCCGCTTTCGGTTTGGTATGCCCGTACCGTTTCGCCATCTTTGTTGAGGGCTGTGGCCAGCATGTCGGCCATGCTGCCCGGCGCAGGGTCGCCCTGGTTCAGGTACGGGGCGGTGGTGGTAATAACGCGCCACATGTCGGGCGGGTCGGTTGCGTCGAATAAGGTCACGTTGGCGATGTCTAGCGCCTGGCAAATGCCGGTAACGGCTTCACGCAGCAGGGTGGCCTGATCGTTGGTTTGGCTTAGCCTGGCGTTGAGCTGCAAAATTTGGTTCAGGTTGGCGTTGCGCTCTTTCTGGGCTTCGTGCAGGGAGGTTTGGTGCTCTAGTTGGGTGTGCAGGGCGCGTTGCAGGGCTGTTTGGGCTGTTTCCTGAAAGCGCTGCTGCACAATTTCACGAGCGTTGGCCAGTTTTTCCAGGAAGATGATTTGGAAATCATTGAGGCGGCGGGAAACGGCCGTGTCTTCTGGCATTGTTTCTGGCCGGTGCAGGACGCGCATCATTTGGGTGGCTGTAACAATGGCCATGCCTTGTTCGGCCAGTTGGGTGGCAACGGCCGTAATGTCCGTATCGTTGGCCTCGTATGCCAAATATTGCTGAATTAACGAGACGAGCTGGCTGGCAACCTGCCGCCCCCGGCGCGGGGAGGTTAGAACGCCCCGATTGTCGATGGCATGACGAATAAACGCATTGTACAAACCTGATTCCAGCACGGCTGGCTCAACACGCCAAACGTTATTTTTTTCTTGGTCTACCTGCTTATGTTCCTGCATGATTTATGTTGTTGTTCGATGAGCTATTGCTTGAGCAGAAAGGCCGCAAAAAAGGCCATATTGATTCCAGAACGATCAGAATCCGTAATAAAATCCGCTGGCAACCCTAAAAACTGGGTAATTGGCTCCACCAGGGTAGGGTGCCAGGGCTTGAGCGCCTCAACAGAATCTTCTAGCGTGTGCAGACGGATTGGCAGGTTTGCCTGCCGACACAGCTCCAAAAAATCATAGTATCCGTCAGGGTTTTTCATCTCGCCATGTGTCTGAAATACTAGAAACAGCTTGGAGCCATCTGGCGCCCAGTCGTAAAGTGTTTGGGCCAAATGCCGCATTTGTTCTGGGGCAATAAACAGCTGGAGGCCGTTTAGCCCAATAGCCACTGGCTCATCCAGCCGGATTAATTTGAGCACTTCTGGGGCAAACAGGATTGTTTTGGGTTCCAGACCATTGCCACGAATGTAGGCAATATTTTCTCGTTCGCTGAAGAGGCTACGGCCGTAACTCACGGCGACTGGATTAATATCGCTGTACACAATGCGGCTGCCAGCCACGATGGTATGCAAATGGTCGTCTGACGGCATACCAGAGGCCAGGTCTAAAAATTGATTAAATCCTTCGCGGCGTAATAGCTGGGCTGCTTCTTGAATAAAGGCGCGGCGCAGACGAACCCATTTTCGCAGGGAAGGCAGCCGCTTGAGCATTTCTTGAGCCGCCTGTCGATCAACTTCAAAATTTGCCGTCCCGCCAACCAGATAATCAAAAATGCGGGCCACATTGGGCAGCGAGGTGTCCAAAAAGGCTGAGGTATTGGGTTGTTCCGCAGCATTGATAAAATCTGGTTGTGTCATGAGGTTTCTTTTTGCCGACCGAGCTGAAGCTCAACGGCCGTTCCATCCAGTTGTTTAGATAATGCGCTCAAGCCAATACCAACTATTGTTTCAACGTCAGTTGATTGATGAAGTTGGGCGCTAATTTTATTTAAGAACGCCTGACGCTTTGCTCGTGATTCTGCATTGGCCAGAAGCTGGGCATTTTGAATGGCTACCGCTAACTGATCCCCCATGATTTGCAGCGCCCCAAGCAGGTCATCAGAGAACAGGTTTGGCTCGACACTTTGCACGGTTAATGCGCCAATTGTTTTTTCACGCACCCGCAAAGGCAGCGCCAATTCAGACCGGGTATCGGGCAAATGCGGATTGGGCAGCCATTCAGGGTCGTTGGCTACGTCTTGGGTGATGCGTGGTTTGCCGTCGTTGGTGGCCCCGCCGATGAGCGACTGACCGCCAATTTGCAGCTGGCGCTTGGCCGCTAGCTGGGCTTTACCAGCTTCACCAGTGCCTGCTTTAAGCACGGCAAAATTGTCTTCTACCATGAACAAACCAACATAGTAAAGATCGAACCGATCTTTGATAAGGTTTACCGTGCGTTGGGCCAGGGCATCTTGTTCGAGTACGGTTGTTGCGGCGGCGGCTACTTCTGCGGCCGTTTGAATTTGCAGCCGCTGTTCAAACTGAATGTCAAGCGCTTTTTGCACCGCTTCCAGTTGCAGCAGGTTGTTTATGGCAATGGCCAGGGTACCGGCAATCGTGGTGAGGAGTTCAATGTCTCTGTCGCTAAAAGGCTCCAAATTTTGCAGGGAAAGCACGCCGATGAGCTGGTTGGTCACAATAAGAGGAATGCCTAACCAAAATTCGTGGAAATCGTCTGTGCTGCCCACCTGGAAGGAGTTAAATTTGACTCGGTTTTCTGGGGTTGACTGAATGTGTAGGGTGGAGCGGCTGCGAACAACATGCCCACTAAAGCCGATGTCTGGAGAGATGGGCGGTACGTTGGATAAATCAACTTCCTGACCATAATCATAAAGATAAAGCCAGTTGAGCAGCTGTTGTCCTTCGTCGAGCAGGAAAATGGCCAACCCTGTGGCCTCTACCAACGACATGATTTCTCGGCGGGTTGCTTTGTTTACCTGGTGCAAATCTGGCGCTTCTGACAAGGCGAGGCTAAGCCGGTTCAAGGAACTTAGCTGGGCAACTCTGGCCTGGGTTTCTGAGGTGAGGGTGGCGTTGGCCAGGGTTACGGCCGTTTCATTTCCCATCGCCTGGGCCAATTGAATTTCGTTATCGGTAAAAATGCCCTGGGTGGCGCTGCGGTACAGGCGAACAAGCCCGTAAGTTTGGCTACCACGAACCAGCGGCACATCTAAAAAACTATGAAGGGCAATCTCTTCCAGCCGTTGCTTTTCTGCCAGGTCTAGCTGTGCATCCCCCAAACGCCACACCTTGGGCTGGGCGGAATCCAATACCTTGCGCATACTGTGATGATTGGCCAGGTTCAAAGTGGGGAGATCGAGCAGGTATTGTTCAACAACGCCAGCGGCCAGATCGTAAATAAAATCTACCTGGGTCGTCACCGTTTGCTCTGCCTTGTCCCAGGAAAAAATGAGACAGCGTGAAGCGTTGAGCCAGGTGGTCATGGCGCGGGCGGCTCGCCGGTACAGCTCGCCTACGTCTAAGGTGCTAGAAAGCAGCGAGTTGTATTCATACAAGATGCGCGTTTCGTTGAGGCGAGATTCGGTTTTGGCAAACAGGCGGGCGTTATCAATGTTGATAGCTATTTGGTTGGCAATGATTTGCAGGATGGCAATATCTTCTTGGGCGAACAAGTTGGGTTGGTCTCCCTGCACATCTAGCACGCCCAGCAGTTCGCCCCGGGCCACCAACGGCAGCGCTAATTCGGTGCGGGTATGGGGCAAAAAAGGTTCTTCTTTGTACGCTTTATCTGTTTTTACGTCATTGACCACACGAGTTTCCCGGTGCAGTCCAGCCCAGCCAACGATGGAATGATTGTCCAGCGGCAACTCATACTGTAGATCGATCAGGTCGATATGAACATCTGTGGCAACTTCGCGCAGTTGCAATGTCTTTTTGTTGGCGGCCACTAGGAAAATGGAGACGTGGTAAAAGCCAAATTGTGATTTGAGGAGAACGGCCGTTTCTTGCAAAAGCTGGTCTAGGTCGAGCGAACTGCTGCCTTTTTCGGCAATCTCGGCGCTGAATTGCAGCTGCTGGGCACGTCGCTGGAGCAAGTTGCTTTGATTGAGCAGCTCGCCTGCCAACGTTTTGGAATCTCGCAAAGCTGACTGCAAATAATCGGCCGTGGCCCAGGCGACCACGCTGACGCTGAGGCAGGTTATGAGAAACTCTAACACAGCCAAGAGAGAAAATGCGCCTGACAAAATGTAATAAGAGGAAACGGCCGTTAACGTGATGGCACTGTAAAAAACCGAAGCCCGCACAGAATCGAGCGTGGCAATCGCCACAATCGAGGTGAGCATCAGGTATGGAAAAAAAAGATTACGGGTGGTGGTGATTAAAAGGACAAAAAAGATGAAATTGAGGACGCTAAAAAAGATATGCGCCGCCAGACGAACTTTGCCCGAGCGAACCACCAAAAGGCAGGCAAACCCAAATAACAATGCAGTTGCAGTTTGCCCCAGAGCTTGTGGGGAAGAAATTTGTGAGGGTTGAAAAAACTCAAAAGCGGCACGCAGCACACTCAAGCCAATTAAGGCAACAATGAGTATTTGCAGCAGCGTGCCTTTACGCTTTGTTTCTAGATCATCCGTTTTTATTTTGAGAATGTTCCAAGAGGCTTGCATGATGGGGTTAGATTCCCAAATCCCACACAGACTCTCCATTGAGGATTTGCTTAATTTGTTCTGGGAACCGATCGGCATCTAACGGTTTGGATAGGAAGCCATCAAAGCCGACCTCGCGGGCCTTTTGCATTTCAGCGCTGCTGCCGTGGGCGGTAACAACCACGACGCGGGTGTTTTGCAGATGAGGATCAGAGCGGATTTGCTTGAGCGCTTCGTAGCCATCTTCATGCGGCAGACGGAGATCCATCAGGATAAGATCAACGCGGGACATGGTGTTGGCAAAATCAACCACGCCCCAGCCGGTTGTTTTCCATTCACACTTTTGCACACCCATAAAGGCAAGCAGGCGGGCAATGAGGACAAAGTTTGAGACATTGTCTTCAACAACAAGGATGTAGGCATCTTTTGGATCAACTGGTGTTTTTATTGAGGCATTACTCATAGGGTGACTACCTTTTTGTGTGAAACAGGATTACATCGTGTGCAGTGTAAGGTTGACGGATTATGGGGTTCTGTAAGCCGATAATTTTAGTTAATCTTTACCAGCTTACTTTCTGGATTAACACCTAGTTTAATCTTTGCCGCATTTTGGTTCAAGTAAACGGCCGTTTCCTTATCAATTACACTGAATAGCGCCTCATTACTTGGGACGAGGCCAAAGTTCCCATATGATAACGAGAATCGGGCAACAACGCCGTTAAGGATACGAAAAAAGTTAAGAAACAGGCTGTTACACCTCATCTATCCAAACACGGCCGTTTTGGGGCGGCACAGTTAGCGTGGCGTTTGCCTTAAAAGGCTGCCCGTTCGGGTTTAGTTTCTCTTCTAAATGCTGGGAAAAACCAGGCGGGGCAATGACGGTTTCTTCACGATCATTCATGTTAAAAGCAATAACGGCCGTTTGCCCCCGGTACTTCCGCTGATACATCACCACATGCTCATTGGCGTACATAATGCGAAAATCACCTCGCCGCAGCACCGGGAATTGATGCCGGAGCTGAATGTACTGTTTAATGTCCTCTAGCAGCGTAAAGTCCCAGCTGCCCTCATCGTGCCAGGGGAATGCGCCCCGGCAGTAGGGGTCGTGTGCCCCAGACAAGCCAATTTCATCCCCATAATAAATATTTGGCGCACCCGGAACCGTCATTTGACATAAATACATCAGGCGTACGGCCGTTTTGTCATGCCGGGCAACGGTCAA
>JACKBR010000027.1 GCA_020634495.1 Ardenticatenaceae bacterium | reverse complement strand
CGAAACGCCCTCACCAGGCCAGCCCCCTTTCCGGCGCGGCACACAGGCGGAAGGCTACCTGAACCGGCCCTGGCTTATCGCCCAGCGGCTGGATTGCCCCACACCGCAGCAATTTAACCAGGCGCTGTTGGCAGATTTGAAACGAGGGCAAACGGCCGTTTTCCTGGATACATCGCAGCCCAAAATAGAAACCGTGGACGATTTAGCAGCGGCCCTGAACGGCGTTGTGTTTGCCGCCGCGCCCGTTTTGCTGGCCGGGCCGCCTACCATCCTTGCCCATCTAAAGCAGCTGTTGGCACAAACCAACCAATCGCCTGCCGATTTACAGGGCGGTTTGCTGCACGACCCTGTGGCGGAATTGGCCCGGCAGGGCAGTGCCCCGCTGGATAATTTGTATGAGGAATTGGCCCAATGGCTGCGCTGGGCCAACGAAAATGCGCCACTTTTCACCACGATTGCGGTGGATACGGCCGTTTACCACAACGGCGGCGCAAATGCCGTGCAGGAACTGGCCTTTGCGCTGGCTGTGGGCGTGCATCATATTCGCCAGCTGCAAACACGCAATTTGGAAATTGATCAGATTGCCAGCCAGATGCGCTTTGTTTTTGCCCTTGGCGGTGACTTTTTTATGGAGATTGCCAAGCTGCGGGCAGCCCGCCAGCTTTGGGCGCAGGTCGTGGCTGCCTTTGGCGGGGAGGCTGCGGCGCAAAAAATGAAGATTCATGCCGAAACGGGCGCGGCCAACAAAAGCCGCCTTGATCCTTATGTAAACATGCTGCGCACCACCACCGAGGCGTTTGCCGCTGCCGTCGCGGGTGTAGACAGCCTGCTTACCGCCCCTTTCAACCAGCCCTTTGCCGACGAGCCAGACGAATTTGCCCGGCGCACTGCCCGCAATCAGCAGCTCATTTTGCAAGAAGAAGCCAACCTGACCCAGCTCATCGACCCGGCAGGCGGTTCCTACTACGCCGAATGGCTCACCGATCAGCTGGCGCAACGGGCCTGGGCGCTTTTCCAGGAGATTGAAGGGCAAGGCGGCATGGTGGCCGCGCTGCAAGCTGGATTACCGCAAAAATGGGTCTCGGAAACGGCCGTTTCTCGCCAAACCAACCTGGCCAAACGAATACAGGTGCTGGTGGGGGTGAATCAGTATGCCGATGTGGGGGAGCAGTTGCCGGTAAACAGTATTCAGTATTCGGTAAGCAGTGAGCAGTCTCCAGTCTCCAGTCTCCAATCTCCAATCTCCCCGATCAAACCCATCCGCCTTTCCGAGCCATTTGAACAATTACGAAATTGGGCAGAAACCTATGCCGCAAATCATGGAAAACGGCCGCAAATTTTCCTGGCCAACATGGGGCCACTGCGCCAGCACAAGGCCCGCGCCGATTTTACGCGCGGTTTTTTTGAGGTGGGCGGTTTTGCGTTGATTGATGAGGGTGGGTTTGCTGAGGTGGAAACGGCCGTTACCGCCGCCACCAAATCTGGTGCCAAAGCCGTGGTCATTTGCTCTACGGATGAGACCTACCCGGACATTGTGCCGCCCTTGATCCAGGGCATCAAAGCACAGCAGCCAGACGCCGTTGTCATTCTGGCGGGCTATCCCAAAGACCAGATTGAAGCGCACAAAGCCGCCGGCATTGACGCCTTCATCCACCTTGGCGCAGATTGTTTGGCAATCAACCAGTGGCTGCAAAAAGAAATAGGACGCTAATCAGCATGGAGAGGAGTGAGCATTCTCAAATGCGAAAGGTTGCCCGGAGACGCAGCTGATGATGCTTACTCCTCGAAAAACTTTACGAGAAAAATTGCTGATTTTTCTAACTTACTACATGGAGAAACATCATGATTGAAAAAATTCCTTTTGGACGAACCGGACACAACAGCACGCGCACTTTGTTTGGCGCGGCCGCTTTTTGGGGCACCCCACAGGCAGAAGCGAACAAAACGCTGGATTTATTGCTGGAATATGGCGTCAATCATATCGATACGGCCGCTTCCTACGGTGACGCAGAATTACGTCTGGGGCCCTGGCTAAAGCACCATCGCGATGAATTTTTCCTGGCCACCAAAACTGAAAAACGCACTTACCAAGAAGCGAAAGAAGAGCTGCACCGCTCCCTCGACCTCCTAAAAACCGACCACGTGGATTTGTGGCAAATGCACATTCTGGTGGAGCCAGACGAGTGGGAGACGGCGATGGGGCCGGGCGGGGCGTTAGAAGCGTTCATCGAGGCGCGGGAGCAAGGGTTGACGCGCTTTTTGGGCGTGACCGGGCATGGGGTTACCGTGGCCCAAATGCACCTGAAGAGCCTGGCACGCTTTGATTTTGACTCCGTGCTGCTGCCCTACAACCCAACCATGATGCAAAATCCGCAGTACGCCGCCGACTTTGCCCAGCTAACGGCCGTTTGCCATCAGAAAAACGTCGCCATTCAAACCATCAAAGCGCTGTCCAAAGGGCCGTGGGGTGACAAGCCAAAAACGCACACCACATGGTACGAGCCGTTTAACACCCAGGCCGAAATTGATCTGGCGGTGCAGTGGGTGCTCAGCCAGCCCGGTGTCTTCCTGAACACGGTGGGGGACACAACGTTGTTGCCGATGGTGCTGGATGCGGCGTCGCGGGTGGATACGGCCGTTCCCCAGGCCACCATCACCGAAAAAATGAATCGTATCCAGATGGAACCGTTATTTGTTTAAGACCCTAAATAGGCAATTGGCCTGATTCTCTGCTGAAAGCAGTCAAGAAAATCAGGCCAACCGTCTAAATCTTGTTTTCTTCTTGTTAAAGATTACCTTTTACCACCACCATAACATGGGTGAAAAGTAAAAAAGCAGCTGTCGAAATTGGAGCAGCGGCATGGTGATGGGTACGGCCGTTTCTGCCACCGTCGGCATCACCAAACTAGCCGCTTCATAACTGAAATTCAGGCTGTGAATTACCCATTTTTGCCCCAGCTGCTCTTCCCAAACAGACGTGAGCGCCAGCCGAAAATAGGGTGCATAATCAACAACGGCGTTGCCACAATACAACGGATATTTCCACTCGCCACAGCTCTCTAGTGGAAAATCAATCAGCGTCACCGCTGGTGTCCAGTTCTGACCATCGTGGCTGGTTTCAATAACGGCCGTAAAATCCGTTCCCCCCACGCTAATCAGCTCCAATGTTATGTCAACAGTTACTGCTGTGCCAGCGGGCACGCCAAGAGCCACTAAATCATAGGTTTGCCACATATGCGCCGGAACGCCCGGATAGCCTCGACCGGAGTTTTCGATTGGCCCATTCTTAAACATCGCGCCCCCGCCGTTGGGGTCTGTTGGGTGGCTATTCTTGCTGAGACCGCATTTGGAGAGGGTAATATATTCGTCAAATGTCCACTCTGCGGCGCTGATGGGTTCTTCTGCTGGATCATGTTTCGTCGGACAATGATCATTATTGACGCCCAGCGCAAAGCCATTGCGAATCACATCAACCGTGACAACATTTTCGGTGGCCTGGGCCTGAACGGTGGCGCTAGAAATCAACCCAACAAACATCACGCTAATTACGATACGCCAAAGTTGCTTACGCCCAATCATCTTTGCTTCCTGAAACGAAAAATTTTCCAAAACATTTCCCCGGAAACTCAAAGTTTCCGGGGAAATAAGTTTACTAAACCGACTTAGTTAGTAACAATCACCAGTTCTGGCGGATTGGCTCCTTCACGGCTGTTGAAGATATTACGGCCGTTTTCATCCGCAACCAGTGCCAAACTGAGCGTGCCATTGCCGGTAACATAGGCCGTCACATCAATCTCGATGTAACTGCCCGCAGCGACGGCACCAGACCCGTTAATTACGCTGCCCAACGCCGGTGCATTGCTGTAATTGATGCTGGTTTCTACCCAGCTATTATCCGCCACACTCGCAATGACAAAAGCTGACGAGCCGCTGCTCGGGTAGATGCGTAGCGTGGCGCTTTGTACACTGCTGCTCATCCCCTGCACATCAAACCGAAGATAGCTCACCATCACCGGCACGTCGTCACTGCCCAGGCTGCCAATCGTCCCATAGTTGGCTGTGGCGCGATTGGAAAGGACGATGGCATCTGCTACGGGATTGAAGGTGAAATTGCCCCCAGCGCCTGGTGTTGGCGTGTTGGTAGGCAGCGGTGTGTTGGATGGTGTTGGGGTGACCGTAGGCGGCAACGTTGCGCTGGGTGTTGGTGTGATGGTGGGCGGCAGCGGTGTCTCGGTGGGTAGCGGCGTTGCTGTAGCCGTTGGCGTGTTGGTTGGGGTTGGTGTCGGTTGGCCATCATCAGGGATGAATACGGCCGTTAATGACAAATCCCCACTTAGCGTCAGCGAAATCGTTGCACTGGTTTCACCCGGTAGTTCACTCCAACCGGCAAAGATGTAGCCCGGTTGCGGAATCGCCTCAATTTCGATGGGGACATCCTGGAAGTAACTGCCCGTCCACGGATATGGCGCTCCGCTTAGACCAATCGTATCCTCGTTAATCAGCACAGAATTGATCCGCACAGAGCCAAAATTTGAATTAGAAACATTGAGCGTGACGTTGGCCAAACCGCCCAGCCCAAAGCGGTTTATGACATGCTGCCGTTGCGCCGCAGGGCGGTTCAGGGCAAAGGTGCGCAGCGCCTGCACAGAATTGTTCCAGGCGGTGATAGATGTGGGACGGCCGTGTCGGTCGATATGCTCCTGCACTTCGGGCACCAGTACAGCCTGCATCGCATCAATTTGAGCCACAACGCGATCCGGCACAAAGGCAGTGTTTAGCTGATCGGCAAACTGGTTAATGAAATCGGTGCGGAATTCATCATTTTCCAGTAAAGCTCGCAGCAATACCGCCATCGAGGCATTGTAAGGCGGGAAGCCCGGCTGGGTGGCCCAGGCCAGTCGGTCATAGGAAGAGGAACCCGCGCCGCCAGCCAGACCAAACGCCTGATCAAGGTCTCCCATTAGCCAGCGCCAACGGCCGTCTTGCCCTTCCGGCGCATCAGGATCGTAGGCATCCGTCTGATAGCGCCAGTAATCGATATTGTTTTGCAGCCAATCGGCGTTGTTCATAATAATTTCGGCCGTCATGTACTCGATGAAGTTTTGCACGTCCATCTGCGTGTGCATGTAGGCATAATTGGCCGGATCCGCCAGGCTGTTGCTGTTAACAAAGTTCATCATCGCGTTAAAATGATCGGCATTTCCTTCTTCAACCACGCCACGATTGGACAGCAAGTCCAGTTGGTTATTGTCGATATCGTAGGTGAGACCCAGATAGTTATTGTCCAATCTTTCGCGGATGTTATGCACACCCCAATATTCACCATTCAAAAAGACAACGGCTGGTTTGTACGGCTGCGTATCGAAGCTGAGATGTGAAACGAGACTTTGAGCCATTGCATCCCGGAACATGGTTGAGTAAATATCTTGACCAGAATTACGCAGAATGAGCCGCTCAAATTCATCATTCCGCCAGCCGGGGAAAATCTCATAGTCGATGGTATCTGCACCGTATTCCGAACGGGCATAGATTCTCAGCGATTTGAAGTGGTAAATGGTGCTCTTGGAGCCATGAATGCGCACCCCGGCATCCTGAGCAAAGCCCAGCGTGCCGTCTGGCTCGTAATATTCGATGTGGATTGGGCGTTCCCATTCGATGCCATTTTGGAAATAGTTTGTGTAATTGCCCACCACGTAAATACCAATTTCCGGATCAAACAAATTATCCGCATCAGTAGCTATGGAAATCACCGGGAAGGTGTAGCGGCTGAACATATCCGGGTCCACAAAATAGGTTTGGGTAGCAATTGGGCTGGCAAGCGCACCTGGTTTATCAACCATAGCCCGCACGACGGTACCCTTAAAGATTTCCCCAGCCGGTGCGGCCCAGTAGACGTTGGGCAGCGTGGTGCGAATGGTAGAAAGCACGTTGGGATCGCCGGTACGGCTGTCTATGGTGATAGGCCCAGAATAAACGGCCGAACTGGTCGTTGGCTCACTGCCGTCCAGCGTGTAGTAGATGGTCGTATCTGCCTGGTCAGTGCTGAGCGCCAGTTGGAAACCAGCCGTATAAAAGCCGCCGGTCTGCGAGAGTTCTGGCGGGTCTAGAATGTCGCTATATCCTGTTGTCGTGTTGCTGGCACCAGGGGTTGGCTCAGTAAAGAAGACCAGTGCGCCAGGGCCGTCTGGCTGACGGCCGTAGGAAAGGTCGGTTTGCAGTGCGGCCGGAGGCAAATAATCTTCCTGGAGGCCACCGGGTGCGGTGAGCACAATCTCTTCGCCGCCAGCGCTAATTTTGAAGTTGGTGTGTAGTGGACTGCCAGGGGTCGCCCGCTCTTTATCGGATGCCCACACCATGAGGAATTCACCTGGCTGAATGGTTACCGCGGGGAATGTCCATTTGAAGGGGTCTGAATCATTATCGGTCAGACCGTAACCATCAAGATTTACGGCCGTTCCGCCTGAATTATAAATTTCAATCCAATCTTCAAACTCGCCATCCTCATCAGCAATGGTACTGTCGTTAGAGGCAACAATTTCGTTGATGTAGAGAACGGCCGTTTGGGCCGACACGAGCGGACGAGACACCAACATGACGCCCAGGAATAAAACGGCCAGCAAAAGTAGCCAACGAAACGGGGATGTACGCATATGAAACATAACTTTCCTCCTAAAAACCCTCTTTTGATGTAGAAGATTTTTACCAAGGACATCCTGCTCAAAGAATGTCCTTGGCAAAACAATAACGGCACACAGAGAAACAAAAGCTGCCTAACGGCAGTTAGGCCAAAATAGTGAGCACCATTTTGACAAATGACTGAATATAATTCGCTAGACTACTTTGAACACCACTGAAATTGGTAGTCAAAACGATTATTTAATTGTAGAGTTATTAAATCGGGATTGATTGATAAAAATAAGCGTGTCGCGGATAAAATCTAAAAAAACGGAAGTCCGCGATACCGCGAGGTTTGTCGGTTTGTACAGTTGAATTTATTGTAAGAAACAAACCAGCAAACACTTAAGACTGAAAAAGGACAGGCAACGTAAATATTATTTAGATTTTTGCTTACAGAAAGCATTACAGCGGCTCAAATGTTCTATTACTAAACCGTCATCATAGGCACGTTTTATATTGGAGCGAATCAAGAGGCGAAACGGCCGTTCCCCAGGCCATCTGCAGAATGTACAAAATTAATATGTTTTATCTATCTGCTCATTTCCTTAGCTTGCTAGTCCGTGACAATAATCAACTCGGGTACGTTTACCCCTTCCCGGCTAGAAAATGTATTCCGACCAGCTATCTCCGCCACAATTGCCAGGCTAACTAAGCCATCATTTTGCAAATAGGATGAGACATCTAACTCCACATATGAACCGCTGGTTATCGTTCCTGAACTAAAGCATATGAAAATGCACTCGCCATCGAATTGCGCGCTCGCGGTTTTCAAGTCGATCAACAAAAACCGATTTCTGTTTTTTATAGAGAACATGTCATCGGCGAATATTTTGCCGATCTCGTCGTGAATGACCTTATCATTGTGGAATTGAAAGCAAGCCGTGGGTTAATCCCTGCGCATGAAGCGCAACTGCTAAATTATCTAAAAGCTACAAAGTACGAAGTTGGGCTCCTGCTAAATTTTGGGCATACGCCAAAACATAAACGCAAAGCCTGGAGCAATCACAATAAGCCTCACTCGCCAGAAGATAAATAGAACGCTGATTACCCTGATCTCCCTGATTAACAAGATCAAAAAATCAGGAAAATCAGGAAAATCTGCGTCCTATTAATAAGGAATCAATGAGATGAATCAACCAGATTTCACCAAAATCGAGTACAAATCACCAAATAGTTCAGCGGGAGATACGGCCATTCCTTCCAACCCCATCTCCACCTGGCAAACCCTGGAACAAATTGAAGTACGGCCGTTCTACACCCCACACGATTTGCAGCAAATGGAACACCTCAACTTCGTCGCCGGCATTCCACCCTATTTGCGTGGGCCCTACCCCGCCATGTACGCCGTACGGCCGTGGACCGTGCGCCAGTACGCCGGGTTCAGCACTGCCGAAGAGAGCAACGCCTTCTACCGCCGCAACCTCGCCGCCGGGCAGCGCGGCCTCTCCATCGCCTTCGACCTGGCTACCCACCGTGGCTACGACTCCGACCACGAGCGCGTCGTGGGCGATGTAGGCAAGGCAGGCGTGGCGATTGACTCCATTCTCGACATGCGCATCCTGTTCGACGGCATCCCGCTGGACAAAATGTCCGTCTCCATGACGATGAACGGTGCGGTGCTGCCCATCATGGCCTTCTACATCGTCGCCGCCGAGGAGCAGGGCGCGCCCCACGACCAGCTCACCGGCACCATCCAAAACGACATCCTCAAAGAGTACATGGTGCGCAACACCTACATCTACCCGCCGCCCCTCCATGCGCATCGTCGGCGACATCTTCGCCTACACCGCCCGCGAGATGCCCAAATTCAACGCCATCAGCGTCTCCGGCTACCACATGCAGGAAGCCGGAGCCACCGCCGACATCGAACTGGTTTACACTCTGGCCGATGGCCTGGAATATTTACGCGCCGGAATCGCCGCCGGGATGAACATCGACGACTTTGCCCCGCGCATCTCCTTCTTCTGGGCAATTGGCATGAACGTGTTCATGGAGATTGCCAAAATGCGCGCCGCGCGCGCCTGCTGTGGGCCAAAATCGTCAAGCAGTTTAATCCGCAAAACGAAAAGTCGATGGCTTTACGCACCCACTGCCAAACCTCCGGCTGGAGCCTGACGGAGCAAGACCCATTCAACAACGTCACCCGCACCTGCCTGGAAGCGATGGCGGCGGCGTTTGGCGGCACCCAATCGCTGCACACCAACGCCCTGGACGAAGCAATCGCTCTGCCCACCGACTTTTCGGCACGCATTGCCCGCAACACCCAGCTTTATTTGCAGCACGAAACCGGCATCACCCGCACCGTCGATCCGTGGGCCGGGTCGTACCTCGTCGAAACGCTCACCCACGAGCTGGCCCACCGCGCCTGGGAACACATTCAGGAGGTCGAGGAACTCGGCGGCATGGCCAAAGCGCTGGAAACCGGCCTGCCCAAAATGCGCATCGAGGAAGCAGCCGCCCGCCGCCAGGCGCTCATCGACTCCGGCCAGGAAACCATCGTCGGCGTCAACAAATACCGGCTGGATCAGGAAGACCCGATTGATATTTTGGAAGTGGACAATACGGCCGTTCGCCATTCCCAAATCGCCCGACTAGAAGAATTACGCGCCAATCGGGACGCCGCCGCAGTCGAAAAAGCCCTCAACGCCCTCACCTGCCGCCGAATCTGGCGAGGGGAACATGCTGGAACTGGCGGTCAACGCCGCCCGCGCCCGCGCCAGCCTGGGCGAGATTTCCGGCGCATTGGAGCAAGTGTGGGGTCGCCACAAAGCCACCATCCGCTCGATTGGCGGCGTTTACAGCAGCGAATTTGGAGCAAAAATGGAGATTGAAACCGTGCGCCGCATGGCCGACGAATTTGAGCAGCAAGAGGGCCGCCGCCCGCGCATCATGGTGGCCAAAATCGGCCAGGACGGCCATGATCGTGGCGCAAAGTGGTGGCCTACCGCCTTCGCCGACCTCGGCTTCGACGTGGACATCGGCCCGCTCTTCCAAACCCCGGCCGAAGTGGCCAAGCAAGCCATCGAAAACGATGTGCATGTGGTGGGTATCAGCTCACTGGCGGCGGGGCACAAGACGCTGCTGCCGCAGTTGGTGGAGGCGTTGGCGGGATACGGCCGTTCCGACATCATGGTCGTCATCGGCGGGGTCATCCCAGCGCAGGATTACCAATTCCTAACCGATCACGGTGCTGCCGCCATCTTCGGCCCCGGCACCGTCATTCCCGTCGCCGCCCAAAAAGTGCTGCAAGAACTCAAAAATCGGCTAGGGCACAATGCAAGTTAGAGCAAAATTTAATTTGCTTGCTTTCCAAATCTAAAACCATTTGCATAGAACTGCATCATGGAAATTGACCAGATAAAGCAGCTTATTCGGCAAGATATTATTTGTACAGCTTACATGCTGATATTGAAAGAAAATCAGATAACCTTACCTTGATGTAGGTTGAAGATGCTTTGCTAAATGGCGAAATTTTGGAAACATATCCAAACACGGGTCGAGGTGAAAGCTGCTTGATTGTAGGGTTCTCTGCCGAGTTACCAATTCATGTGGTTTGCGGCTGGCGTGGAGAGAAAATCGTATTAGTAACGGTTTACATTCCACAACCACCGAAGTTTGTAGATCCGTGGACACGAGGAACAAGAGATGAGTGAAAAAACAGAAGGTCATTGCCCATTTTGTGGCGCAGAATCGTACGAAATTCGCCATACCGATTATCTTTACAGTCATGATGGCGACTATTTGCTTGTTCCGAACACACCCGTACAGGTTTGTACGAAATGCGGCATGATTTTTTATGAAGCGGCCGTTCTCAAAGAAATTGAGCGCCGTTTCTTTGCCATCAAACAAAACCATGAACAACCAGACCATTACATCCAAATGCCTTCGGCCAACTATGCCTAAAATTCTGGTATCCATTATGTGCGTAGCTTTGGAAGGAATGAACCCTCGTGCGCAAACCTTGCTCGACTATACCGCTTGATGAAATAAAAGAAAGGATTGTTAACCTTCAAAACAATCTGGCTGTGTTATTGAAAAATCAGCCTATTGACAGCTTCCAAGTCCGATTAAATACCGCTCTAGTCGCTATTGTAGAGAGCACATTACTGTTCTTTCCCAACAAATTTACACTTAATGCCAAACAAGAAAAAAGCTTGGAGTTTATTCTATACATCACCTGTAATCTTTTTTCCTGGCTAGAAGAAACCATCAAACAGGTTCCTTCTTTTAGCTTGCCTCTAGACGAACGTGCGCCCGATCAGCGGATAACACCATCCCAATACTTCTGGTGGGCTGCAAGTTATGAGATAGGCGAGCCTATAAATGGCCTTGTTGGCTTCTGTCATCTTTTAGCTCTTGAAGATAGTGAAAACAATGACTTCAAGAAATTGCTTTCCACCTCGGTACCCCTGAGAAATCTCTGGAGCGATATACGTGCTTCTCTAATTGCATAACGCTGCTATTTTTTTCTCTGCCCCTCAAGGCTGACTCACACAATTCCTTCACAACTTTTTTGTACGCTAACGGGGCACTGAATTTTCAGTGCCCCGTATCTTTTGCGCTTCATGCGTATTGGAAGGGTGAGGGTGACTGTGAAGAATTGTGACGACAAAGTTATCCAGCACGCCCGAAACCTTTAAGTGTAAGACGTGGTTCTAGCTACTCGGCGGGGGCGCAATTGCCGTAAAAATAATCCCAGGCATTGCACACATCATCTTCTGCTTCAGAGAAAACGCAGGCCCCACACTGCTTGCCATCATCCCGCGTGCGAATCTCAAACGTGTAGCCCTGCTCCTCGCAATACTGTGCCGACGGATTCGACAATCCTGGCTCCACCAGATCGTATCCCGATGATTGGATTTCACCTTTCGCATTAATAAACGCCTGCCAGCAAAAATCCAGCGACGCATTGCGCAGCGCCACATAAAACAGCGTTTCTTCGCTGGCGGGGGTGGGGTAGGAGATGCTTAATTTGTCATCTTCGGCAGAAAATAGATAAATGCTGGTGCCCGTTTCGGCAAAATCATCATTTGTGGTCATGTCCCACGGTGTACTTTCGGGTGGCACCATTATTTGGGCAATCGTGCGTAGATGTTCCAGCGCGGCTTCTTGCACAACCGTCACTTCTCCAGGCACCTCGATCTCGGATGCTGTGTCGTCTGTCGTCTGTTCGGCTTCTTCAGTTGTTGCGCAGCTAACGGCCGTTCCCAGCAGCAAAAAAATCATGCAAAAAATAAAATAACGAACATATTTCAAATGGTTCATTTCACACTTCCTTAAAATTGTAAGGGCGGTTCACGAACCGTGCTTACTTAATCAGTAGAGGCGGCGGAAGAAACGGCCGTATCACCAAAGAGCGGTAAATATTTTGCCCCCAACGTAAATGCCAACAGCGCATACCCCAACACTCCCACAGAAACCGCAATCTCCACCCAGGATGGCGTGTAGGCCACCGCAATCGTCCGCCCCAGCACCCCTGGCGACCACTGCGGCGGCGCAACCAGGCCAGACAAAGTGACATTCCAACGGTTGATAATGACCCCAAAAATCACCAAAAATAGCGCCCCCATCAGCGGCCATTCTTGCCGTCGCATCTGCCGGTTCAACAAAATTACAGCGGGTATCAGGCCACAAAGAAAAACTTCAATCCACCAGAAAGATTGCGTGTATGGCGTGGTCGCTTGCAAGCGCGTCAGGGCATCGGCCGTGCCCGGTGCCTGGCTGTAATAAGATGTCGCCAACCAGTCCCACAACTTCAAATACATATAGGCCAGCAGGGTAAACGCTGCCAGCCGAGCAATGTCTCGGCGTAAAAACTTGTCGATGAGTTCCCGATTGGTCAACTTGCTGGTAATCATCGTCACCAGCAGCGTGGCCGAAACACCCCCAGCCACTGCCGACAAAATAAACATTACCGGCATCGATGGCTTAAACCAGATGGCCCGGCCAGAAAGGACACCATATGTGGCCCCCAGTGACGATTGGTGCAGCATCGACAGCGCCAGCCCCAACACCGCCATCACTGGCGTAAGCTTGTGCAGTTTGTGGCCAAAGGTGCGCCATTTGGGGCGGTTGTCAAACAGACGGCTGTCGAACAAAATCGGCAGCACCTCAATCACCAGAACGGTGGAGTACAAAATCACGCACAGGGTAATTTCCCACAGCACAGAATGGACATTCCAATACACCAGTGGATGCCAAAAGCGGTCTGGACGGCCAATGTCCATTGCCAAAGCAAGCATGGCAGAGGTGTACCCCAAAAATCCAACAAAAACAGCCATCCGGGCCACTGGCTCAAATCGCTTGATGCGGAACAAATAGACTACGGCCGAAAACGTAAAAGCTCCCGCGCCCAAGGCAATTGCTGAGAGATCGTGGGTAATCCACAAGCCCCAAGGCACCTGGTCGGTCAGGTTGGTGACCTGCAAGCCGTGCCACAAGGTCTGGTAAATACCCCAGCCACCCACCAGCAGCATAATTGCCAGTGACGCTACCCAAATGTGAAACGGCCGTATCCTCCTCACCTTCTTCTCTGGTAATTGCGTTACCGCCATCTCACACCTCCTCACGCTCCGGGCGCACATAATGCACCTTCGGCTCCGTACCAAAATCTTCCCGCAGCCGGAACGTTTCATGCTCGTCCAAATATTTAGAAACTGGGCTTTCTGGGTCTTTAATATCGCCAAAAACCCGCGCGCCCACCGGGCAAATGTTCACACAAGCTGGCGTTGCTTGCGGGTCTACCCCCGGCGTTAGCCCTTGCGCTAAACCGCGATCAATGCGATGAACACAGAACGTGCATTTTTCCGCCACGCCACGCTCCCGACGATCCACTTCGGCCACACCCCAGGTGGGTTGGTAAGGATTTTCTGTATCGATGGAACCCCAGTTGAAGCGGCGCACATCGTACGGGCAGGCCACTTCACAATAGCGGCAGCCAATGCAGCGGTCATAATCCATGGCCACAATGCCATCTTCCCGCACCCAGGTAGCCCCAACCGGGCACACTTTGGTGCATGGCGCTTCCTGGCAATGCAAACAAGGTCGGGTCATGAAAAAGCCGGTGCCCCCTTCCGTCTGTTCCGGGAAGCCAATGTTCCAGCGCATGTTGTCTTCTGGCACGTCGTTGGTGGCCTGGCAGGCCCAAATGCAGTAATGGCAGCCAATGCACTGTTCCAAATCGATCACCATGTGCCATTCATGGTCTGAACTGGCGTGGTGCGATTCTCGCTGCAACCCTTCGATGGCTCCAGATGAAAGTGGGCCAGCCGTAACCGCCTGGGCAATAACGGCCGTTGCCCCTGTTGCCCCAATTATCTTTAGCGCATCCCGACGGCTAAGCAGCGGCGGTTTGCGATTATCATTATTTTGCTTGCTCATCATTACCCTCGTCATGCTCACGCCGTTGGCGCACATTATTCGCCACAAACCAGGCGGTGGAACTCCCCAAAACCAGACCTAGCACCCCACCTTGAAACAGCAGCGTTACATTTCTGGTTGCCAGCGCCGTTTCTAATGTTTGCAACTTCTGTTCTGGCGTCAGCTCTGCCGATTCACCATTCTCAGACTCGGTTGCCTCCAAACCTGTGTTGGTGGTAAATCCCACTGGCTCCTCAGCTCCGTTTGCCGCTGCGGCCCCATGTTCGTAACCCGGCAAAGAAAAGCCAGCATGCAGCGCATCTGTATGGCAGGCCACACAGGTGGCTGGCGTAATGGTGAAGGCATGCCCCGTGGGAACAATGCCATCCGCTGGCAACTCTTCAGGAGGAATGACCAGGGCGTGACAATCCACACAGCCAATGCCTTCTTGAATGTGCAAATCTTCCAGGTAATCGCCCATGCTCTCCTCATGGCAATTGACACACATCTCATCTGCCTCGGCAAAAAGCGGCTGCTGGCTGTGTGGATCATGGCAATCCATGCAGCCAATATCTTCAGAGGCATGGCCCGTTTGGTGCCATTCACCCAGCGTTGTGGTGTGGCAAGAGCCGCAATATTCTGTATCGGCCAGAATGGGCACGGGGGCAGGCGGATGTTCGGCGGTTGTTTCGCCATGACACGCTTCACAGGCCACACCCTCTTCACTGAATTCACCCGTGGCGGGTTGGAAGTTGGTTGTGTGGCAGGCCAAACATTCGGCTGGTTCACCTAAGCTAAGCCACTGCGCCTGAAACACTTCATCATCAAAGGCGTGGGCATGGGCGCTGTCTTGCCAATGGTTGGCCACGTCCAGGTGACATTCCTGGCATTCTTGGGTTGGCATAACGGGTGTTTCCGGCTCGCCATCATCCTGCGCGATGGCTACCTGCACGGTAAAAAGCAAAACGGCCGTTCCCACAAATCCACCCAGCAGTACCGGCCAATTGAATCGTATTATTTTCCAAAACTGTTTCATAGTCGCCTCAAATTCCCAAACATCTGTTTGTGAAAATATTAACAATATAGCCATTCTATCAACAAAAAATAGCGAACTCAATAGGGTGGAGCGGTTCATTGATTGTTTTTGATTATGAGTGCCAAGAAGCAAAAGCAATAAGAAAAACCTTGAAAATGGATTGATTTCGCCCAACAGTTAGTTATACTGTTTGTGACAAAATTCACTAACAAATGTTGCGAAATTAGCAGCTTCGGACGCAGCAATATGTTGTTTAAGCGTCCTTAACCGATGTGCAAGGAGATGATTTTGGTACAGGCAAAATATCCATACAAAACAGTAAATGTGGTGGTGTGCCTGCTTTTGTTATGCGGAACATTGCTGGTGGTTGGTTGCCAGACGGCCGAATCGGATACGGCCGTTGAGGTTGCCAATGTAGAGCCGGAACTGGTAGAAGCAGCCGCGACTGTTTCTCCCACTGAAGAGCCACAGGTAGCCCTGGTGGAAACGGCCGTTCCTGTTGACAATTGCCTGGATTGCCACACCAACAAAGACCTGCTCATCCAAACAGCCGATCCCGAAGAAGAGGTGATTACCGAAAACGAAGGGGAAGGTTGAGGGGGAGAAGTGGCTCCGTTGGAGCCATGGGAGAAGGTTTTGGTAGACGGGGAGCTGTTCCCCGAAGAAGTACATGGCCAGGTGGCCTGCATTGATTGCCATGCCGGGCAAAACACGCCCGACAAGTTTGATGCCCACGTGGGCCTTATTAACAATCCAAGTGAAAACCCGGTGGAATCTTGTGGTGAGTGTCATCCTGATGTGGTGGCTACCCATGACAATAACCTGCACAGTAATTTGGCGGGCTACTGGACGGTGCTGGATGCCCGCACTTTGCCAGAAGACCATGAAGTAATTGAAGGCATGTTTAGCAACCATTGCAGCAGTTGTCATGCCACCTGTGGGGAGTGTCATGTAAGTCAGCCCAATTTGGTGGGTGGCGGTCTTATTGAGGGCCATTTGTTTAACGAAACGCCCTCCATGACGCGCAACTGCACCGCCTGCCACGGCAGCCGGGTGGGCAATGAATATTTGGGCAAGCATGAAGATTTGCGGCCCGATGTGCATTTTAGCCAGGGACGTATGTCTTGTGTTGATTGCCATTCTGGGCACCAGATGCACGGTGCGCCTGATGATTGTCAATCTTGCCATACAGGGCCAGAAGCACAGTTAGCAGAGCTTGAAGCGCCCGCTGACCACCGGTATGACGGTGTGCAAAGCCCGCGCTGTGAGACATGCCACGTAACGGCCGCTATGCAGGACGATGGTATTGAGATGCACCAGGAGCATGGGGGCGACCTTTCTTGCCAGGTTTGCCATTCGGTTTCATATACCAGCTGTGATGGCTGCCATGTGCAAATCAGTGAGGCGACCGGTAATCCGTTTTATGCTACGGATGGCTCTTATTTCACGTTTATCATCGGGAAGAATCCGTTGGAAAGCTACGATCGGCCGTATGAATATGTGACGCTGCGGCATGTGCCGGTGGCCGGGGATAGTTTTGCTTATTACGGTGAGGATTTGCTGGCGAACTTTAACGCGCTGCCCACCTGGGTCTACACCACGCCGCACAATATTCAGCGCAACACGCCGCAAACGGAGTCTTGTGATGCCTGTCACGGCAACGCGGATCTGTTCCTGACTGTTGACAAAGTATATCCAGAAGAAGTGGAAGCGAATTTGCCGGTGATTGTGGATACGATTCCGCCGCCAATTTCGGAAATTACGGCGACTACAACGATTTCAGTATCCACAACTATTACAACAACCACGGTGATTACTCCAACCGAGGAGTCACCTTAGAATCTGTCCGAAATGGCCACAGAGGAGAGAGAATCGACCTTGATTTCAATACTCTCTGTGGCTCATCTTCGGAGGGGTATTTGGTTTAAATCTTTGGGTAGGGAGCTTTGCTGCTGCCTGCCAAATATTCTGTGAGGAGTAAGAAATGAAGACTTACAAGTATTTTGTGTTGTTACTAATTTTAGGTTTGCTTTTGGTGGCCTGTGGCGGAGATACGGCGACTGAGGAACCAGTAGCTGAACCGGACACAACGGCCGTTGAAGAAACCGAAGAGGTAATGGAAGAAACGGTAGATACGGCCGTAGACGAAGAACCAGTCGCGGAACCAGAAGAAGAAATGGCAGAGGAAGTCATGGAAGAACCCATGGCCGAAGCTGACCTTGATGGTGCGTTTACTACCTTCCTTAATGGCATGGAAGGGTACAACACCATGAGCGTGGATGCCTTAAGCGAAATGATGGTTGAGGAGCCACCCTTCTTGCTGGACGTGCGCGAAGCCAGCGAACTTGAAGAAAACGGCTGGATTGAAGGAGCCGTCAATATTCCATTGCGCGAAGTAGCTGACAATCTGCAATATCTGCCCAGCTTCGAGACCCCCATTGTGAGCTACTGCGGCAGCGGCTGGCGCTGTACCATTGCCCTCACCGCCCTGGAAGCAATGGGCTGGGAAAACGTGCGTGGTTTAACCGGTGGCAGCTTTAGCGCCTGGGTAGAAGCCGGATATCCCATTGCTGAAGGAACCGTGCCGGAGTTGGTGGCCTTGGATGCTGCTGAACCAGACCCCGCCATGGTTGAGGCCATGCAGCACATGCTGCACAATGTCCCAGACGGGTTTGGCGTAATGACGGCCGAAAACCTGAGCGTTGCCCTTGTGGAAAACCCAGACCTGATTTTGATCGACGTGCGCCGCCCTGAAGAAGTTGAAGAAAAAGGGTATATCGATCATCCAAATCTCCTGTTTGTTCCCCTGGAGCAGTTTATTGAATTGGCTGCCGATTGGCCCGCAGATTTGGATGCGCCCATTGTTACGTACTGTGGCTCCGGCCATCGTTCAACAATTGCCATGTCCATTTTGTGGTCCTATGGCTACACCGATGTTCACAGCCTGAAAGGCGGCTTTGGTGGTTGGGCGGCTGAAGGATATCCGGCGGTTGGCGTACCGGAACCGACCTTTGACATGGACCTGGCTTTTGCCACTTTCTTGGCTGGCATGGAAGGATACAACACCATTGGTTTGGATGACCTGAACCTGTTGTTGGTTGAAGACCCGCCGCCTTTTGTGCTGGACGTGCGTGAGGCATCCGAAATTGAGGCCAATGGCTACATTGAAGGCGCAGTGAACATTCCCCTGCGTGAGGTTGCCGACCATATTGAATGGCTGCCCAGCTTCGATACGCCTATCGTGAGCTACTGTGGCAGCGGCTGGCGCTGCACAATTGCCCTCACCGCTCTGGAAGCAATGGGGTGGGAAGATGTACGCGGTCTGAAAGACGGTAGCTTTGGTGGCTGGGTTGAAGCTGGTTATCCCGTGGCAGAAGGTTTGCCGCTTGAGCCAATGGTCTTGGATATTGCTGAACCTGATCCGGCTGCTGTGGCTGCAATGCAGGAGATGCTGCACAACGTGCCAGATGGTTATGGCGTCATCACAGCTGATGATTTTAATTTAGCCTTGCTGGAAAATCCGGACCTGATTGTTATTGATGTCCGTCGCCAGGAAGAACTTGAGGCAAACGGGGTGATTGAGGCAGAAAATTGGATTCATGTGCCGTTGGAAGAGTTTGTTGCCATGAAGGATCAGTGGCCAGCGGATATGGATGCACCCATCGTTGTTTACTGTGGTTCTGGCCATCGTTCCACCATTGCAATGAGCATCTTGTGGGCCTATGGCTATAGCGATGTTCATAGTTTGAAGGGTGGCTTTGGTGGTTGGGTAGAAGCTGGCTATCCGGTTGTTGAGTTTGCCGCGCCCTAATATAAACCTGTAAGGACAAGCTTTAATTGACATAACAACACCAGTCTCTTGCTTTTTAGGAGACTGGTGTTGCTTTTTTTAGTTTTAGCCTCTATTGCCATTATGACGTGGTGTGTCATTTATAGCATTTGCTTATGACATTCGACACTTTTGCTAACATTTTGAAGAGGGCATACTTGGCCCAAGGTTGGTTATTAAAAAAGACAAACCTTCCCTTTATGTAAATTAAAAAGGTTTATGAGGAAGAATTTGAGGCGATTGCGACAATTGCCTGGGTAGAAGGGGGAAACGGATTCTTTAGTGTTGTGAAAGTTTCACCTTCTATATTTATCGCCGATGTGTTTGCAAGATGCGCTTGCGAACCATTGTGTGACTGTTGAGAGAATAGCGTGTTAGATGCTCATCAATTAAACGTGTTTTTAACGGCTGCCCGAACATTAAATTTTACGGCCGCTGCGCGGCAACTTCATATGACGCAACCCAGTGTGAGCCAACATATTCAGGCGCTAGAGCAGCATTTTGGGATGCAGTTGTTTGTGCGTTCTGGGCGGCATTTGCGGCTGACTGATGCTGGAGAAGCTTTGCTGCCAATGGCTCAAGAGATGGTTAGCATTTCGCAAAGTATTGACAACAAGATGGAATCTTTGAAGGGGGATGTATACGGCCGTCTTACCGTAGGTTGCAGCACCACAGTTGGAAAATATTTGCTGCCATTTTTGCTGGCCAGCTTTATGCAACAATATCCTAAAGTTGAGGCCAGCTGTTTTGTAACGCCCCGCAAAATAGCCGTCCAAATGCTCTGCGATGGCGACGTACATCTGGCGTTGGCCAGCAAACAGGAACTCAACAACAATCTGGAGTTCTCTCGCTTTATTACGGATCAGGTGAGCCTGATCGTGCCTTTGGATCACCCTTGGGCAGAGCGTAGCTATGTGGAGCCGTATGAACTGCTAAACGCCAACTTTATTTGGCGTGAGGAAGGGTCGGGAACACGCTATGTGGCTGAGGAAAAGCTGCGTGAGCATGGGATTTCGGTAGAACAGTTCAAAACCATTCTTACACTTGGTAATTCCGAAGCAATTGCCCTGGCTGTGCAGGAAGGCATTGGAGTTGGTTTTGTTTCCCAAATGATTATTTCTCGCCTGGTAGATGGGAAGGTAGCGCGAGTGAAGGTGCGCGGCCTGGATATTAAGCAAGAAATTTTTATTGGGCGGGATGCAAACCGGTTGGGTACGACGGCGCAAACGGCTTTTTGGCGATTTGTGACGGATGCCAATAACCCGGTCATTAAGCGATTGATGACTTCTGCGGTAGAAAATGAAGATGGGTTTAGTTTTGCCAATGCGCCGATGAACGGCAAATCGACGGCAAGATCCAATTAGCCTTCTGCACGCGGTTTAAGGGCAATAAATGGAATGGAATCACGCCCCACAGCGCGATACTCTTCCTCTGTGGTGACATCGTAGCCAATTAATTTGCCTAGATTTTTAGCAGCGGTAGGGTATCTGCGGGAATAATCGACCATAGCCTGGCCTGATGCTTCTGGGGTGAGGGAAACGGCCGTTACCAACATCTTGCGCCAACCTACCTGAATGCTAACTTCTGGCCGGGCTAAAATATTCAGGTACCAGTCCGACTTTTGGCCAAAGCCAGAGGCGATGTAGTAGGTGTTGGTCGCTTTGTCGTGGTTGACCACCTCCAGCACAGTTTGGCGGGGTTGGCCACTTTTGCGGCCGGTATGGTTTAGCAACAAAAAACGCTTGCCTAGCAATCCTCCAAGCCCGATGCGATATAAACTAAGCGGGGCGCGAAAGAAAAAGCGCTTTATGCCAGTCACGCGCTGACGGTTTTGCTTTGTGTTCATGAATTTCCTTCCAGTTCCATATTTTCTAGGTGAATCGTTTGGGCAATGTCAGCGGCGTGTGATTCGAAGTGCCGCTTGATGTAGCCAAACAGGTAGGCCAGGGTGACATTGCCTGCCAACAGCGGATCCCAATCGGGATAATGGACGCTTTTTTGTAAGTCGTTTTCGCTCAGGCTGTTGAATGTTTTCAGGATTTGTTCGTGGGCTGTGTCGTAGGCGTTGGCCAAAAATTGGCGGTTCAGGTGGCGTGCGCCGAAACGGGTAAGCCGGGCATTGAGCCAGTGAAAGAGCCGTTCGGGGAACAACATTGGGAGCAGCTTTAGGAGATACGGCCGTTGCAAAATAATCGTTACGTCGGCCACCATAAAGCGGGGAGCAACGCTCATGTGGAAGAGCAGTTCGCCAATTGTCCAGGCTGGATTATTGCTGGGTCGGCTAAACGCATCATCGGGAATGGCCTGGAGCAGTTGATGAAACCGCTGCTGTGTTTCTTCAATTTCTTTTTGTAGCTGTTGTTTTGATGTCATTTGGTTTGTAATCCTTGAAGCAGCAGCTGAACGGCCGTTTCTACCTGCACACTTAAATCAACGCTTTCTGGAGCGACTGCCCACAGCAGCAGCAGCCCTTCAAACAAAGCCATAATGGTGTTGGCAACATCGGCGCTGTTTTGGTTCTGCAACTCGCCATCTGCTATCCCTTGCGTCGCCAACGCCTCGATTTTTTCCCGGTAATGTTGAAAATGAGTTTGCAAATGCTGCTTTAAGGATTCATCTCTGGCAGCCAGGGCGTAAAATTCCAGGGGCGAGGGAAATTGACTGGCCAGCTTGGCCACGCCTTCCCCGGTGAAGGTGGCCAGCTGGTTTAATTTAGCTACGGCCGTTCCTTCCGCCAGCATGACTTCATCCAGTAGGGCCAGTTGCTCAATAAAAAATTGGTCAAAAATGGCCGTAATCAACGCATCTTTGCTTTTGAAATGCCAGTAGACGCCCCCTTTGCTCAGGCCGCTGGCCCGCACGATGTCGTTCATGCTGGCTTTGGCAAACCCTTTTTCGGCAAAAACGGCCGTAGCGGTGGCTAAAATTTGTGCTTTGCTTTCATGTTCTGTCATTCAACTCGCTCCAAGACCGACTGGTTGGTCGGTGGCGGAATAGTAGCATGGGGAACGGCCGTTTGTCAAGCAGGTGTTCCAATTTTTTATTCCGCTAACCCTGCCTTGCTGCTCATTTTTTATCGCCTCTTTAATGGTTGTTTACCTGGCCCAATGTTACGATGTTCCTGGTTTGAAGAAGGTTGCCGGGCGGGGTTTGCCTGGCTTTACTCATCTGCACTGTGGCGCTCTTTGCAAGCAAACAACAGCTTTTTATACAACGGGAGGCAAGTGTGTCTCATTCAAACGTAAACGGCCGTTTTCAGCGCATCCTCTATCTCTTTTTGCCATTCTTCCTTTTTATCACCTTGTGGTATCTGTTGGTGCAGGGTACAGCCCTGGGCGTTCCCGGCGTCGCGGCGGCCCCCAATGCGCAGCTTGATCTTTCTCTGGAGCTGTTTAGCGAGGGCCTTTCTTTGCCGACGGCCGTTGCCAATACTGGCGTGGCTGGCGACGGCCGTTTATTTGTCACCCAGCAAGGCGGCCAGATTCGCATCATCAACGCCGACGGCACGCTGTTGGGCATCCCTTTTCTGGACATCAGCAGCCAGGTGAGCTTGTTTGGCGAAAATGGTTTGCTGGGCCTGGCATTTGATCCAGACTATGCCACCAATGGGTATTTCTACATTTACTACACCCGCGTGAGTGACCGCAACAATGTGCTGGTTCGCTACCAGGTGAGCGGTAATCCCAACGTGGCAGATGCGGGGAGTGGGGTGATTTTGCTAACGGCCGTTGAGCCAAAAGATGGTCACAATGGCGGCGCGCTGGCCTTTGGCCCCGATGGCTATCTGTACGTGGCCATTGGCGATGGCGGCCTGCCCGATGGCGACACCCCCATGACAACCCCGCAGGATACCACCAGCCTGCTGGGCAAAATCCTGCGGCTGGATGTGTCGCAGAGCTCACCCTTTGCCCCAGACTGCGGCAGCAGCCAATACACCATCCCCGCCGACAACCCCTTCCGTGACGGAGCCGGGGGAGATTGTGATGAAATTTGGGCGCTCGGCTTTCGTAATCCGTGGCGCTTTAGCTTTGACCGCACCACTGGCGATCTTTACATTGCCGATGTGGGCGAAAATGTGCAAGAGGAGATCAACTTCCAGCCAGCCAGCAGCGCCGGTGGCGAAAATTATGGTTGGCCCTGCTACGAAGGGGATGGGCTGCATCACGCCCCGTCCTGTGCCAGCGTGACCTACACCTTTCCCATTTTTACGTATGAACATGGCGCGCCTAACAACCATTGTTCGGTAACCGGCGGCTTTGTTTATCGCGGCCAACAATTCCCGGCGATGGTGGGCCATTATTTGCTGGCCGACTTTTGCAGCGGCTTTATCTGGAGCTTGCAGCCCGCAGGCAGCAGTTGGGATGTGTACACGTATGGCGACCGCACCGATTTCCCGGCAACTTTTGGCGAGGACATCAATGGGGAGTTGTACGTGGCTGAACTGTTAAGCGGCGGCCGGATTTATCATTTGGTAGAAAACAGCGTGGTTGCGCCAACCACCCTCTCTATCCAAAAAATAGGCCCGGCGGAAAGTGGCGCAGGTGCAGCTATCGATTATCAACTTACGGTCACCAACACGGGCAGCAGCCCGGCCACCAATCTGGTTGTGACCGATACGGTTCCTGTGGGTGCGGCCTACTTGAACAGCCCCGGTGGCAGCCTGCAAAATGGGGTGGTTTCCTGGGCAGTTGGCGATTTGGCGGCGGGGGACAGCGTTACGGTGAACTTTGCCGTCACCGCTACGCAAACAATCACAAACTTTGATTATGGCGCACAGGCTGCGGGCGGGGTGCTGGTGTTGGGGAATACGGCCGTTACCACCCAAATCCTCGCGCCGCAACTAAAAATCAGCAAGACTGGCCCATTGGTTGTGCAAGCTGGCGAGCCAATTAGCTACACGCTAACCGTGCGCAATGAGGGTTCGCTGCCCGCCACCAATTTAACCATTACGGACACCCTGCCCACGGGCACCAGCCTGCTCAGCGCCACCGACAGCGGTCTTGAATTTGGGGGAGTGGTCACCTGGAACTTGCTGCCGCTGTCTCAGGGGGAAACGGTTTCGGTGGGTCTGGTGGTGACGCCGACGGTGCCAGTTGAGAATACGGCCGTCATCCGCAACGAACTCTATGGCGCAAGCGCCGATGGCGGCTACCAGGCTGCTGGCCAGCCTGTGGTGACCATTGTGAATGGTCGGCAAGCGTTTACCCCGCTAGTTTTACGGCCGTAACCCGATTGCACCCAAAACGCTTTCTGTCTTGAAGCTGGGCAAGGAATTTGTTCTCTGCCCGGCTTTTTTTGTGTGTGTGGTGGAACGGCCGTGTCAACCGAATGGTTGATAAACCCCGGCTAACCAGCGGAGCAGAGAATCCACCCATCGCCAACGAATGTTCCATCAGCCGATTGGTTACATCCAGCCAGGCCAGCGCTATTCTGTAACCATTAACCAATCACGCAGAAACAGGAGAAAATCAGATGACCACAAAAACTGAAACAATTCAGAAGTCCCAATCAACAAAAACAACGCTTGGTAAATTGGCCTGGGTTAGCCCGTTGGCCATGCTGATAGCTGCTGTGGCCAACCTTGGCCTTTATGCCGCAGCAGGCAGCATTTTCCCAGAAGTCACCGCCTGGAGCGGAGCTGGCGTTGGGCAAATTGTAGGCGCAAACGTCGTTTATCTCCTTATGGGAGCCGTCCTTTTTGCTCTGGTTGTCCGGTTTTCAAGCAGACCGGCCCGGCATTATCTAATTTTGGCTACGGTAGGGTTGCTGTTCTCATTGGCGCTGCCCATCTCGGCCGGATTTGGCTACGGTGCTCCCGGCGCATCGCCAGCAAGCGTCCCTACGGTTGTCACCCTCAGCCTGATGCACGTGGTTTCCTACGCCATCAGCGTGCCGCTGTTCATTCGCCTGGCGCTGGATTAAGGCATCGATAATCGACCTACACCTTTGTGACAGTCACTGGCGCTCGATTTCAGTGACTGTCACTTTCTAAAATGATGGAGGAAATGATGAACGAATTATTTTTGGCACGTATTTTTGCTTATTCGCTGTTACCGTTGCTGTTGGCCACGGCGCACGTTTTATTGAGCAAGCAGTCCCGGACAATGGCCCGTCGGATTGAAATTTTTACGATTTACCTGTTGGCCATTAGCGTGGGAGCAAATGGCTTGGGCGGCGCATTTGGCCATCTCTTTTTGTCTGATTTGGTGGCTGAGGGCGTGGGCTGGCCCACCGGCAGCCCGTTTCAACTGGAGATGGGCTACGCCAATTTGCTGGTTGGGGTGCTGGGTTTGATGGCTGTGGGGCGGCGCGATGGCTTCCGTACGGCCGTAATTATTGCCACGACCATTCTTGGGTTTGGGGCCACGCTGGTTCACCTGCAAGACATTGCCGCGCATGGGAATCTGGCACCGGGCAACACGATTCAAAACATTGGCAATCTGCTTGATCCAATGTTGCTAATTGGCCTTAGTTGGTGGTCTGCGCGGCGGTTTGGGGCTGAGACGGAAACGGCCGTTTTTGCCCAATGGCAACTCCGTCAGCAGCCCATTGCCGGACTGGCCGCCGCAGGCATCGGCATGGGCTTTGGCCTGGGCTATGCTGTTGGCGGGCTGTTTTTATGGACAGTGGTCGGAGCGCTGGCTGGTGTGGGCCTGGGCTTGGTGCTGAGTAGACGTGCTGCCCCGCTGGAAACGCTCACGCCGACCCAGGCTAAGTGATAAACCAGTTGGGCGAGCGGGGGGAGCCTGCTATGATTGTGCGCCATGCAAGGATCACACACTATTTTGCTGATTGAAGATGATACGGCCGTAGCCACCAGCCTCAAAGAAGCGCTCGAAGCCGAAGGGTACGGCGTCACCTGGGCCAAATTGGGCGGCGAGGGTATTCGTATAGCCAGTGAAGCGCAGCCCCATCTCATCATCTTGGACGTGCGCCTACCCGATGGCTCTGGCTTTGATTTTTGCCGCCAGCTGCGCCAGCAAAAGCTGCGCCAGCCCATCCTCATGCTGACGGCGCAGCAGGAAGAAATGGACAAGGTGCTGGGGCTGGAAATGGGGGCGGACGATTACGTAACCAAGCCATTTGGTCTGCGCGAACTGCTCTCGCGCATTCGGGCTTTGCTGCGCCGTGCCTACGGCGAACTGGCCACCACCGCTGAGAGCAACCAGCTTTTTGTGGCCGATCTGGTCATCGATCTGGATCGCAGCCTGGTGCAGCGCGGAAACACGCCGCTGGAGCTAACGCCTACGGAGTTTCGCCTGTTTGTTTACCTGGCGCGGCACGCCGGGCAGGCGCTGACGCGGGCCCAAATTTTACAGGGAGCCTGGGGGTATGATACGGCCGTAGAGGATGAGCGGACCGTCAACGTTCACATCCGCCGCCTGCGCGAAAAAGTAGAGCTAAACCCTAGCCAGCCAACCCTCATCCTCACCGTCCCTGGCATCGGCTATCGTTTGAGTGCCGCCCCAAAATAAATATCCACAAATTTCGCAGATTACACAGATTTTTCTCAATGATTTGCATATTATTTCTCGGAGGAGTGAGCATCCTCAGATGCGAACGGGTGAATAGAGCAGGGCGCATCTGAGGATGCTTTCTCCTCGGTGTGAATGAACTGGTTACAGACTTGTAACCACGCATTACGAAACTGAAATTTCCCCATAACCAAACCACAATCTAGCCAGCCTATCCTGGCCTCATGATAACGGAGGTCAGATGATGAAGCGTTGGATGATACTTTTCTTTGCCGTGGTGGCGCTGGCGGTCATTGGCGGGGCAGGGTATTGGGGCTACCGGTCGCAGCAAACGGCCGTTCCCCCCACACCCCCTACGCCCGTCACCATTGCCGCTACCCAGGGGGATGTTCAGAAGACGGTCACCGCGCCGGGCCAATTGGTGGGTACGCAGCAGCAGATGTTGGGGATGGATGTAGACGGCCGTCTCATCGAGCTAAACGTAAGGCCGGGAACGGCCGTTTCTGCCGGAGACATCATCGCCCGGATTGATCCCACACCGTACCAAAACGCCCTCGACATTGCCCAAATTGAACTGGCCCAGGCCCAAGATGCCCTGGCCCAGCAGCTGGCCGAAGCCGAACTGGCTGCCGCCAACAGCGAGGCTCAGGTGGGTGCCGCCCAGGCGCAGTTTCCCCAACTGACCGCCGCCGAAGTGAATTTGAATTTGGCGCGTGAGGCCGAAGCCCGTGCCGAAAATGAGTACAACAAGGCGCTGAATCGCCATTGGGAACCGGCTGAGGTGGTCGAGGCGTACCGGCTGGAGTGGCAGCACGCCATCGCCAACCGCCAGATTGCCGAGTCGGAGTACAACGGCGTGTTGAACCAGCGCTGGGCGGTGGGGCAGCAGGTGGAGGCGCAGCAAACGGAGCTGGAGCGGGCGAAGTTGGCAGTGGATTATTTGCGGGAATCTGGGGTGGATCCGCTGTTGGCAACGGCCGTTTCCCAGGCAGAAGCCAATCTCGCCGCTACCGTGCTCACCGCCCCATTTGATGGCGTGGTGCTGGACGTCTTTGTCACCTCAGGCGAAGCGGTCGGTGCAGGCACTAACCTGGTGCTGCTGGCCGATCCCAGCCTGGGCGAAGTGCGCACGACGGTGATTGAAGAGGATTTAGCCGACGTGCAAATCGGCCAGCCTGCCGAGCTGTTTTTTGATGCCCGGCCCGATTTGGCGGTGCAGGGCACGGTGGCCCGACTGGTGCCGCAGCGGGTCATTGGCGAAGCGCGTCCGCTGTATCATGTTTACATAACAATTGACGAACGGCTGCCGGAAGGCGTGTTCCCCGGCATGACGGTGGATGCTTCCATCATCGTGGCGGAGGAATTGGACACGGTGCGGCTACCGCGCACGCTCATTCGGCCACGGTCTGACGGAACGGCCGTCGTCGAACTGTGGCAAAACGGCCAGCGCGTGGAGCGCGAAGTGGTCGTGGGTCTGCGCGGCGATGTGTTCATGGCCATCGAGTCTGGTTTGCAGCCGGGCGACGAGGTGGTGGGCGAATGAGCGCCGTCATTGAAACGCACGATTTGCGCCGCGACTACCAGATGGGCGACCAGGTGGTTCACGCCCTGCGCGGCGTCAGCTTTCAGGTAAACGCGGGCGAATTTGTGGCCCTGATGGGACCATCCGGCAGCGGCAAATCGACGCTGATGCACCTGCTGGGCTGTTTGGATTCGCCGACAAACGGCCGTTACGTTTTGGCGGGCGAAGATGTGGGGCAGCTCTCCCGGCGGCAGCGAGCCTCCATTCGCAATGAGCGGATTGGCTTTGTGTTCCAGACGTTCAATCTGCTGCCGCGACTGACCGCGCTGGCCAACGTCATGCTGCCGTTGCAGTACGGCGGTCGCCAGCCGGAGGTGCGCCAGCGGGCCGAGGCCGCTCTGGCGCGGGTTGGCCTGGCCGACCGACTGCACCATCGCCCCACGGAGCTGTCTGGCGGGCAGCGGCAGCGGGTGGCCATTGCTCGTGCCCTGGTGGCCGATCCGGCCATCATTTTGGCCGATGAGCCGACGGGCAACCTGGACAGCAAAACCGGGGCGGACATCATGCAGTTGCTGGGTGAGCTGAATCGTGAGGCGGGAAACGGCCGTACCATCATCCTCGTCACCCACGACCCCGAAGTCGCCCGCCACACCCAGCGCATCCTGCATCTCCACGACGGCCAAATCATCCGCGAAGAAAAGTTAACCGCGGAGAACGCGGAGAGCACAGAGAAAAGAAAAAACTCCGCGTCCTCCGCGCCCTCCGCGGTGAAAAAAGGAAGCCCATGACCCTGCTAAACACAATCATAACGGCCTGGAACGGCATTTTGGGCAACAAACTGCGTGCGGCGCTGACGACGCTGGGCATTGTCATCGGCGTGGCTTCGGTGATTAGCATGTTGGCCCTGGGCAACGGGGCGCGGGCGGCGGTGGACGCCAACTTTCGTTACCTCGGCTCGGACATGGTGCAGATTAGCGTGAAGGAAAAGATCGACCAGGGCGAGCTGGTGCCGGTGGGTGAAATTCTTTCATTTGAGGAGGGCTTGCAGATGCCGGAGGCGGTGCCGCTGGTGCAGCGGGTGATCATGTCGGTGGGGGGCGAGGGCAAAATTCGGCGGGACCGCAGCGTGCTGGACATGAACGTGCAGGGCACGACCGCCGACGGGCTGGCCAATCTGGTGACGCAGGGGCAGGTGCAGCCGGTGGGCTGGCCGGACGGGGTGCCGCTGACGCCGGAGGGATTTTTGGGAAACGGCCGTTTCTTCACCAGTTCAGAAGTGATTGCCAATGCCGATGTGTGCGTACTGGGCCACAAAACGGCCGAAGATTTGTTTGAAGGCGATCCGCCGCTGGACGAACTGATTTGGGTCAACCGGCGCAAATGTTTGGTCATTGGCGTGCTGGCTGAGCTGGAGGTGATCAATCCCGCGCTGCGCAACCAGCTGCGCCCCAACGAGGCGCTCTACCTGCCCATCAGCACCGCCATTTTGAACCTGTTTGATGAGGAGCCGTCGGTGCAAATCATGGCCCGCGTCCGCGATGAGGCGCAAATGGCCAGGGCGCGGCAGCAAATCATCGATTATTTGCGGGAGCAGCACGGCGTGGAAAAAGATGACCTGGGCGATTGGCAGGATGATTTTGAGCTGACGACGCGCCAGGAAATTTTGGGGGCGCAGCAGGCGGCGGCGCGCACCTTTGCCTTTTTGCTGGCGGCGATGGCCACGGTGTCGCTGGTGGTGGGCGGCATCGGCATCATGAACGTGATGCTGGTGAGCGTGACGGAGCGCACCCGGGAGATTGGGGTGCGGCTGGCCGTCGGGGCGCAGTCGGGCGACATCGTGCGCCAGTTTTTGCTGGAAGCGGTGTTAATTAGTGCGGCGGGGGGATTGTTGGGAACGGCCGTTGGCATTCTCTCGGTTCCCCTGGCGGCGTCGCTTAATCGGGGTGTGGCCCTGCTGGATCCACGCAGCATTCCGCTGGCCTTTGGCGTGGCCCTGCTGACGGGGCTGGTGTTTGGCCTGTACCCGGCGGTGCGGGCGTCGCGGCTCGATCCGATTGAGGCGCTTAGGTACGAGTGATCGGTAATCGGTGAACAGTAATCAGTAATCCGTTCACCGATTGCCGATAACCGATTACCTGACAAATTTAGTAGCCGCGGTTTCTTACCGCGCAAAAAGGAGATTGATATGAAACGTTCAGTTTGGTTAGTGATTGGATTAGTGGTGGTATTGGCAATTTTGGGAGCGGGGGCGTTTACGACCGTTCAACTGCTCACCGCCCAAAATGATCCAGAGGTACCGGCCGGGGCGCAGGTGTTTGAGGATGTGTACGACGACGGCAGCGGCAATCCGGTGACGGTGCAGACGGTCATTTTGCCCGCGCCGGAACTGCCAACGGGCGAAGATGGCGTCGGTGGCGTCTTTTTGCGGCAGGAGGACAACAGCTACTTTGTGGGGACTGGTTCCACCAGCGTCAGCATCCAGGTGGAAAATGGCGAAACGTCAACGGCCGTTGACCACAGCGGGCCAGAAGTGGAAGTGGTTGTCACAGGAGACACCATTTTTTACGAAGACATCACCCAGGTGAGTTTTGAAGCGTCGGAATCGAAGGAGCAGACGGTGCAGCAGGTGGTGCGGCAGGTTGACCAGCCAGCGGAATTGGCCCAGGGAGCCTCAATTTCGGTGTGGGGCGAGCGGCGCGGGGATCGAATGACGGCAGCAGTGGTTGTTTTTGCGGAGGGTCGATAATGAGCAAGCGAATGATTTTTATGGGTGGATTGGTGTTGGTGGTGATTGGATTATTGGCGGGTGGGGCGTATACGGCCGTTCAGCTTTTAGCTCCTAAAGTTCAAGCAGATAGTGGGTCAGATACGGCCGTTGCCGATTCCGGGGGTGGGGGGCGTGTCATGCAATCCATCTCCTCCCAAAATGGAGGGCCGCCTGTGGCGGTGCAAACCACCATCCTGCCCGCGCCAGAACTGCCCGATGAGGCGTCGGCTGCTTTTGGCGTGTTGGTAAGTCGCGAAGACAACACGCTGCTGGTGGGCACGGGCAACATTGATCTGGAAGTGGACATTGAAGTCAATCCCGAGACCGGGCAGGAAAGCACCAGCCTCATTCCCCGCACCGATGGCCCGCAGCTGGAAGTGGTCATCACGCCAGACACCATTATCTACCGCGACGTGACAGACTTGAGCATCCCGCCCGATCAGGAAAGCGGTGAGCGCGAAGTGGTGCAGCAGGTGCGCCAGGTGGATTCAGCAGATGACATTACGGGCAATCTGGAGCTGGAAATCTGGGGCGAGCGGCGCGGTGACCGGATCGTGGCCACGGTGTTGGTGTATGGCCCGCTGGGCGGCGGTGCGTTTGAATAAATTGAACCGCGGAGAGCGCGGAGAGCACAGAGTTTTCTTACCTCTGCGTTCTCCGCGCCCTCTGCGGTAAATCTTGTATACTTTTGCCATGATTCCGAAAACACTTCGACTGCGACTGCCATTAAGTTATGCCGCGATTGCGCTCATCGCCACGCTGGTGCTGGGGGCGGTGCTGCTGATCACGTTGCAGCGTTTTTATCGCCAGCAAGAGCTGGATTATCTAACCGGTAACGCGCACGTAATTGGTGACCGCCTGACGCCCATGCTGGAAGCGGATGACATTGGCCAACTTCAGGCCAATTTAAAAGGACTGGCCTTTTTATCACAAACGCAGGTGCAGGTGTGGACGCCCGACGAGGCTTTGCTGGCCGATTCGGGCGATCCCCGGCTGGCTGATGAGAACACGCAGATTGCTGTTTCGGTGGAGGTAGACGGCGTTGCCCAAACCTTTAGCCAGTCGGCGGCCGATCCCGTGCGTGAAGTTTCGGAATCGACGATTGTGATTCAGCCGGGGCTGTTTGGCGAAGTTGAAGAAGATGTTGTGACGCAGATCATTGAAGACGGGCCAGCCGGTGCGGAATCGGAAGTTTCTTTGGATGCGGAAATTATCGACTCAGCTGGCGTGATTACCCGAACGACAACAATTACTCGCGAGGTCGTGGGTGAGGCGCTGCCGGTGATTGGCACCCAATTTGGCTTTGGCTTTGGCGATGTGGCGGCTTCGGAAACGGCCGTTTCCAACCTCACCGTGCGTCATCCCATTTTGGCCACAGACGGCCGTTTGCTGGGCTTTGTCGAATTGTCACAGGGGCCAGCCTACGGCCGTGACATTTTGCAAAGCGTCTTTTTTGGCTGGCTGATTGCCTCGCTGGTGGCTGTGCTGCTGGCGGGCCTGGTTGGCTGGCGGGCCAGTGGGCGGCTGGTCAATCCCCTCTTAACCCTCACCACCGTTACCACCCGTATGGCCGGTGGCGATCTGGCGGCGCGAACGGCCGTGCAGCGGCATGACGAGTTAGGCACGCTGGGCAGCAGCTTCAACAAGATGGCCGATCAGCTAGAAGGCACCATCACCACCCTGCGCCAGTTCATCGCCGACGCCGCCCACGAGCTGCACACGCCGCTCACCGCGCTGCAAACCGACCTGCAATCCCTGCGCCAAAGCGAGTTGGAACCGGACCAGGCCGCCAAAATCGAACGCGCCCAGGAACAGGCGGTGCGCCTGGAAACCCTCACCAACAGCCTGCTGGATTTGTCGCGTATTGAGGCCAACACTAACGGCGACGGGGAAATTGTGAACCTGAACCAGCTGCTGCAAGAAACGGCCGAACTGTTTGCCTCCCGCGCCGAGCAAAGCGACATTCAGTTTGACCTGACCCTGCCAGACATGCCGTTTTGGGTGCAAGGCTCACCGCTGCGGCTGCGGCAGGCGGTGCAAAATTTGCTGGACAACGCCCTCAAGTTCACCCCCGCTGGCGGCGATGTGACGGTTGTCCTGGCGCAAGAAGGCAATTTTGCCTGCCTCACCATCACCGATACGGGCATTGGTATTCCCGAGGAAGATGTGCCGCATCTGTTCGGCCGTTTTCATCGCGGGCGCAACACGGCCGATTTTCCCGGTAATGGCCTGGGGTTGGCCATTGTGCAGGCGATTGTGCTGGGGATGAACGGCCGTATCATCCTGCAATCCCTCAATCCCGGCACCCAAGTTATTGTTCACTTTCCTTTGCAAGAAAACTAATCCGCAGATTTCGCAGATGACGCAGATTAAAAACAAAAAATCTGCGAAAATCTGGGTAATCTGCGGATGTTTGTCTTTTGGTGACAGAGTTCACACCGCTTCTATGCTGTTCCTCCTTACGAAATCGGATTACAATTTAGTATCCTACCCAAGTGAGGAGTAGGGCATCCTCAGATGCCCGCCAACGTTCGCATCTGAGGATGCGAACTCTACGAAAACAAGGGGAAATGATGAAACAAATTGCTGTCCTGCATCTGAATCACCAAGAAACTACCGAAACCGTCACTTTTATGGGCCAATCGCTCCAAATTAGGCACCTGAGCTGCGACAATGATCTTGAAAAAGCGAAAGCGTTCATTGCTGAGCTTGATGGCGACGTTGATGCGATTGCGCTGCACGGCATGCCTGCCGAACTGAAGCTTGGCCCGGCCAAACGTGACCATGCGCAGGGGGCGGCATTAACGGCCGTTGCCCAACAAACCCCGGTGGTAGACGGCCGTATCGTGCGGCCTGGTTTGGAACGCTGGGGCATGATCCTGGCCGACCGGGCGCAACCGGGCATCTTTAGCCGCAAGCGGGTGCTCATGGTGCCGGGCCTGAACCACAACGGCATGGCCCGTGCCTTTGAACGGCACGGCGGTTCGATTCGCTACGCCGATCCCTTTATTTACTTCAATTTGCCCAAAGTGCCGGGCATTGGCTTGCGCCAGACGCGCAACCAGGCAGCGCCGTTTACGCTGGATCGCTTGAAAGAGGTCTCATTTGCTGAGCTGTATCCGATGGGAAACGGCCGTTCCCCTGAATCCAATCAAGCCCCCTTCGACTGGGCCGACGTGATCGCCGGAGACATCGGCACTATCCGCCAATTCGCCCCAAAGACGCTCAAGCGCAAAACCATCGTCGTGGAAAGCGCCAGCCAGGCCGATTTGGACGATTTGCAGGCTCGCGGTGTGGACATTGTGGTTACCTTGATGCCCGCGCTGGATGAAGACGCAGGTCTGGGCCAATGGTCAGCCGCCGCCGTAGAGGCCGCCCTCACCGCCCTGCGCCCAGACACGGACGCCCCGCTCAACGAAGACACCTACCTGGACATGATGGCCAATCTGGAATGGACACCCGCCATCCGCACCCTCCAGCCGGAAAACGTAGACATCAATCGCTTTGCCTTTGTCATTCACCCTTTGAACGTTGGCTTCATTCACAACCATCGGGCCTTCCGCTGGACCAAATATTTGCCAGATAGCATCGTCGAAGCCGTTGCCGCGTACATTCCGCCGCTCACCATTTCGCGCATCACTGGGGGGCAGTCGCCCACCACCGGGCAGCGCATTGAGGGCCATCTGTTTAGCCTGGGAGCCACGCCGCGCCAGATGATGCGCCACGGCGAGCGGTTCACCTATGACCGCCTGCGTTTGGCGGCCCAGATGGCCGAGCGCAAGGGGGCACGCATCATGGGCCTGGGGGCGTTCACCAGCGTGGTGGGAGATGCGGGCATCACCGTCGCCCACGAAGCAGACATCGCCATCACCAGCGGCAACAGCCTGACCGTGGCGGCCACGCTGGAAGCGGCCAAGCAGGCGGTTATCAACATGGGCGCAACCGATCTAACCAAGGGCAAGGTGATGATTATTGGGGCAACCGGGTCGATTGGCTCCGTTTGCTCCCGCTTGTTGGCCCAGGCAATTTATGATGTGGTGCTGGTTTCCATTGAGCCGGAGCGATTGATTGACCTGAAGCGCACCATCCAGGAAGAGACGCCGGGGGCGCAGGTGGCCATTGCTACCCGTCCCGATGAGCTGATCGGGGAGTGTGACCTGATCGTGACGGCCACGTCTGCCTTTGGCCAGCGCATTGTGGACATTACCAAGTGCAAGCCTGGCGCGGTCATTTGCGATGTGGCCCGCCCGCCAGACATCAGCCCAGCGGAAGCCGCCCTGCGCCCCGACGTGCTGGTGATTGAAAGTGGCGAGGTGCTCATCCCTGGCGATATTGATTTTGGCTACAACATTGGTCTGCCACCCAAGACGGCCTATGCGTGTTTGGCAGAGACGGCGCTTTTGGCGATGGACGGCCGTTTCGAAGATTACACACTGGGCCGCAACATCTCCGTCGAGCGCGTCAAGGAAATCTACCGCCTCTTCAAAAAGCACCAGTTCCAAATTGCCGACCTGCGCTCGTTTGACATTGTGGTGACCGAAGAACAGTTTGCCGAAAAGCGTCAGCTCGCCGCCGAATTATTAGCCAATCCGGTGCGCTTTGCCCAAATTCAGGTGGAAACGGGGGCAAAGCTGGCCAAAATTCCAGTGCAGGCCAAGGGGGTGAAGTCGCGGCGGAAGAACAGCGGCGGGCTGGTGGCCGCGGTTGTGGCAGGCATTGGCGGCCTGGCCTTGTTGGTGTGGAACCGGCGACGTTGACCCAAAACCAATTGTAGGGGTGAGGCGAACGGGTCAATATTTTGCCTAACGTATGTTCTTTTCTCCGTTCGCCTCACCCTTTGCTTTGCCAGGACAATTCCTGGCCAACCTCATGGGGCGAGGCAGGTGGAGAAACGGTTTGGGGGATTGGTAGAGGTTACAACCACCTGCCTCGCCCCCACGACAACATTTGCTATTTTTGCTGTTGGTTTTACAATGTGGGCACGATTGGTTCCTAACCCTTGCCTGTACCCATGATGAAGATTACGGCCGTACAAATCGACCCACCCAAGCTGCACAAAACCATTGTGACGCATTTCAGTCTCGATGGGATACGCGATCTTTGCTTTGATCTGGCGCTGGACTTTGACGAGCTGTCACCGGGTGGTAAATCAGCCAAAGCGCGCGGGCTGGTGGAAATGTGCCAGCGTCGGAAGCAGTTAGCCGCTTTGGCCGAGGCGGTTCTGGAACATCGCGACAAAATTCAGCCCAACGAATTCCTGCGGGGCATTGCCAACGATGATGCTCCTTTCAAAGGGCTGCTGGCTTTTGAAGAAGCCGACGAAGAGATCTTTTTTGGCCGTGAAGCGCTCACGGCCGAACTGGTTGCTCGCGTCCACCAACCTCCCGGAGGCTTCGCCCCACAACTTGACCCATCAACAAACCTCCGGGAGGTTTTAACAGCTCCAACCAACTTCCTGGCCATTGTTGGTGCTTCCGGCAGCGGCAAATCTTCCGTGGTGCGGGCCGGGATGATTCCCCAACTGCGCCGCCAGACGCAGTGGCCCATCCACCTTATCACCCCCACAGCGCACCCGCTGCAAGCCCTGGCAACCAGCCTCACCCGTGACAATGAATCCGTCTCAGCCACGGCAACGTTGATAGATGATTTGCAGAAAGAACCGCGTGCCTTGCGCCTTTACGCTGCCAGAATGCTGCAAAATAGTCAGACTAAACGCCTGCTGCTAGTGATTGACCAGTTTGAAGAGCTGTTTACAGCGTGCAAAGATGAGCCTGAGCGCGCCGCGTTTGTGGAAAACTTGGTGGCTGCCGTTGCCGAAGACAACCAGATCACCATTTTGCTCACGCTGCGGGCGGATTTTTACCATCATTGCCTGCAATATAAATCGTTGCACCGCCTGCTGGAACACCAGCAAAAAATTTTGCCGCCCATGAGCAGCGCCGAACTGCGGGCAGCAATTGAACAGCCTGCCCAACAAGCTAATCTGACCTTTGACGATGGCCTGGTGGATATTTTGCTGCGGGATGTAGGTGCGGCTGACAACCAAATCAGCGCTTGAACCGGGGCGTTGCCCTGTTGAGCCATGCCCTGCTGGAAACATGGCAGCGTCGCGACCCCAACGAAAACCGCCTGACGCTGGCGGGCTACACCGAGCTGGCGGCGTGCAGGGGGCCATTGCCAAAACCGCCGAAAGTACCTACCAGCGGCTGCCCGCCGAGCAGCAAAAATAGCCCGCAGATCTTTTTACGCCTGACGGAGCTGGGCGATGGAACCCAGATTACACGCTGCAGTGTGTCAATAGATGAATTAAATTCAATCTGAGTTCAAAAGTAAGTAGACTTGTAAATTCAAGTATTGGACGAATTCCTGGCCAGCTCATCAGGCACGATGAGAGCATACGTTGAGGACGGCTTCAACATGATAGCCGACGCCTTACTGAAAGTGACCTAACCATTGCAAAGGATGGGCTAGAAATCCATCGCCAGAGCGCTTGAATTGCTAAAATACATCGTCAAATTGTTTTAGCGCGGCGCTAGCATCTGGTTTAATACTGCTAAAACCTGAGGCGACACAAGTTAATAATATAGGGGAACTGATGAAACTTATCTGCCGAGAACTCAGCAAGTTTAATTTCTTGTGGTCAGATATTGATATTCATACCATTGAGTAACTATTCAGAGCCAAATCGAATTTCGCTGATTGACTGGTTTAGAAAAAAGTTCGAAATAAAAAATATGCCATATACGGGTTGGTCAAAAGAATCAGCTGGCTTTTAGACCAAATTAGCTGAAAGAAGGCAAATCAACGGCGGTAAAGAGCTTTGGTTCAAGCGGATGTTAACAACACATTTGCGGTTATGCCTGAATCGAAGGTTGCATGAAATTACGTTCAAACTGAACCTAGGGAGCTTTGATGTTAAAAATTTCAGAAATTTCATGAAACGTAAGGAAATGCTGGCTATTCGCTTTGTGAAACGCATAATAATGTATTATATACAGATGTTAAGAAGCGATTTGTGTTTATCAATGGCAAATTTCTACAGCCTTAGCTGGGTTTTTTGGAGCAATTCAGATGGATTATCTGGAGAAGAATGCAAATTTACAGAGCCATCTAAAGTAATTGCCTGAAATGCTCTGTTGGCTTAGCACATACTTCGGGCACCAATACATACAATAATTTGCAATTAGAAGAACTATGGGATGAATCTTGTTATTTGGCTAGCTGAACTAGTTGCATTATGACGAAGTCTTACTTGATAATAATGCTGATATCGCATGGACATTCGGTTTAGCCAGAAAAAGCAGTAATTTTGGAAAAATAAATCCAAGCAGAGTGTAAGGACTTAGCCAATTATAATGTGCATGACAACTGGGTAAAAGATGGATTAGATTCACAAAGGAAGAGCGTGGCGAAAATCAGTAGCTTTATTGAAAGTGTTGGCATTATTTAGCGAAACAGTCAACAACAATTTGCATATGGTTATATGTCCGTGCATTGGCTAGTGGTATGATTTTCACTGTAGACGTTAATTGCTCAAGTTACGATCAAGGAAATCTTACAGTTCAAAGCAGACTGGGGAACAATATATATTTAACATTAATCCTCCTGGTTGACAAAGTTCGATAGTTTAGTAAGCACCTAGCAAGGATTACAATGTTGTGGGTGCCGGAATGTTGGTCAAAGTGCTATGAGCTGAAGTGGCTATTAAGACAACCGCTTGCATCCATCTCCAGGAAATTATTAAAGTTTTCCCAGTGCACACTTGCAAATGACAGCTCGAACCTCAACAAGGTCAGAAAGTGGCAGGTTGAACAACAGGATGTGTCCAGTTTGAAATCGCGGGGTTGCGGTGATGAGGTAGTCGGCCTGATGTTTACGGCCGTAGCCATCTGCACCGCATCTTCAAAGTTCAGCCAGCCCCAGGCCATTGCCCGGCGAATAACCTGATCATCAACGGCCGCTACGGTAAACACCTCTTAGCAAACTGGTTATGGCGGTAACGGCCGTTTCCCGATTCCGCACCCGGTTAATGACATAAAACAAGGTTGTGATGCTGTGCGCTGCCAGCCAGCCTTCGGCTTGCCCCCGCACAACGGCATCCACCACCCGCGCCGATTCCTCGTAAAATGGCTGCCGTTGCTGGATAACATCTACAATGACGTTTAAGTCCACCAGGATTGTGGGCTTATTGGCCATACTTTTCCACCAGATAATCTCTGTGAAGCTGCTCCACATCAACGGATTCTGGCAAAATGCCGGTTAGCTGGCGCACGAGTGGTGTGTGGTCGGTTGCATCAGCCTCTTTTAAGTGCAGGAAGTAAGTCTCTACCAGCTCGGAAACAGAAATATTGTGCCTGGCGGCGTACTGTTTGGCCTGCTCAATGAGCTGCTTACTCAGGCGAAGGGTCAACTTCTTTTTTTCTTGAATTGTCATAGCAAATTCCTTTGCAAATTCCTTTGCCGTACAGTTTAGCATGAATGTGTACGGCAAGGCAATGGCGAAAAGTGAGTTGGGCAGGTGCGACGCACTTGTTCCGGAGCGGGTTTTGACAGGAGGAAGTGCGTCGCACCTTTGTGGGCGGGGAGCGAAAGTGATGGACAACGGCCGTAATTTCCCCTAAACTATTTCCTTATGACAACAGAAAACTTGCAATACGGCCGTGTCACCTGGATCAACATTACCAACCCTACCCGCGAAGATTTGGACGTCCTCAGTCGGCAGTATCCTAACTTCCACCCACTGCATTTGGGCGATAGCCTAAGCGAATTGGAGTTTCCCAAGCTGGACGTAGGCGACGATTACCTGTTTATCGTGGCTCAACTGCCGCGTTGGAACGGCGAAGCCCGCATTTGCTACCCTGCCGAAATTGACATCTTTGTGGCCAGTGGCGTGCTGGTAACCGTGCATAATGGCGAAATTAAGCCGCTGAATGAGATGTTTGCCACCGCTGAGGCAGATGAAGCGATGATGGGCGAGATGATGGGCAAGGGAGCCAGTCCTTTGCTGTACCAATTGATGGATACGCTGGTGCGCTACTGCGATCCGATATTGGAAAAGGTAAACCAGACCATCCGCCAAATTGAGCTGAGCCTGTTTGAGGAGGATATGGAGCATATTTTGTACGAGGTGGCCGTGGCCCGGCGCGGGGTTATTGCCATTCGCCATATTTTGCGGCCGCAGCTAGACGTGGTGCGGGAGCTAGAGCGCGGCAGTTGGCCTTTCATTCAGGGGCATTTAGATATGTATTGGGACGACGTTGGCGACCATTTAACGCGGCTGCTGTCTATGTTGGATGAGCACGTGGAGGTGATTGGTGGCTTGTCTGACACGGTCGATACGCTGGCTTCTCATCGCATTGATGGCGTGGTGCGCCTGCTGACGCTCATTACCATCCTCACCGTGCCACTCACCGTGCTTTCTACCATTTTTGGCATGAATGTCGCATTGCCGTACGGCGATCATCCGCTGCCGTTTTATCTCATCAATGTGATTGGCATTGTCATGACGGCGGGGGTTATCTGGTATCTGCATCGCCGCCGCTGGCTGTAGCCAGTGGTCGGTAAGCAGTATTCAGTAATCAGTTGCTTTGACTGATTACTGAATACTGCTTACTTTTCCGCCAGAACAATCTCGCTCGGTACCCCAAGCTGCACAATAACTTCCCGTTGAACGACAGAAAATCCAGCCTGTTGCACCAATGCTTGCAGCTGCAAGGGACGGCAGCCGCCGCAGGTGAGGGGATGGACTTTGTAGGCTGCTTTCCACAGACCGACTACCAGTTTGCTAGGCGCATCACAGCCTTCGGTGAGGGAGACGAGGACGAGTTTGCCGCCCGGTTGCAGCACGCGGTGAAATTCCGAGAGAGTTTGGGGGAGTACGGCCGTTTCCAGCAAATCCAGCACGTAGGTACACAACAGCCGGTCAAAGCTGTTGGCCGCAAAAGGAAGCTGCCTGGCCGAGGCCGCACACAGCAGCGTCGGCGGCACGCGCTGCCGGGTAAGGTTCAGCATCGTCTGGGAAAGATCGATGCCAAAAGAGTGCCCTGCCGGGGGCAGCGCCGCCTGAACCGCTTTTTGCTCCTTGCCAGTGCCCACCCCCACATTCAGCAGCCGCTGGGCTGAACTGGCGTCCAGCAGTTCTAAGGCACGATCTTTGGCCTGCCGCTCAAAACGGCCGCCCAAATCATGCTTCGCGCCCAGCCAGTCGTAAAACCAGCGGGCGGTTTCTGGGGAGATGGTGTCGGATTTCATTTCGTTAGTTTTCAGTAATCAGTAGGCCGGTATTCAGTACAGGAAACTGATTACTGACCTACTGAACACTGACCTACTGAACACTGACCTACTGAACACTGACCTACTGAACACTGTTTACCGTCTAGCCCTGATCCTCAATGGTCAGCGTATACTCACCGCCAGCGTCATCTTCCGAAGAAACTTCCAGAATGATTACAATATCGATGCCGAAGTCTACTTCTTCAAAGCCAGCGAACGTGCTGGGGTCGGTTGCTGCCAGCAGTGCGCCTGCATCGTCGTAGACGGTGAGGATGAAGGGCTGGTCGCTGCTGCTTTCCAGGAGCAGCCCGACCACTTCGCCGCTCTGCAAGGTAAGGGTGTAGCGGGTGCGCTCGTTGGGGTTGAGTACGGCCGTAACCGAATCTCCCAACACCAACGCGCCCCCATCAGAAATAGTCGCCCCACCAGTTTCTAGGAATTCCAGGGCCGCTTCCAGCACCGGATCCCCCTCGCTGAACAAGGTTTCTTCCGTCAGCGGGACGAGAATGTCTGGCTGCACGCCAACCCCTTCGATGTGAATATTTCCTGCGGCGTCTACCGCGCGGCCCTGGGTAAAGCGGAACGTTTCATCCGCAGGCATGGCCACATCATCCACGCTGCCGCCCAATCCGGCCGTGGGGTACATGCCCACAATCGTGGCCCGGCCTTGCAAAGTCATGTCGTAGCTAAAAAATTCACAGGCCGAGGCGCAGTCAGGGCCAATCAGCACCACAATGTCGCCATCATAGCGGAACTCTTCGCTGGGCAAAATGAGCGTGTCTTCGCCATCGGGATCGGTGTAAAACTCACCCCGTTCTTCATCAAAAAAGCCTGAATTCCCTGTCACCACCGCTTCGTTGAAGAAGTAAGCCGCCATCTGGTCGGCCAAAAAGCCGCGCCCACCGCCGTTTTTGCGCATGTCGATGATAATCGCCGGGACTTCGTTTTCGTTCATTTCTTGAACCATGCGCTCCCACAGTTGAATGGTGAGCAGATCGTTGTCCAAAAAGCTATAAATTTGCACGTAGCCCACGTTGGCATCATCTAAAAGTTCATATTCCAGCGGCAGCTCAAAGCCATCGCGAGTTTCGTCTTCCAGCCAAAAGTTAAAGCTGTCTACCTCGCCCACAGCCTCCAGTGTCACTGTTTCAGGCGCACCGTCGGGGTTTTGGAAGGTGACTTCTACTTCTGTGCCGATGGGAAAGCGGGTGGCAAAGAGCAGTTGATCCAGCCGCTGGTTGTGCGGCGTGCTGTACGGGGCAAAATAGCTAACGGTGCTGCTGATGTAGTCGTCGATGGGCTGGCCGTTCATCTCTAAAATTTCGGCGCGGAGTTCCAGGCCTGCTTCGGCCGCAGGGCTACCATCCAGCAAGAAGTTGACCAGGATACGGCCGTCGTCCAGTTCACGTATCGCAATGCCAATGCCACCCAAGGCCGCCTCCCGAAAATCTTCGCTAATGAACGGGCCAGAAATGTGCCCATCAGGAATTTGCCAGGAGAAATCGCGCAGCGCCCGCAAATATTCCAGCTCATCTTCGTTGGCGTCAGCATCCTCAAAACGAGCATGAAATTCATCGCGCAGCGCTTCCCAATCGATGCCCTTGTACTCGGTGAAGGCATATTCATTTTTAAGCTGATCCACCAGCGCGTCAAACGCCTCCGTGTAGCTCAGATCAGAATAATCTACCAGGGCAGCGCTGTCCGGCTCGATCAGGTCGATGACCGGATTACGCGACCTGTCAAAGGTAAACGGATCGCTGTCCATGTCCACCACTGTGTATCCCTGCGGTAATGTCACGATGGGATCATCTTCAGTGAAAAGCAGTCTGTCCTCGCCAAAGCCGCTGGGGAAGCCCTGTTGATCATCCTGGGCATAGACCAGGAACTTGCCGCCCACAATTTCCCGCTCAAAATCTGGATCATCGCTGATGAGAGTGGAGGCATAGGCACCAGACCAGCCGCCACCGCCCAGATCGCGCTCTTCCAGGAAGGGATCGCCAAAGGTGTTGTTCCAGTAGGCAATGGCAAAAACCTGCACCCCGGTGTCGCTTTCGCCGTCATTGTCTACATCTCGAAAAGCGCCTTTGGGTTCGATGGGCAGGGCGATGGAGTAGCTAAAGGGCGAGGTGTAAAAGTCGCTGGTGATTTGGCCCAGCGCCTGGGATTCAACCGGCATCAGATACGATTCGTTCCGGTCTACAAAGCCTGCCTGGTCTTCCAAAATGACTACAGGCGCGGCCACACCTACGTTAAAAAACGGGTTTGTGTACGCAACTTCGCCGGTAATGCCTACCGTGCCGCCTTCGTCATTGGTGATGGTGGCCGGGGGGCCAGGTAATTCGGCCAGATCAACCGGTGGCGGTTCTTCCGCCGAGGCTGGCGGGGTTGGCGTTGCCTGGATGGGCCGACGTCGGGGGGTGGCGGTGACTACAACGGTGACCTGGATCACAACTTGCGGTGGCCGTTCACCGTCGTCATCGTCATCGTTGCTGGCGCGGGGAGTGGGGGGTGGGGGTCTTGGTTATGGCGGCACAGCAGGGCCAGGCTGATGAGCAACAAGAGCAAAACGGTGGTGCAACTGTTTCATGATTTCTCCTTCGGAAAATAATTTAACGGAGAACGCGGTGAACGCAGAGAAAAATTTGGTAAATCTGCGCAATCTGCTGATTTTCATTCATGGTGGTCAACGACAGTCGGTGTCGTCTCCTCTGAAAATAATTTAACCGCAGGAACGCGGAGAACGCAGAGAAAAAATCTGCAATCTGCGCAATCTGCTGATTTTCATTCATGGTGCCGGCGCCTGCGCCCGCGAAGTCTGGATTGAGGAGAGCGTTCCCAACGCGGAATGGCCTGTCGTGGCCGCATCTGAGGAGGCTTTCTCCTCATTTGTGTTTTTATTGAGTTAGTTCCGCTGATAGTGCGGGCTGGTTCCAGGGTCATGGGGGCGGTGGCGGTGATGATGAGATATTATTGTCCGCCGCCATCGCTGCTTAATGAAAATCTGGCCGTGGCCGTGTGTTGTCTTCTTCTGCCAACAGTTCGAGGGAGAGGTGCGACCAATTAGGTGCCCCGTTTTCACATACGTACGAGCAGCAGGTGCCAGGGTCAGGCACGTAGCCTGCATCCGGACAAACCTTCTTCACCCAGCCATTGTCGCTTTCTGCGTCATCGTAAACCCAACTTCGGGAATAGCGATATTAAAGGCGATGCTGCCAAAGGTCAGAATGGTCGGTGACATCAAAGTTGAATTGCACCACCCGCCCGGCGTAAGGGCTGAGGTCGATGGTTTCGGAGCCATTGCGGCCAGCTGCGCCAGTAAAACGGTCGGTGTAGCCACGTCGACGGGTCAATGCTGGCGGATTCGCCTGGTATTTGGCTGCCCGCGTTTCTCCCTTGCCAGGCTCTTGTCCGCCATCGGTGGAGACAGAAACGTAGGCAAGTCGTAGCCTGTCAATTTCGTGCGGGAAGATTTACATTCGAGGGTGGCGCTGTTTACGCTGCTCAGGTCAAACCCGCGGGTGAGCTGCATGTTGCTGTGATTGGCCCTGGTTGGCTGCTAAATACATCTGGTTGCTGGGAGAGCGGCAGCATTTTTAGCAAGGTGTGGTTGCCGGTGAAGGTGAGTGTGGGACAATATCGCCAAAAGCCGGTAGTAGTCGGCGGCTGGCCCGGTGCCGTTTGCGGTTGTGGACAGTTGTTGATGCCGATGGAAAGGCTGCATTCTAACCCGTCGCGCAGTTGGTAACCCTGGGCATTTGTATCGTTGTGATTAAGCGCAGCCAGCCAATCCAGGAATATCGCTGCTGTCAAAGTCGAGGCCATTTCGGCGGCGATGGCATCCAGGGCAGCCAGGCCAGGCTCTGGATGAGTGGCAAATACTTTGTACAGCCCGGCCCCATGGTTGTAAATGTAGCGGTTCATCAAGCATAGCGTCTCTGACTGTAGTAGGGCATGTATTGCCCTCTGTCCAGCTTAAGCTTTATTGCTGGTCTGCTGTTTCAGGAACATATTGCCTCTGGCAATGGGGTCGCTGGGGGAAACCGAGTAAATTCGGCCAACATGGCCGAGCCCTCTGCTTCCCAGTCCCAATCATTGGCGTCGTAGTTGGATTCGATCATGTGGCGGAAACTCAACAAATATCCAGGTAGGAGCTAAGCCAAAAAGCTGCCATTCATGATGTGAAACATCGTTCGTTTGAGGTGGATCAACGCTTTGCGGCAAAATATCGCTGGAACCAAAGTAGCTGCCCAGGCCTGCACAGGTGCGAGGTGCTTTCATCCACATCGCAAACGGAAAGTGGGGAGGCGTTTATAATATGAATCTGTGGATCGCCATCGATGCCGGTTGTCTCTGAACCGAAAAATTGGCTGCTTCCCTGTTCAAATCTGGTCAGGCAGCCCCGCGGCCGCCAAGGCGTCATCGCTGGGGTCAGAAAAGCCAGGTGGTGTCGAACCAAAAATAAGCATGATCACAATGCTGCAGCACAAAATCTGGCTCAGAGATGGTGGGTTGGTATCTGTGCGTTGAGAACGGGCCAGATCGGGCGTGTCCCCACGTTGTACGCTTTTGGCTCTGGCGGGTCTCAGAAGGTAGTTCTGTTAGCCTTTCGCGGGGCCAAGGCCAGATCATTCCTGCTCTGGGGATAGTTGTTTTCCAGTTCGGCAAGGGTTGCCTGTTCTGCCTCTGTGATTGGGGCGCGGCTGAGGACTTATATGCCCAGCGGGTGCAGGCTAGGCAAACCGACGGGAGCCGGTTCCTGTGTTAAAGGGCTTCAGCTGGCACGCGCCGTTTCTGCGGCAGCAACGGTGGGCGCTGGTTCTTGAGTGGGCTGTTCGCGGGGAATCTGCAGATCTGGCCACTGAATCTGGGGTTGGTGGGGATGGCTCCCTGCTCTTGCGCATGGCTGCCACCAGAAATAAACAAAAGAGCAGCCAGGACAGCCAACGGTTCCAATTTTGTACGAAGCGCTCTCTAAAAAAAAAAGTAGGTCGCTAATGTAACCTGACTCCATGGGTGTGATGTTTTCCTTGCCGATCAGTAAAGGAAACAATGAAGCAGATAGGAATTATGGCATTATCAACTCCTCACATTACGGGTTACAATCAACCTGGCGGGAGCGCCAGCCTCAAATTTTCCTTTGGCCGCTGGGTAATGCGCGGTTCCAGTTCTTATGTTGTGTTGGCAGGGCCAACTGGTCACGCTGCCCGCCGTTGCGCTCAGGTGGTGGCTGCTTGACATTGGCCTGATTATCCATAAATATATTTTATCCAGATGGAGAAATAGATGGCACCGGAGATTGTGGTGGCTGACAGTGAAAAAATGACAATCAATATTAGCGTGGTGGATTTAGGCAAAATTGATTTATTGGTGGAAGAGGGGTTTTACGCAAACCGTACCGATTTTATTCGCACCGGCATTCGTAATCAATTAGACAAGCACACAGAAGAAGTGAAGCAAACCGTTACGCGGAAGACGATGGTGGTGGGGGTGGTGACATACGGCCGTAAATCCCTGGAAAAGCGCCAGGCCGCCGGGGAGAAGCTATCTGCCTGGGTGGTTGGCAGCCTGGTCATTGCGGATGATGTGCCGGTGGCGTTGGCCCTGGATACCATCGAATCGCTAAAAGTGTATGGGGTCATCAAAGCGAGCAAAGAGCTAAAAGATGCTCTGGCAGAGCGCATTCTGTGAGTTTGCCGCAAAGGGGTATGAAAAATGGATGATCAGTATCGGATTCAGGAATTTGTGGTGGCTGAGGCGACCGAGGCGGAATTTGTTGCCTTGCACCAATATGAAAATGTGATGCGTGAAGAGCGTTTGCCGGAAGATCCGCCTTTGTCGTTGGCAACTGTGAAGGCGGATTGGCAATCGGTGCCGCCTTTTATAAAAATGCGGGTTTGGTTGGGCTGGGCTGTTGCAGAAACGGCCGTGATTGCCAAATGTATTTTTGCCTACACAGAAAGCGACGACAACCAGCACATGGCCCAGTTGGCCGTTGGTGTGCTGCCTGCTTACCGGCAGCAGGGGATTGCTCGCCAGCTGCTGGCCCTGGCGGTGCCCGCCGCAGAGGCGCAGGGCAGGCGGCTTCTAATTGGAAATACATACGGCCGTGTGCCTGCTGGCGATCTGGTCATGACGCGATTGGGCGGCATCCCAGGCATGGCCACACACCTGAATCAGTTGGCGTTGGCCGAGCTGGATCGGGAGTTAATGGGCGGTTGGCTGCAAATTGGCCAAAAGCAAGCGGCAGACTTTGAACTGGGCCTGTGGCAGGGGCCATATCCTGAGGAGCGGCTAAATGAAATTATGGCCCTGCATGAGGTGATGAATCAGCAGCCGCATGATGATCTGGAGATTGAAGATTTTCACATTACAGGTGAGCAGATGCGCCAGATCGAGGCAAATCTTATGGCTCAGGGCATTGAGCGCTGGACGTTTTATGTGCAAGAACGGGCGACGGGCAAGCTGGCTGGGTACACGGAGTTGGCCTTTGTTCCAGACCGGCCAGCCGTGGCCAGCCAGGGAGACACCGGTGTCTTTCCTGAGTTTCGCGGCAAGGGGTTGGGGCGTTGGTTGAAGGCGGCGATGCTGGAGAAGGTTTTGGGGGAACGGCCGTCTGTACAATTTGTGCGCACGGGCAACGCAGACTCCAACGCCGCCATGCTCAAAATCAATCGCGAAATGGGCTTTAAACCGTATCAGTCGCAAACAATCTGGCAGGTTGAAACAGAAAAAGTGCAGGCGTATCTAGCAGAAAAATCGTGATGCAATGTGTGATGCGTGAAACGTGATGTTTCTTGCTCACGTTTCACGCATCACGTTTCAGCCTATTCCCCGAAGGTGATGCCCTGGGCCAGCGGCAAATCTTTAGACCAGTTGATTGTGTTGGTTTGGCGGCGCATGTACGCTTTCCAGGCGTCAGAGCCGGATTCGCGGCCGCCGCCCGTTTCTTTTTCGCCGCCAAACGCGCCGCCAATTTCTGCGCCAGAGGTGCCAATGTTAACGTTGGCAATGCCGCAGTCGGAGCCGCCAGCGGACAGGAATGCCTCGGCCGTGCGGATGGAGTCGGTGAAGATGGCGCTGGAGAGGCCCTGGGGAACGCCGTTGTGAATTTGTAACGCTTCCTCAATTGTTTCATATTCAAGAATGTACAAAATTGGGGCAAACGTTTCTTCGCGCACGATGTCGGTTTGGCGCGGCATCTTGACGATGGTGGGCTCTACAAATTGTGGGCCGGTGTCGGGCAGAGTGCTGCCGCCCACCACAATTTCTCCCCCTTCTTTTTGGGCTTGTTCCAGGGCGCGTTGCATGGCGGTTACGGCCGTTCCCGTCGAAAGCGGCCCCATCAGCGTACCTTCCACCAGCGGATCGCCAATCTTCACCTGCTTGTACGCTTTGGCCAACCGGTTAGTCAGATCGGCAGCAATTTCCTTGTGGGCGATGATGCGCCGGGTGCTGGTGCAGCGCTGCCCGGCGGTGCCTACCGCGCCAAACAAAATGGCTCGCGTGGCCAAATCCAGATCGGCATCTTGGGCAACGATGATGGCGTTGTTGCCGCCAAGCTCCAAAATGGTGCGCCCAAAGCGGCGGGCGACCGTCTCGGCTACAATGCGGCCGGTACGGATGGAGCCAGTAAAGGAAACAAGCGGGAGTCGCGTATCGTTGGTCATCAGCTCGCCCACAGCACGATCCCCCACGACCAAATTGAAGATGCCGCTAACACCATGATCGGCCATGACCTGGTTGGCGATGTGCTGGATAGCAACGGCCGTTAATGGCACCAGTTCAGACGGCTTCCAAACGACAGTATCGCCACAAACGGCGGCAATGGCGGCATTCCAGGCCCAAACGGCCGCAGGAAAATTAAAGGCAGTAATGACCCCAATCGGCCCCAGCGGATGCCACTGCTCGTACATGCGATGCCCAGGCCGCTCGGAGTGCATTGTTAGCCCATACAATTGACGCGACAGCCCCACGGCAAAGTCGCAAATATCGATCATTTCTTGCACTTCGCCAATGCCCTCGGCCCGAATTTTGCCCATTTCTAAACTAACAAGCTCACCCAACGGTTCCAAATTGTCACGCAGGGCGTTGCCCAAATCGCGTACCAGCTGTCCTCGTTGCGGCGCGGGAACGCTGCGCCAGCTCAAAAAAGCGGCCTGGGCGTCTGCTACGGCCTGGTTGTAAGCGCCCTGTGTCGCTGGCAGAACCTGAGCAATGGGTTGTCCGGTAGTTGGATTGAAAGAAGTTAAGGGGCTTGCCTGGGTCGTTTGCCAGCCGTCTGCGCCCGTGCAAACACCAGGATTTGTTGTTTGAATGTGTAATTTTTCCAAAAGTTGATTCATGCGGTTCCTCATCTGTTTAATACCTATCCGAATATTAGCCACAAAGTACACAGAGGGTTTTGCGTTTAGGTTCAAAGCCTCTGAATTCTCTTTTCCTCTGTGGCTTTTTCGGATAGATTCTTAGTTGTGGTTGTTCTGGTGAATTGTAACAGAAGTTGGGGGATTGGTAGATAGAAGGGAAACGGCCGTATCTGGTCAAAATGTACAGAGGAGACGACACCAACTGTCGTTGACTACCATGAATGAAAATCAGCAGATTGCGCAGATTCAACAGATTTAAATCCGCGTTCATCTGCGTTAATCAGCGTCCTATTTACGAAGGAGAATGGCGAAAATTGCTACAGAAATATCTTGCAGACTGTAGACATTTGAGTAATATTGGTATTGAAATTTAGGCCATAAGCAGATGGCAAAGATATCTATGTTTTTAAATTCTTCTTGAAATACGGCCGTCACAGACGTAAAAGTTGCCTGCGCTTTTCCTCACCGGAAATCCCAACAGACACTCGCTTAAATGAAACGCTCCATTCGTAGCGTTTTTTTTGCGTGGCAGCTTCATTTCTGGAACTATGCAAATCACAGAAACCTATTGAAATCCAAAACAAAATTTCTTGTGATTTGTTCACGTAAAAGACAAATTTACGGTTACCTTCATTCAGGAACCGGTTTGACTTTACATAAATAGCGAGTTAATGAAATGAGTAATTCACTGAGTTCAATCAAGCGCGTGCTAATTGGTAAACCGTTCCCCACCCGCGCTGAAATCCATGAACGGTTAGATAAAGTTCGCGCCCTGGCTATCTTCGCCTCCGATCCCATAAGCAGCAACGCTTATGCCACAGAGGCCATCATGAGTGTACTGATATTGCTAGGCAGCGGCGCTTTAGGCATGACATTTGGTTTGGCCATAGGCATTATGCTGCTGGTACTGCTAGTGGTCTTTAGCTACATCCAGACCATCATGCACTACCCAGATGGAGGAGGAGCCTATACCGTTGCCAAAGACAATTTGGGTAAAATGCCCTCCTTGTTTGCCGCTGCGGCACTGCTTATTGACTATATTCTCACAGTTTCCGTATCAGTTTCGGCCGGCATTCGAGCCGTTACCTCAGCCTTCCCGGCTACATTTGAATATCGGATTTTGCTGGCGCTAACTGCAATTGCCCTGCTAACCTGGATTAATTTACGGGGTGTACGCGAGAGCGGGACCATTTTTGCCTTTCCCACCTATGCCTTTGTCGGCGGCGTACTGCTTGTCGTGGCTCTTGGATTGGTGCGCTATTTTGGCCTGTTTGGTTCCGTCCCTTTAGTGCCAGAAGTCCATAACGTATTGCCAGAACGGCCGATTACCTCCTTCCTCTATATTTGGCTGATCCTGCGTGCTTTTTCGGCTGGCTGTACAGCCCTCACCGGCATCGAGGCAATTAGCAACGGCGTACAGGCATTTAAGCCACCAGAATCTAAAAATGCCGCCAAAACAATGGTGGCAATGGGCATCATTGCCATGTCCCTCTTCATTGGCATTACCTTTGTGGCCACCCACCTAAACCTGCTGCCCTCAGAAGAAGAAAGCATCCTTTCACAATTAGCCCGCAGCGTCACTGGCGGTGGGTTCCTTTACTACTGGCTGCAATTCTTCACTATGATGATTCTCGTCCTGGCTGCCAACACGGGCTACCAAGATTTCCCGCGTCTAAGCTCCTTCCTGGCCAAAGATGGCTTCATGCCTCGTTGGATGCAAAATCGTGGAGATCGCCTGGTTTATAACGGCGGCATTATCACCCTGGCCACCTTTGCCTCGTTACTGGTAATCATCTTCAAAGCCGATGAAATTGCCATGCTGCCACTGTACGCATTAGGCGTCATGCTTAGTTTCACCCTTTCTCAGGCGGGTATGGTTCGCCTGATGAGTAAAGTGGGCAAACTAAAGCCAGGTGAGGTAGGGGAAACCAACGTTACCCAAATTCATTATGAGACGGGCTGGGCTTGGAAACGCGCTCTTAATTTTGTAGGCTCAATCACAACAGGTGTCGTCCTGATAGTTCTTACCATCACAAAATTTACAGAAGGTGCCTGGGTAATTGTCCTGGCGATTCCGCTTCTCGTGTGGATGTTACGCTCAGTGCGGCAGCATTACGAGTCAATTTCATCTGCCCTGAGTACACGAGAGCTCCCCTACGAATCCTTGACCGTCATTGCAGACCTTGTCATTGTGCCAGTTGCCGATATCCATCGTGGCACACTGCGTGCCTTGCGTTATGCTCGTCGGATTTCGGCAGATGTGCGGGCTATTAGCATCATAACCAACCCAGAACAGAAAGAGCGTCTGGAACGACGCTGGAACCGTTTCCCAGAAATCACCAGCGATATTCAACTGCATTGCATCGATTATGAATACCGCGACATCTTAACCCCGCTGGTTGATTACATTGAAAAGGCAACTTGTGATGAGTTTCCCAATCAGCTAGTAACGGTTGTAATTCCAGAATTTGTGCCAGAATCGTTCTCTGGCCAGCTACTGCACAATCAAACAGCCAACATTTTGCGCGTGCGCTTACGGAGCTTAAAAAATGTTGTTGTTATCGACGTGCCATTCCACACCCCAGGTTAAGTAGGCATTGCAGCGCGTCTATTTAAATACCTATCCGAATATTAGCCACAGAGTACACAGAGGTTTTTGAGTTTAGGTTCAATGCCTCTGAATTCTCTTTTTCCTCTGTGGCTTTTTCGGATAGATTCTAAGACAAATCCGTGTCTTCCACCTGTTCAGACTCATCTTTTTTGGGATGGGTAGGAACCTTAACCAGCATTTGCCGCTTGCCATCGGCCACAGCAATAATGGTTTTTACGTCAATATCTTTTGGCAGCAGGCCAAAATCTTGCAGCGTCCAGATAGTAGTGATGCGATCGCTCAAATTGGGCCATTGGTCCTTGGCCCAAAGATAGCGACGGCGGCTAAATTGCCAGATTTCTTCAGGTTGATACTGTGGTTTGAAAGCACAATACTCCTGCCAGATTTCTTTTGGATCGGTTAAGGGGAACAAAATATTGAGCATGGCTTTTTGCACGGTTGCCGCGACGCGCCCGTGCTCATCAGATACCCAATTGATGTGATAATTGTGAATGAACGTAAAAATGCCGAAGTGAGAATAATCTTCTACATCGCGCAAGATGCGCTTACGTTGTTCATAGGCAGCGCGGTACGTCTCTTCTAGTTCGGTACTAGGCTCCTCAATCCGCTCATGATGGTCTCCATCGTGGATAAATAAATCGGAGTCTAATTTGTAGAGATAACAAATTAGCAGCCTGATGCGGTCTGGCCCTACATTGAACTTGGCAAAGGCACCTTCATGAATCATTTCATCTACAGCATCTACAATACCACGTTGGCGAGCTTCGTCATGGGCGCGTTGCAAGCCTAACTGGGTCGCTATTTCCTTGGGCATGAGCGGGGAGGCTGGTTTTATGGCCATGTCAGACAGCTTTTTGAGCCCGCCATTGGCATTTACAATCTGAATGATGGTAATGATGAGCCCAAAGACGACAATAACGCCCAACGCCTCTGTCTTTTGGGTTATCAGAACAATCATCATCAAGTAGCTGGCAATCATGCCACGCAGACCAGCGAAGCGGAGGGATTTTGCCTCCCCTGAACCTGGCTCAATGCCACGCTCACGCATGGCGTCTCCACGCACAAAAAAGACCGTCGTGCTGGTAATGACAAAGGCGCTGACAAACCCAAAGGCGTAGTAGGATTCAACGATAACGACTTCCCGAATGATGGGGATTAGGATGGCCGCGATCACCCAAATGACCGCGATACCGATGCGGTCGTCAGAAAACATGCTGGGTAGTCGGCCGAGTCTGGCAGCATTGGCGGCAACGGCCGCTCCGCCCACATAGCCCCCTCCCTGGGCCAACAACAGAATAATGGCAAGCAAGGTGCCTGCAACTACCAAAAATACCTGGCCAGACGTATCCCTGGTGGCATTGTTGATCTGGCGGCTAACGGCCAGATCGCTGGCGACTTCATCGATGTATTCCCCCCGGCTAAGGCCAATCAATAATTCTGGTTCTTCTGCGTCCTGGCCCGTAAGCTCTTCCTCTGCTTGTTGGGCAAAGCGGATGTCGTACATTTCTCCAGCCGCTTCCCGGTCTTGTTCAGTGACTATGACGCTATCTTCTTCAACGCCCCGGCCAAATGTTTGTGCGGCAATGATCTCATACTCAATAAGCAGCGTGCTGTAGCCTTCGGTTGCCGGGATTTTCCATTGTTGTGCGGCAAATAACTGCACAACGCCGGTGCCAATCAAGAAAAAAGCTGCCAAGGACAAAGATGTGTTGATGACCTTCCATTTTGGCCGGGCTGCGTGCTTGCCGCTGGCTGGAATAACTTCATAGCCAGAAAAACCAAGCATGGCGCTGGACATAGAACGGAAAAACAGTTGGAAGAACACCACGGTTCCGATGGTGGCAATATCTTGCTGCGCACGGACAACATGCTCAACCACGCCGTTGATTTCTAGCCGGTTGACAATGCCCTCAGTTAAAAAGGCCCATTCGGGATTGGCTACGGCCGTACCGCCGACAATAGCCAGGGCGACAATGGTAAACAAAGTGAATGCCCCACCTCCGATAAGGAAAATAGGCACAGCCTTTTTGGGCCCCATTGCCACCAAAACAACCATGATGAAAAAGGCAAACAGCTCAGCCAGCATAATGCGGTACGGCGCTAGTTCTGGCAAAATAAGCATGGTTACATCAGAAGCCGATATGGAGCTGATGATGATGGTTAGGATGGCGTCTAGAAAAAAGAGACTGGTGCCGATCCAAGATAGCCAGCGTAGTTTTGGGGGGCCAATCGCCTCTACCAAGGGGCCACTGCCCCCAGCGTTTGGCCGCAAATACGCGCCTGCTTTATAAGCGGGCACAATTCCCAGAAGGAGTAAAGCGGAAAGAAATATAAAGGCCAGGATGGCAATTTCATGATGGCCTTCTGCACCATGTATGGCGAGCAGAGTTTGGTAAGCAGCGACGCTAAAGGCATCGGCAGCAATTTCAAAGATCAGGGCTAATACGCCCAGTCCGCCCCCTCCTAGCAGCAATCCCTCAACTAGCAATTTTGGCAGCTGCCGCTTTGCTTCTGCGTTTTCGGTTGGATTTATGTAGCTTTTGAACATCTTTTATTCTCCCAAAAATCTACTTGAAGTAGATTACCCATAGGTGGCTCACGTCTTGCTTGTTTGGATTGCATAGTGGGGGATGGGTTTGCCTCAAACAAGGGATGCTGCCTAGTCTTTTTATAAATGAAATGTGCCAATGTATTTGATGATTAGGCATTATTGGGATTATAGTTGATGGTGGAAGGTGCGCCAAGCAGGTTCGTCTGGCGCGGGTAGAGCTAATAGTTTTTTGGGTAAGGACTTACGCAATTGAACACGAGGCCTGATCTGTTTTTAGGATGTTTCGGGCTTGCTTAAGCTACCTTTTCTTGTTGATATATCATCGTTTAGGGAGGCAAATTTTGCATACTCAAATTGGGAATGAGGAAATTACTTTAAGCCGGACATTGGGCTTATTGGATATTACCATGATTGGCGTTGGGGCCATGATTGGCGCTGGTATTTTTGTGTTGACGGGTATTGCCGCTGGTGAAGCGGGCCCTGCTTTGGTGTTGGCGTTTGTGTTGAACGGGATTGTCACAACGTTTACGGCGCTTTCTTACGCTGAGCTGGGGTCGTGTTTTCCTGAAGCTGGCGGCGGTTATTTGTGGGTTAAGGAAGGTCTTGGGGGTACGCAGGGCTTTTTGGCTGGCTGGATGAGTTGGTTTGCTCATGCGGTGGCTTGTTCTTTGTATGGTTTGGGATTCGGCCGTTTTGCGGTGGAGATTATTTCTTTGTGGTATCCGGCCGTTCATGAGATTGCCCATCCTTTAACGCTGGGGATTATGGTGGTCATTGTTGTCTTGTTTGCCTACATTAACTTTCGGGGTGCCAGTGAAACGGGGTTGGTGGGCAATGTGGTAACAATTGCCAAGGTCATCATTTTGGGCATTTTTATTGTGATTGGCATTCGGGCTGTGATTGCGCAGCCAGATTTGAATGTGTTTACGGATAACTTTTTGCCTCATGGTTTGGGTGGGGTGTTTGTGGCCATGGGGTTAACGTTTATTGCTTTTGAGGGATATGAAATTATTGCTCAGAGCGGTGAAGAGGTGAAAAATCCCAAGCGCAACATTCCAAGAGCCATTTTTATTTCGATAGGTATTGTGGTCGTTATTTATGCTTTGGTGGCGTTTGTGGCTATTGGGGCGGTGACTGTTCCAACAAGCGCTGGCGATATTGCGGTTTGGGATTATTTGGCGGAGGCCAAGGAAGTGGCCATTGTGCGGGCGGCGGAGCAGTTTATGGGTCGGTGGGGTGGCATTCTCATTTTGATTAGTGGGTTGGCCTCTACGATGTCGGCTTTGAACGCAACGATTTATTCTTCTTCTAGAGTGTCTTTTGCGATGGGGCGCGACAATAATTTGCCTGCGCTTTTTGGGCGCATTCATCCCAAGATGCACACACCTTACAACGCGGTTTTTATTTCGGCCGTTTTAATTATTATCATGGCGGTGTCGCTGCCCATTGATGAAGTGGCCAAGGCAGCGGACGTGATGTTTTTGTTTATGTTTGCTCAGGTGAACATTGCCTTGATGACTTTGCGGCGACGGCGTCCTGATTTGGATCGGGGGTATTTTGTGCCGTTTTTCCCCTGGCCTGCGGTGATTGGTATTGTGACGAATATTGCGTTGGCTGGGTTTTTGGCTGTGGAAACGGGCCGTGTGGGTATTTTGACGGTGGTGTGGATTGCTGGGGGGATGCTGCTGTACATGGGGTATTTCCGGGGACGAGAGGAGCTGGAACGGCCGAATGAAATTTTGCTCAAAGAGGCATTGGTTTCGGTTGATTATTCCGTTCTGGTGCCCGTGGCTGATGCGCAGCACGCGGAGGAGCTGGGTCGTTTGGGCAGCTTGTTGGCCAAGGAGCAACATGGCGAGGTGCTGGCGCTGCATGTAATTAAGGTACCACCTTCGCTGAGTTTGTCAGACGGCCGTTTGTTCCTAAAGGAAGGACGTGGCCCGCTGGAGAAAGTGATTGAGCAAGCGCGTGAGCATGATGTGCCGGTACACACCATGATTCGGCTGGGGCGAAACGTGGCCCAGGCGCTGCTTAAAACAGCGTCAGAAAATGCCAGCGATTTGATTTTGTTTGGTTGGCCGGGAACCTCTGGCACCAACAACAGTTTGTTTGGCTCGGTCATTGACCGCATTGTGGCTAATCCACCGGCGGATGTGGCCATTGTGCGTTCCCGACCCTATGACAAGATTCGTAAGATTATTGTGCCGGTAGCGGGTGGCCCCAATTCATACCTGGCGGTTTGTACGGCCGTTAGCCTGGCGCGGAATTTGCCAGAACCGGCTGAGGTGGTGATGATCCACGTAGCGGTAAATGGTCTGGCTCAGGTAGATGTGGAGGCACGTGCTCATAACACCTTCCGCCGGGCATCTACAGGCGTGGTTTACGATCAGCTAACCCAGCAAATTGTGAAGGCAGAAACGGCCGTTGCGGGCATTCTACAAGCCAGCAGCAAGGCCGATATGATTGTCATTGGGGCGACGCAAGAAGCGCTCTTCCGTAACCTGTTGTTGGGCAATGTTTCGCAGCAGGTGGCTGAACAAGCGCATTGTCCCGTCATCCTCGTAAAACGGCGCAGCACGATTCTAAAATCTGTCCTGCGCGAGACCGTTTTGCCGCCCATTCATCAATCAAACAAAGTCAAAAGCTAGGCCGCGATCCCACCTGGGCCGCACCGATTAAATTGATTCTAAAAAAGTTCGGTAATGTGTGAATAGATGCGCTATTTGGCACATTACCGGGCTTTTTTTTAGGGGCCAGGTTCAGGTGAGGGGGTAAATGTGGGCAGGGGCGTTGGCCAGAAGGTTGCTGTGGCAGACGGCGGCGGTGTTGGGCTGGGCAGCGGCGTTGTGGTTACCGATGTTGTTGGCGTATTTGTTGGCAGCGGCGTTGCGGTTGGCGTGTTGCTGGGCACGGGCGTGTTGGTTGGCGTGTTGCTGGGGAAGGGGGTGCTGGAAGGCAAAGGTGTGTTGGTTGACGTTGGTTGAGGCTGTTGCGTGGGAGTATTGCCGGGCTGAACTGTGGGCGCGATGGTGGGCACGGCCGTATTTGTCGGCGTGCTGATTGGTAAGGGTGTGTTTGTTGCTGTTTGGCTGGCAGTGGGGGGTACGGCCGTATTTGTTTTGGTTGGCGTTGGCGTTTTCGTTGGCGTGATTGTTGCCTTTGTGGGTGATGGCGTGTTGGTGGGCGTGCCGGTTAAGGGGAAGGGGATGATGCTTACCGGCGTTTGCGCAACGGCCGTTCCGGTGCCGCGCAGCTGTACTAAATCTGTTTCAGAAGCTGCCGCCACGGTTGGGTCCAATGGCGCAAATTCAAAATCGTAATTATCCCCATAATCGGCCGTAGACTGGGCCAAAATGCTGGTTTCTAAAGAGTGTAACGGCCGTAGCGTAAGCCCCAGCCACATCGACGAAAAAATACAGGCAAAATTAATGAGCAAAGCCAACAACAACACCGCATACATATTTCGCCGTGAAGGTTGGACAGTTTCTGTTTCCGACGGGGCCAAAATGTCCGTCGGCGGAATCATTGGCGAGACACGCATCAGACTACACAGGCTCCGTCAGCGGCAGCTCAATAGAAAATGTGCTGCCAACCCCTAATTCACTGTCAACACTCACCTGACCACCATGCAGTTCCACCACCGTTCGGGTAATGTACAGCCCCAACCCAACACCACGCGCTGCAAAATTCACATTGTTGTTGGCCCGGAAAAACCGATTGAAAAGATGTGGGTGGTCGGCCACAGCAATGCCGATGCCATTGTCTAAAAGGTCTAAACGCATCGCGCCATTTTGTTCGCGGAGGCACAATTCCACATGCCCACCTTCCGGTGTGTAGGTCAGCGCATTGCTCAGCAAATTTTCAATTGCCCGGCTCAAATGCTCTGCATCTGCCTGTACCCACAAGGGAGATTCTGGCACGGCCGTATCCAGAGCAATTTCCTTTTGCTCAAACCGGTCACGCCAGCGGGTAATCGCGCCATCCACCAGACTTTGCATATTCACGGGCTTCATGTTCATAGAGATAGTGCCAGCCTCAATTTCAGAAATTTTTATAAGCTGGTCAATATGATGCTCCAACTCGGCGCTGCCCTTGTTGATGTAATGGATGAACTGCTTTTGATGCTCATCCATATGCCCGTTTACCTTCGTTTGCATCAAATTTGTGTACGCTTTTATCACCGTTAGCGGCGTGCGCAGCTCATGCGAAATGGAGGTGATAAAGGCAGATTTCAGGTTGTCGGCCTCCACCTCTCGCGTGATGTCGCGCATGACAATGACATTGCCAATTGGCCGGTCGTTTTTGTCGATAACTGGCGCAGAGATGGCGCTGAGAACGCGGTTGCCCAACTGGTATCGCCGGGGGCGCAGGTTGCTGTCTGGCGACGTGAGCAGGTCGGCCATTTGGCCAATTTCGCTGCCTAGCTGTCCGTTTGCCGTGGGGTTAAGCTCCCGCACCGGGCCAGAAAAGAAGTCTTGGGCCAAATCGGCCAGCAATTTTTCTGCGGCCGGGTTCACGCTTACGATGTTGTCGTAGGTGTCTAGCACAATGATGCCATCCACAATACTGTCTAGAATGGCCTTGAGCTGGCTGCGCTGTTCGTCCAGGGTTTGGTTTTGCTCGGCTAAAGCGGCCGTCATTCGGTCGAATGAGCGGGAGAGCAGGCCAATTTCATCGTTGCCTTGCAGGTTAGAACGCCGGTTGAGGTCGCCTTTGGTTACGGCAACGGCCGTATCCACCAAATGGTAAATGGGATTGGTTATGCGCCGGGCAATGAGAAAACCACCAATGAACACCGCCACCATCGCCAGAGTAAAAATGGCCGTAAACTGCTGGCGGCTCACGGCAATCGTGCTCACAATAAAGTTGCTGGGCAGCGCCACGCTGTACATGCCAAACGACTGCCCCCGCAGCCGCCAATCCCCATAAGCCAACACATAAACCTGATCCAAAACCGCCAGACGGCGCAGCGGCACCCGGCTGCTGGCTGTGCTGGCCACCAGCTCGTATTGCGTTGGCGTTTCTGCCAGTTGGGTAATCACATCGCTAAACTTTTCTGGATCGTCCTGGTACAGGGCGTTGATGCCAATTTCACCGCCACCTAACGATGTATCGAGCACGTTGCCTTCCGTGTCGTACAGGGTTACACGGGCAACAGCGTTTAGCGTCAGTTCCAGCATCATGCGGCGGCTGTAGGTGCCAACCATCGCTGCGCCAACCTGTTCTCCCTGGTAAAACATGGACGTGACGGTAAAAAGCATCAGCCCATTGTCGGTTTCAGTGATAAAGACGTGCCGGTTGCCGGTGGCGTCTTCTTCATTGCGCAGCGCTTTTTGCACGGCTTCCACATCAGAAAAATCGGCCCCGCTGCGCGTGATGCCCTGGGTGTCGCTGGATGAGCTGACGCGCTGCCAGCCATATACCTCAATGCCGTTCATGTCTAAAAGCAAAACGGCGTCTGTGCTGCTGTTGATGATAATTTGGGGGGCGAGTTCGCCTAAAGAGGTGGGGTCAGCTGCGGCAACGGCTTCTGGAATGCCAGCCGTTCCCACGATGGTGCGCAAGGTTTGCAGCCGTTGATTCTCGTGGCGTACCATTCCCTCGGCAACAATCTGGCCTGCGTCTAATAGCTGATTGGTAATTCTTTCTTCTAGCGAGCTGGCGACAAGATTGGTGACCACAAAAGCGCCAACGCTGGCCACGACCAGCGTCAGCAAAAAGTACGGCAATATAATTTTAGTACCAATGCTCATTCCGACCTTGGTACTGGCGGCAGCGAACCGTGAGCGTAAATTTGGATACTTCATCAATGGTATGTTAAAGGATTTACCAGAGGGGACGGGTTAAGGTGACGTGAAAAATAGGACTTTTGGGTGAGTCTGTTTTCTCTGGTAAAAACGGGGCTAAATTTGTGATGTTGGAGGCAAGATGGCTTACATTGAATGGCTGCGGGAGAAGGTGGGGCGGCGTAAGGTTTTTTTGGTGTTTGGCACGGTTGTTTTGCGGGATGAAAACGGCCGTATCCTGCTTCAGCGTCGCACCGATTTTAGCTTTTGGGGATTGCCTGGCGGGGTGATGGAGCTGGATGAAGACGTGGAAAGCTGCACCCGCCGGGAGCTGTTGGAAGAAACGGGCCTGACGGCCGGGCCGCTGCATTTAGTGGGCATTTACACCGATCCCCGATACGACGTGACGTACCCCAACGGTGACCAGGTGCAGCAGTTCACCGTTTGCCTGACCGGGCAGGTGAACGGCGGAACCATGCAGCCCGACGGCCAGGAGACAACCGAACAGGCATTTTTTGCTCCTGAGGCGGTGGCTCAGCTGGATTTGCCTTTGTGGTATGCCGATATGGTGCGGCACACGTTGGCTGGAACGGGGCCAGTTTTTCAGCGGCCGTTTGCAGCAGCCCAGCCCATTGACCAGATTAGAACGGTACGGCCGTTCATCGGCCAGGCTCCTTTGATTGCCGTGGGGGCAATGGTGGCCGTGATTGGCGCAGACGGCCGTTTGCTAACCATTCAGCGGCAAGACAACCAGGCGTGGGCGCTGCCTGCCGGATATTGTGATCTGGGTGAAAATGTGGCCAATACGGCCGTGCGTGAAACATTTGAAGAGACAGGTTTGCAAATTGAGCTGGAAAGAATTGTGGGGGTCTACAGTGGTCCAGCGTTTAAGTACGTCCACGCCAACGGGGATCAGGTTCAGGATGTGGGTGTGGTTTTTCGGGCGCGGGTGGTTGGCGGCACCCTGCTCAGGGAAAAAGCAGAGGTGACCGCGCTGCAATGGCAGCTGCCCCAGGCATTTTTAGCGAAGATTGATTCTGGCAGACGGCCGTTTATAAGCAAAATCATCCAACATCTCGACGATGGCTGCTTTGTTTGCTAATCTCGCCAGGATGAACCGACGTGTTATTGCCCTGATAGTTATTCCCTTTTTGCTGTTTGCTTTTGGCACGGTGGGCTACATGCTCATTGAGGGCTGGAATGCGATTGATGCCTTTTATATGACGGCCATCACCCTGACCACCGTGGGCTTTGGCGAAGTGCAGACTTTAACGACAAACGGCCGTATCTTCACCGTTGCCCTTTTAGTGGCTGGGGTTGCCTTTATTGCCTATGGCCTGGAATATTTACTTACCGCCAATCTTGGCGACACCTGGAGAGAACGACGCATGAAGCAAACGATTGACAGCCTGGAAAACCATGTCATTGTGTGTGGATACGGCCGTGTGGGCCAAAGCGCCGTTGCCTCCCTGCAAAACAGCAAGCGTCTGGTCATTGTGCTGGAAAAAGATGCCGAAAAAGCAGAAGAGCTGCAAGCGCAAAACATGACCTACCTCATAGGCGATGCCACCAAAGACGAGGCGTTACAGCAGGCGGGCATTGACCGGGCCTGGGGAATGCTGGTTTGCACCGGCGATGATTCCCGCAATTTATTTATTGTGCTTTCTGCCAGAGCGCTAAACGCCAATTTGTACATTGTTACGCGCTCTGTGGATGCCGAAAACGATCGCAAAATGCGTCGCGCTGGGGCAAATCGCGTTGTTTCTCCTTACCGCATTGGCGGGCAGCATATGGCCAATATTGTGATACGGCCGCACGTAACCGACTTTTTTGACGTGGTGACTCTGGATGGTGGCATTGAGCTGTGGGTGGAAGAACTGGTGGTCGATGAAAATTCGCGGCTGGTAGGCAGAACCGTAGGCGAAGCCAACATCCGCCAGGAAACAGGCGTTTCCATCATTGCCATGATACGCGAAGATCGATCATCAATTCCCAAAGCCCACACCAGCTTGCAAGCTGGCGATGAGCTGATCGTTGTTGGCACCCGCGAACAGCTCGCCAAGCTGGAAAAACTAACGGGCCTCACGACTCATTTTTCATAATTGGCGGATTTTGGCAGCATTTGCCTAAAAATCAAAGAGGATGTTAATAAAAAGTGGTTGCCAAGCGCACTTTGAATCTGTACTATTGGGAACGACTCGCGGTAATTTACCGCAAATTATTTTTTTGGATACATTATGACTGCAATTGAACCCGAATTAATTACTATCATTGAAGGGCCAACGCCTGAATTCCGGCCGACACCGGTTGATTGGGTACAGTCGGTGCTGGAAGGGCCGCTGGATCGGCTGGTGGCGGTATGCCATCTGCGCACGGGCAATGGGGAAGACATTATGGAGCGCTGCCGCAATGCCTGGAAAGACGGCCGTCCCGTGCGGCTCGATTTTCCTGATGAAATGCGTATGCGCCAGCAGGTGGATGTCGTCTCTATCCGCTTGGAACAGCTAGACGAAGGCCCGGCGCTCATGCTTTGGGTTGCCCTGCCACTGGATGACATTGAAGAGGTAGAAGAGCTAGACGACGGCGATGAGGACGACGATCTGTTCTTCCCCTAAAAACGCGCCCACAATTCAAACAAGATTGATACAAAACAAACGCAGCCGCATTTTGCAGACTGCGTTTTTGTTTTTCTCAGGGCGGTGGTAGCATACAGCGATTTTGCGGTTCAATTTGTAGTGAGAAGTAAAAAGTAAAAAGTGAAAAGATAACAAGCTGCTTTCACTTTTTACTGTTCACTTTTTACTCCTTTACTTTTTATAAAAGGAGTTTCCATGGGGTACGAGACAATTCTTTATAAGGTTCAAGATGGGGTAGCCACCATCACCTTAAACCGGCCAGAAAAGCTGAATGCTTTTAACGATCAGATGATCAACGAGACGACAGCGGCTTTTAAGCAGGCTGGTCGTGAGAAAGAAATTCGCTGCGTGGTGCTAACGGGAAACGGCCGTGCCTTTTCTAGCGGTCAGGATTTGGCCGACGTATTAGAACGAGGTGACAGCTTTTCCATCGGCGAGCACCTGCGCCAGGGGTACCACCGGCTCATTAAACAAATGGTGCGGCTAGAAAAACCGATCATCGGAGCCATCAACGGCATTGCTGCGGGAGCGGGCTGCGGCGTTGCCCTGGCCACCGACCTGCGCATTGCTGCCGATAGCGCCAGTTTTATGCTGGCCTTTAGCAAAGTGGGCCTGGTGCCAGACAGCGGCACTAACTGGCTGCTGCCCCGGCTCATTGGCCAGGCCCGTGCCTACGAGATGGCCGTCACCGCCGACAAAATTCCAGCAGAAACGGCCTTGGCCTGGGGCATGGTAAACCGGGTTGTGCCCGCAGCGCAGCTAATGGAAACGGTTGCTGCCTGGGCAGGGCCTTTGGCTACCGGCCCCACTCTGGCTTATGGACTTACCAAACGGGCCATGAACCAGGCGTGGCAAAGCGATCTGTTTGGCGCACTGGAATACGAAGCCCATTTGCAAGAGATTGCCGGGCGCAGCCACGACAATAAAGAAGGTGTAATGGCTTTTTTGGAGAAGCGTGAGGCGGCGTTTAGGGGAGAGTGAACGGTGAGCAGTAATCGGTAATCAGTAGGCAGTAATCAGTAATCGGTAATCAGTAGGCGGTAATCAGTAGGCGGTAATCGGTAATCGGTAGGCAGTAATCGGTGATTTGTGAGAATTTTTCGTATGCCGATTACGGATGACGGAATACCAGAAAGGGGTATGGCATGGACAAAGTGGCAGTGATTGGCGCGGGCACGATGGGGGCGGGCATTGCCCAGGTGTCGGCGTTGGCGGGGTATGCGGTTATTTTGTATGACGTGGCGGATGATTTGCTGGCGCGGTCGCTGGATGGCATTCGGGCGTCAATTGAAAAAGGCGTGGCGCGGGGTAAGGTGGATACGGCCGTTGCCCAAACAGCCAACAACGCTTTCCAACTGACAACCTCGCTAGAAACGGCCGCACAGGCCGACCTGATCATCGAAGCCGCGCCAGAAAAATTGGCGCTGAAGCGAGACATTTTTGCCACGCTGGACGCCGCTGCCCCGGCGCACACCATTTTGAGCAGCAATACCTCCAGCCTGAGCATCAGCGCCATTGGCGGGGCCACCCAACGGGCCGACCGTGTGGTGGGCGTCCATTTTTTCAATCCGGCGCACATCATGAAGCTGGTAGAGATTATCCGGGGGGATTTTACGAGCGATGAGACGGTAACGGCCGTTCAAGACTACGTGGCGCGTGTGGGCAAAACGGCCGTTCTTTGCAAAGATACCCCTGCCTTTATTGTGAACCGGGTGGCACGGCCGTTTTACGGTGAAGCGTTCCGGCTGCTGGGTGAAAACGCCACCGACCCCGCCACGTTGGACAAGCTCATGCGCTCCATTGGCTTCCGCATGGGGCCGTTTGAGCTGATTGACCTGATTGGCTGCGATGTCAATCTGGCAGTGACCCAATCCGTTTACGACGCTTATTTTCAGGAGCCAAAATATCGTCCGCATCCCATCCAAAGACGCATGGTAGAAAGCGGCCGTTTAGGTCGCAAAACTGGCAGCGGCTTTTACAAATACGACAAATGAATCAGGTTGCCGTCGAGTAACTAACGATCTAATTGCTTTCTTATGGAGAACTTCAACGAACAAACAGTAACCTGGCTGCGTGAACACGGCCTGACCATTCTATTGATCCTGGTTGTGTCCGTGGTCACCTATTATTTGCTGGGGATCACAACCAAAGCGCTCAGCCGCCGCATTCAGGCGCTGGACGAGGTGGAAGACAGCGAACTGGACCGGCGCACCAAGACAATTTTCCGCGTCATCCACAGTACCGGTGCTGTAATTATTGTTACCACCGCGATCATGATGATTTTGACGGAGCTGGGGGTTGCCATCACCCCGGTTTTAGCCAGCGTGGGCTTTGTGGGTCTGGCCTTTGGCCTGGGGGCGCAAACGCTGGTGAAGGATATGATTGCTGGTCTATTTATTCTCATTGAGGATCAGTATACGGTGGGGGATGTGGCCGAAATTGGCGGCATTACCGGCACGGTGGAGCATATGACGCTGCGGGCGACGGAACTGCGCGATTTGTATGGCACCGTACACATTATTCCCAATGGCGAAATTCGCATTGTGGCCAACAAGTCGCGGGACTGGTCGCGGGCCATTGTGGATGTGAGCGTAACCTATGAGGATGATGTGGATACGGCCGTTCAAACCCTGCAAGAAATTGGCGAAGTCATGGCCAAAGACGAAACAATGAGCGTTTTGCTGCAAGAGCCAGCTGTCGTAACCGGGGTCGAGGGATTAGAAGATTGGGCCGTGCGGCTGCGCATCATGGTGAAAACATTGCCGAATGCCCAATGGGAAGTGCAGCGCTACCTGCGCCGAGAAATCCGCCTGGTGTTTGCCGAAAAAGGGTTGTCTTTGGCGTTCCCCCGCCAGGATGTCATGATTATTGGCGATTCCCCCAAAAGCTGAAAACACGTAAGGTAGGGGCAGGTTGAGACCTGCTCCCTACCAAATTCCAAATTGAACGTTATTGTTCTACGTCGTAGCCTGCGGCTTGCCAGGCAAGAATACCCCCGTCCATGTTGTGTACATTGTCAAACCCCTGCTGGCGCAAAAAGTCTGTGACCTGCCCGCTGCGGTTGCCACTGCGGCAGGTGACAATTACCTCTTTGTCAGTAGGAATCTCGGCCAGCCGGTTGGCCACTTCACCCATGGGAATAAGGGTGACGCCGGGAATGTGCCCTTCGTCGTACTCCCACTGTTCGCGCACGTCTAGAACCACCACATCTTCCCGGTCTTTAACCGAGGCGACGGTTTGCACATCAACCGTGTCGGCCAGATCAAATTCAGCGCTGTCGTCTACGGCCACAACGGGGTCGGGGGCGGTGGTTGTGGCTGTGCCGCCGCAGGCAACGGCCGTTCCCAACATCACCAGTATTAATAAAATGAGCACACTTCGTTTTCTAACTATGTTTTTCAAGGAAAAACCTCCAAATTTGTCGATCAATTTAATACAGAAAAGGAATCAGTTTGCGGACGCGCTGTTGGTAGTCGGCATAATCGACGTACTTTTCGCGTAGCCACTCCTCTTCCTTTCTCGATTTAATGTCAAAAAAGAGAAATAAAATTAGCGCGTACAGCAGGCTAAGCCATCCGCCGCGCAGTAAACCAAGTCCCAAAGCCCCCAGAATAATGCCGCTGTAAATGGGGTGGCGTACCCAACGGTAAGCGCCGTGTTCAACCATGTGGGCATTTTCCTTCGGGCGGGGAACGGCCGTTAAATTGCTGCCCAAACTAAACAAACCAGAGAATACCAGCAGCCCGCCCCCGCTCCCCACAAGCATTCCCACAACAATCGAAGCCGTGCGCCAAAAACCTGGCCAGGCGGGCCAATCGGGTAAAGAAGCTGGGGCAAAAGCAACCAGGCCAAACAAGAAAATCTGGATTACCACATACCATTCCCCATTTGGGCCTTTCCACCAAGGTTGTTTTTCCATGCAAGCATCTCCTTTCATCTGACGCGGAATTTTAGCATAGGTTACAAGTGGTGCTGGTCTCTTTACAGAATTCTTACATTGAATTTAGGCAGCCCGTTAATTCTGTTGGCCTGTCGGCTTGCTGGCTGAAAAATTTTTGGGGATTTCAACTTAGAATCTATCCGAAAGAGCCACCGAGGAAAAAGAGAGTGAAGAGGCTTTGAACCTAAGCTCAAAAATCTCTGTGAACTCTGTGGCTAATATTCGGATAGGTATTTAGCCAACGGCCGTTGCCAACCTGGCCACTAACTCTTGCAGCCAGCACAACATTTGTTCAACGGCGGTTGGGCCACCTGCCATATGGGTTGTTAGGGTCGGGTACGGCCGTTTTTTCACCACCCGCGCTGCCGTGCAAAGTTCAATTTGCACAGCCGGTATGCCCAGCTGCTGCGAAGCAAAGCGGGTGATGGTGTGGCTGGCAACCCCGCCCGTAAAGCGGGAATGATTCAGCACAAAATGATCCCAACGCAGCTCCGAAAATGTTTTCACTGCGTGTTGGCTCGTTTGCTGAAAGCGCTGCTGGGTAGATTGCACAATCAGCGGTTCATACTCTGGGCAGGAACGGCCGTTCATCGTGCCCAGCGCCAGCCCAATTTTATGCCTGTTAGACATGCCATGTAGGTCTAGCACAAAGCAAATATCCTCACGCCGCACAATTTCTTGCAGGTAAGCTTTGTAGGGATTATCCCGATCCCAATTGGGATCATCCAGGGATCGATAGCGGCTGAAAAGGGCATGAACGCCGGTAGTTTCCGCCAGAAACTGGGCCATTGCCCCGGTAAACCCTTCTTCACTTTTAATGCGCTGGCGACGCCAATGGGCGGTTGCGTGTGGGGCAGAAACGAGGATGGGCAGCTTGCCAGCTTGGTAGGCAAACGGCCGTTCACCATCGGGCGGTAATGTTGTGTAAGCGACGGCCTGTTCTAGCGCCAGTAAACGATTGAGCATTGTAAATTGACCATTTTCGCCCTGAATCAGGCCCAAATCCTTGACCCCCTGGCAACTATCCGGTTGAATACATGCCTGTAGGCAAGGAGGTAGTTGGTGAGTACAAAAATCATTTTACCTGATGTAAAAAACTTCATTGCAGTCGCCAGTGGCAAAGGCGGCGTTGGCAAAACAACCGTCACGGTTAACCTTGCGCTGGCGTTGCAGCAGCAGGGAGCCAAAGTGGGCATTTTCGACGCCGATGTTTATGGACCAAATGTGCCCATCATGCTTGGCATTCATCGTCGCAAAGCCGCCGAAGGCATGATGGCCATCGCCCGCCGTTCAGATGCTCCTGCTTATATTAAGCCACTTTCTCGCTTCGGTCTAAGCATTATGTCAATTGGCTTGCTGGTGGCTGAAAACCAGGTCATTGACCCGGCACGCAGTCCAGATGCGGTTGGTCAGCTGGTGGTGCAAACGTTAAAAGATGTCATCTGGGGGCCGTTAGATTATTTGCTAATCGATTTACCCCCGTCGGCAGGTCAACCCCAGGCATCGCTGTTGCAGCGGGTGCCGCTGCGGGGAGTGATCATTGTTACGACACCTCAAGATTTAAGCTTGCTGGATGCTTCGCGCTCATTCTTGATGTTCAAAGAAGCCAATGTGCCGGTTTTGGGTATTGTGGAAAACATGAGCTATTTTATCTGCCCCAACTGTGCTGAACGGCACGAGATTTTTCAGCGGTCGGCCAAATGGCGGCCGCCAGCGTTGGCCGATGCGCCAATTTTGGGTGAAATTCCAATGACAACGGCCGTTTCCCAAGGCATCAATCGGGCCAATCCACTCATGCACGACCACCCAGACACGCCCCATGCGGCTGCGTTTATGGCTGTTGCGGCCGTTTTAGAGCAGCAGTTGCAGCGGCAAAATAACGGCTAATTAGCCCTTGGTCAGGGCTTGCTTGCTCGTTCGTCCCACCACTGCTTTAGCTGGCGCATGCCCGCTCCGTTTAATTTATGCCCCGTTTCGTATTCAACATACGTCAGAGTAGCTCCGGCGGCCCGTACCGCTTTGCCCCCTTCGCGGGCAATTGCTAACGGAACACGCTCGTCTTGCTTGCCAACGGCCATAAAGACCGGAATTTCGGCCAATCGCTGGCTGTGAATCGCTTCGTCAACACCCGTGGGTACAAACCCTACCAGGCTGGCGATGCCTTTGGCTTTTTCTGGCTGGTGCAGCGCCAGGGCAATGGCTGCCGCGGCACCCTGGCTAAACCCCATCAAATAAAGTTGGTCGGGATCGGCGTCATAGCGAGCGGGGAGCGTATCGAGGAATTTGTCTAGCTTAGAAACGGCCGTCTCAAATGCTGCCAATGAAGGCCATTCATCTTGCTGCCGGGGATGCCAACTAAAACGGCCGTCTCCATCTGCCACAATAGCTCGCGGAGCCACCACCAGCCAGCCTGCGGGCAAGCTCTGCCTAAAAATCCACATAACATCTTCTGAGCCTTGATGTCCGTGAATCATGACCACAGTGGGGTGGGGGCCGGGGGTATTTGGTTGCAAAACACGATGGGGCAAAACGGCCGTTACATCCTCGACCAAAATGGGTTTTCCAGCTTGCATACCAGCCTTCTACTTCTGTTTTGGCACC
>JACKBR010000026.1 GCA_020634495.1 Ardenticatenaceae bacterium | reverse complement strand
TGCTGGGGATTACGGCCGTTCCCGTCGTGCAAGACCTTTTTGGGCAATCGGGCAAAATCGGCCAGATTGAGCTGATAGTTGATGATACGATTAGCAGCAGCACGGCCGAATTAGACAGGTTTCGGGATGAACTGGCCGCCCGGCTGGGGCCAGAGTTTAGCGTCAAGCGCCCCGCTTCCAGAGGGGAGTTGGTGACCGACAGCCTCTCCAGCTACCAGCAGGGACTCAATTTTTTCAGCGTTGTCAGCCTCTTTGTCGGCTCCTTTCTCATTTACAATGCGTTTGCCATGACGGTGGTGGAACGAACTCGTGAGATTGGTATGCTGCGGGCCGTGGGCACCACCCAGCGCCAGGTGATCAAAATTGTGCTTACAGAAGCGCTGCTGCTGGGCGTGGTTGGTTCGGTAGCTGGCGTGGGTTTTGGCCTGCTGCTGGCCCGGGGCCTGGTTATTTCCATGGGCAACTTTGCCGGGCAAACCATTAGCGAGGTCTCTTCAACGCCGCAAAGCATGTTGACGTCGGTGGTGGTTGGTGTGATTGTGACCATGGTGGCTGCGGCTGTGCCCGCCTTGCAGGCGGCTCGCATCTCGCCCCTGCAAGCGCTGCGGGTTCAGGGCAACACGGATGAACGTCGCTGGCTGACGATGGGTCTCAAATTTGGGCCATTAACCGTGGTAGCGGCGATTTTGGTCCTTTATTATGTGCCGTTTCGCCAGTCGGTGGCCTTTTACATTGGCAGTGTCACCATCTTTATTTTGCTGTTGGGGGCCACCTTGTGTATTCCGGTGTTTGCCAACAGTTTGGAATGGGTGATACGGCCGTTCACCCTCTTCATCTTTGGCAATGAGGGGCGATTGGGCAGCAGCAACATCAGCCGTTCACGGGGGCGCACGGCCCTCACCGTAGCGGCGCTGATGGTGGGCATTAGCATGGTGGTGGGCATTAATGGGCTTACCAACAGCTTTGAGCAGGATATTGAGGATTGGATGGACAGCGCCCTGGGGGGCGACCTCTTTGTGCGCTCGCCGCTGCCCATGCAGCCTGATTTGGAAGCGCGTTTGTTGGCCCTGCCGGAGGTAACGGCCGTAACTTCCACCCGCATCGTCGCTTCCCGCATGTTAACCAATTCTGGGGAGGATGAGTTTGCCCTGTTTGTGGCCATCGATCCAGAAACTTACCAGACCGTGCGTGATTTGCGCATTCAAGAGGGTCTGGCCGTGCCGGAGTTGATGACCCGCCTGGCCCAAGGAGGAGCCGTTTACGTCGGGGCGGATGTGGCCAATAAATTTGGACTGGCCATCGGTGAAACGGTTATCATGGAGACGCGGCGGGGGCGGCGTGAGTTTGAGATTGTGTCTATTGTGATGGATTTTGGCGCGGGAGAGACACCTTCGGTGACGGGGTCGATGGCGGATTTGCAGCGTTATTTTGGGGTGAACGACATCAGCAGCTTTTCGGTTAGTTTGGCGGAGGGGGTGGCGTTAACGGCCGTATCCGACACCATCGAAAATCAGCTTGGGCGCGGGCAAAATTTATCGGTAGAAGGCAAAGAAGCATTTGAAGAAAAAATCCGCACGCTGAGCGCAGAAGCATTTAGCCTGTTTGATGTGCTGGGGCTGATTGGCCTGGTGGTGGCCGCCTTGGGCGTCATCAACACCATGCTCATGAACGTGTTGGAGCGCACCCGCGAGCTGGGCGGCTTGCGCAGCCTGGGAATGAGTCGCAAGCAGGTGCGCCGCATGATTTTGGCTGAAGCGACCACAATGGGCTTTATCGGCGCAATTTTTGGCGTGGGTTTTGGCGCGGTGCTCTCAGATGTGTTCATCATCGGCTTGCGCTCGATTGGCGGCTTTGTGCTGACCTCACAAGTGCCTCTGGTGCCGATGATTTACAGCTTTTTCCTGGCTTACCTGGTGGCGCTGCTGGCGGCCTGGTATCCGGCGGTGCGCGCCAGCCAGGTAAACATTATTGCGGCAATCAAGAACGAATAACAACGCTTGCCATTCTGACCGTAGGGAAGAATCCCTCTGGAGCCAGCTCTGTAAATACCATGCCCGCGAAAGATGAATTTCGTAGGGATGCTTCGTTGCCCTCAGCATGACAAGCCAGCGCTTAAACGGCCGTTACCACATTCCTTAGCTCCCCAATTCCTTCCACAATCGAAGTTACCACATCGCCAGGGCGTAAAAATTCGGGCGGGGTGCGGGCAAAGCCCACGCCGTCTGGCGTGCCGGTGGCGATGATGTCGCCGGGCAGCAGCGTCATGCCGCGAGACAGGTAAGCAATGGTGGCCGGAATGTCAAAAATCATGTGGCGCGTGTTGCTGGACTGTTTTTCAACGCCGTTAACCAGACAGCGAATATTTAAATCTTGCGGATTGGGCAGCTCATCACGAGTCACAATCCAGGGACCAATTGGGCAGCTGCCGTCCAAACTTTTGCCCTTGAAATATTGCTTGCCCTGTCGCTGCAAATCGCGGGCGCTGATGTCGTTGAGGACGGTGTAGCCAAAAACATACTCCATTGCCTGCTCTGCGGGAATGTTTTTGCCTCGCTTGCCAATAATGACGGCTAATTCAACTTCCCAATCAATTTTGTCGGAAACCTGGGGGTCAAAGGGAATGGGATCAGTGGGGCCAGAAACGGCCGTTGTGGCCTTGGTAAACACGATGGGCAGTTCGGGCAGGGCAACGTTTTGGCCAAGTGCAGACAAGGATTCATGGGCGTGTTCGGCATAATTCAGCCCCAGGCACATCACATTGCGCCGGGGCAAAAGTGGTGCGTGCAGCTTCACCTCTGCCAACGGCGTCTGGTTTGCCGAGGCCGCACGCTGCTCAATAATGGCCAGTCCATCTGCGCTTAAGCCAATGACCGTTTGCATGGAAGGCACAACAGCGGAAAGGTCGTAAACAAAGTTTTCTTTTACTAGGCCAATTTGGGGGGAACGGCCGTTTACAGCATAGCGCACAAATTTCAAGTCAATCTCCTAAAAACATTGGGTAAATTAGCTTTCTGGGGCAACCACAGTCCAGCTGTGTTCACAGCTCTGGCAGCGATATGCCGTTTTCATAATGAGCTGCACATCCAGCTTTGTGGCATAGCCCATCTTCCGATTTTGCGTCAGCTTTTCTAGCTGCTTCTCGACAAGGCGCACTTGTGGACTGTTGCAGGCGGGGCAGCTAATCTTTTGCCTGCCTCGCTGCAAATAGCCCACAAAAAGGGCAATGATCACAACAACTGCAATAGGAACGAGGATTTCCATTTGATGGTTTTGGCATTAGCTATGTCCAATTTTCAAAATTGGACATAGCATTCCTAGCGGCGACCGACGCGCTTACCGATGTCCCGGCCCACCCAAACTTCTTCTTTGAAGGCAGGGTCGCTGGCGGAAGCCACAAAATAGGTTACGCCTTGAACAGTCGGCCGTTTTTGAATCTCGCGCCAAAAGTCTAAATATTGCTGGGCTTTGCGGTAAACGGGCGTGCCCCCTTTGTTGTTGCTGGCCTCAGTGACCCAAATGGGCTTAAAGCGGAAGCGGCTGATGTAATCATCCAGCACGTCCAGCGCTTTTTCCATTGGATAAATATTGGACCAGTAGGTGTGGATTCCCAGCCCGTCGGCGGCTTCAACCGCGGCGCGGCTGGCTTCTACAAATTGGATATGATCTTGCTTAATGCCAGAAACGGCCGCACCCGGCGAAAGTCCCGGATAGATAAATTTGCGACCCGGCAACGCCTGCCGGTAAAGCCGCAAGACCTCCAGCCACCATTGGGCAAAGCTAGCGCCATCGCTCCAGGCACCGGTTAATCCTTCTGGCACCAGATTTGGCTCATTGTGCAGCTCAATTACCACATCTTTGCCAGAGCCAATCATGTCCAGGGTACGCCGCACGTCGTTGACGGTATCGTTTAGGAACTGGCCGGGGCTGATGGTGCGCACGCCGCCCTGCGTACGGAAATCGAGGAAAGCACGCACCACCCAACGGGCGTCGGGATGGGCTTTGGCTAATTTTTGTACGGCCGTTGGCTCATGAAACGATAACACCTTAATCATCCCTGGACGCATTGCCGCAAACTCATCAATCTCCGCCTGCGAAATGCCGGGATCCGCCGAGGCGTGCAGGCCAATGCTGGCGCTGCCCAGAATTGGCGGTTCAGGGTCTAACTCCTCACCGGGTGGCGTAATCGTGTCAATCACCGCCACCGGGCCGGTAACCGTTTCTTGCAAAACATCATCATCCACGCGCACTGGCGTATATTCGCCCTGCGCCGTGCCGGTGACAATCATGCTGGCATTGCCAGGTACAAACCCCACCTTTGCCGCATCTCGTCGTGGCGCTTTGCGTAAGTTAATGCCGTATTGTCCTGCCGTGGCCATGCCGCCAGAAATTGAAATGGCGGCGGTAAAGGCCCACCCTGGCGTCGTATCGGCTGTGGGTTGCGGCGTTGGTGTTGGCGCTGGGGCTGGGTCTGCTGTGCTGCCGGGGAATGGCGTTGGCTGGGTTACCGCTGGCAGCGTGGCTGGCATATTGCGCAAGCTGCTGCGCGACACATAAACGGGTGTGTATTCTCCACTGGACTGTCCCGCAACGGTGCCCGTTCCCCCTTCCACAAAGAGGCCCAATTTATCACCGCCCCGCACTGGGGCAGCGCGTAAGTTTGTGCCAAAACGGCCGGAAATAGCCTGACGGCCGTTAATCGTTAAATTTTGCGTATAGGCCCAACCCAAAACGGCATCCGTTGGAGGCGGAGCGGCGGGTTCTGGGTCTGGAGTTATGGGCGGGGCCGGGGCAACATCATCGGGGATGTTGATTGGCCCGGAAAAATCAGCGCGGCGGGCGCTGACAGGCGTGTACTCGCCTTTTGGTGAGCCGGTAATGGAGAGTGTGCTGCCCCCTTTGACCAGCCCCATGTTGGTGGCTGTGCGGTTGGGCGCGGACCGTAAATTAATACCATATTGTCCCACTACCGCCTGGTTACCGCTGCGGGTGATGTAAGCAGTAAAAGCCCAGCCGTTTACCACATTCTCTGTAGGTGCGGGAGGCGGCGCGGGGGGAGGTGCTGGTTCATCTGGCACGTTGCTCAGGGTGGCGTTGGCCACCTTCACGGGCGTGTATTGTCCTTTTGCCGCCCCTGAAACAATCACAATCGTTCCCCCCGGAACCAGATCGATTAGTTTGCCGACAACGCTGGGGGATTCACGCAAATTGATGCCGCCGCTGTTTACCTGGGCCAATTCGCCGGCGACAATAATGCCATCGGTATAAGCCCAGCCGTCGGTGTAGGGGCCAGCAGGGCGCTGCCAGCCCAGCAAAGGCAGCAAAAATGGCGTGGGGTCATAAATGTTGTAGGGCCATTTGGTGCCGCTGGAATCGGTGAAGCTGTTGTTTTGCCGCTTTAAGGTGAGGTGTAAGTGGGAGCCGAAGCTGTTGCCGGTGTTATCCGCCAGGCCGAGCTGGTCGCCAGCTTTTACCGGCTGGCCTACCCGCACCGTTGCCTGCTGCATGTGGCCATAGATGGTTTGCCAGCCATCCTTGTGGTCAATGCGGACATGGATGCCGTAGTTGTGATTATTTGCTTGCGTGTTGACCACCCGCACCGTGCCGGGAGCCACGGCAAAAATTTTGCTGCCCGTGGGGGCCATAATGTCTAGCCCTTCATGTCCCGGCAGGCCAAACTGGGCGTAGTTGTGGGGATTTTGACCGAAATATTGGTTAATCTGGCGGAACTGGGTTGGCCAAACTTCAAATTTGAAATCGCTCATACGACCCTCCTTGTTGTGGGCGAGGTTTACCAGGATTTTCTGCGTATGTTTGTTGCAAATATAGTGCAGATTGTACCTGTTTGTAAAGCATTGCCTAGCGGTGGGCAAAATGGGCAAAAATCAATGGGGCTGGGTTGGGACACCTTTCTGGGGGCTGTTTTGAGCAGCTAGCTGATTATTTGTTGTGCAATTCGGCTGGAGGGTTTTGCTGTTTTACGGCCGTTCTCACTGTTGCTTAGCGAATGCGCCGTTGCCAATATTCTTTGGGGGTTAGTTCGGTTAGTTCGGCGCTGGCCATGATGAAATCAAGGAGGAGGCGGTTGAATTTGGCTTTTTCTTGCAGCATGGGGAAATGATGACACAGCTCCAGCTCAACGTAAAAGCGCTCGTTTACCGACTGTTGCAAATAGCTGTGCTCCCCATTGGGAGGCAGGACGAGGTTGTCTTGACGGCCGTATACCAGCAGCAGCGGCCGATTCAAATTGGTAATATCAGATACCAGGTCCATATTATTAAATGTTTCAATCGACTTAGACACAGCCATCGGATCGACTTTGTGAATTTCACTATCGATTTCGCTAAAACTTTCGGCACGCCCTAAAACCCGGCCCACCATCGCATCCTTATCGGCCCCTTGCAGCCGGTTTGTCAGGTAAGCGCTGGTGACTGGGAGAGAAATCGTGGCAACTTTGGCAACATTTTTGGGGTTTTGCGCTGTGTAACTTAGCGCAACAATGGCTCCCAGGCCATGCCCTACCAATATAATTGGCTGGGCCACGCCCATCTTGTCGATAAATTGATTCACCATTTGCACATACGCATCCAGCGAGTAGCATTCTGGCGATTTACTGGAATCGCCAAATCCCCACAGATCGAAGGCAAACGTGCGGTAATGGGCAGAGAGCGCCTGCATCGACGGCCACCAATAGCGCCAGGAACCTACCCAGCCGTGAATAAAGATCAGTGGCTGGCCACGTCCTAGCACTTCATAATGAATCAGTTGGCTTTCGATGGTGGTGATGCTCATTTATTTGCCAGTTTTTGCAAAACGTTATTGATAGTATTTACTAGGGTGTCTGGCGCAAAAGGTTTTAGAATGTAGTCTGCTGCGCCAACGTCCAATCCAGTCTGTATTTCTTGTTCTTGTCCTTTAGCCGATAAAAAGACAATTGGAATGTCTTTGGTTGCCTCATCTTCTTTTAGGCGACGACAGGCTTCATAGCCAGTCATACGGGGCATGCGCACATCCATTAAAATGAGGTCAAATGCTTGGGCCTGCGCATTTTCAACTGCCAAAGAACCATCTTCTACGGCGACAACTTCAAATCCGCTAAATTGGAGGGTTAAAACCACTAATTCGCGAATATCTTGATCATCTTCGGCTATCAGAATTTTTGTCATAAGCTCTTTTTCCAATTGGCTGCCAGGAGCATTCCGTGATTGAAAATAGGTCAGGTTGGGTCGCTATCTTCGATAACAACAGGTAAATTAAAGGTAAAGGTACTGCCTTTGCCCAACTCGCTTTCTACTTTCAAACGGCCGCCGTGCATTTCAATAAGGCTGCGCACGATGGCTAAACCGAGTCCGGTTCCGGGAATGCGCTGTACTTCTGAGTCCTCGGCGCGGTAGAAGCGATCAAATATTTTGCCTTGATTTTCTTTGGCAATACCGATGCCGGTATCTTTTACACTGATATGAACGTAACTGTGTGTGGCTTTCGCGGCAACCGTAATCTGCCCATTGTCTGGTGTATAGTTCAGAGCGTTATCCAGCAAGTTGGTTAAGACCTGGGTAATTCGAGCGTGGTCGGCATTCACCAGGGGCAGCGATGGGGCAATGTCGGTTGCTACTTTTACGGTGCGTACTTCATGTTGGATACGGCCGTTCAGATGCCCTTCTACAACCTGAGAGATGATCTGGGGAATGTCTAACGGCCGTAAATCCAAACCCGTTTTGCCCGTTTCAATGCGCGAAATATCCAATAAATCGTTTACCAGCATATGCAGCCGGTCTGCATTGTTCTTGATCACCTGCAAATAACGGATTTGGGGGTCAGTCATGGGGCCAGCAGCCCCCATCAACATCAAATCTGCATACCCTTTGATTGAAGTCATCGGCGTACGCAGCTCGTGAGAAACCGTAGAGACAAACTCACTCTTAAGCTTGTCTACCTCTACTTCCTTGGTAATGTCGCGGAAAATAGACACGGTGCCATAAAACTGATTGTCAGATAAAACCGGGGACAAATGAACACTAACAAACTTATCTTCGATCACTAACTGGTCAGCGAGATACGTCCACTGTTCAATGCGGTCGGCATTATTTGCCCAATCATTAATTGTGTGAATCCATGATTCACCAAAATGGCCGTACAGGCCCAGAAGCTCATTAATCGATTTGCCCAGAAGCTGGCTGCGCGGAATATCTAAAATATTACAGGCTGGCAAGTTCGCAATATCCACTTCATTTTGACTGTCAGCCACAATCACCCCGTCGGCAATACTTTCCAAAATCGCTTCCAGGTTTGCTTTTTGAATAATCTCAGTACGCAGCATGGAACCAAGCTGCTCTGCCTGGTCAAAAATAAGCTTGTAAAGGCTGGCATTATTGATGGCGTGGGCGACCTGGCTGGCAGCCGCTTCCACCAAATCTTGTTGTTGCAGAGTAAAAGCGCTGGCTTCTTCATGGAACATCATCAAAGCGCCAATGACTTCTTCGTTTAGAATCAGGGGAACGCCTAAAACGGAACGATGCTTGAGGCTTGTTTCACGTTCTAGCCAGCGCGGGTCTTCGTGCGTATCATGCACAATTACGGCCGAATGATTTTCAACAACCCAGCCAGCCAGCCCCTCATTGCGCATCATGCCGCTGGGAATGCCCCCTGGCGGTATGTGCCTGTCGCTGCCAATGGATGCCCGGAAAATAAACTCGCCGGATTCCTGATCGATGAGCAGGATGGCTCCTTCTGTGGCGTTGACCACCCCGTTTACCAGATGCAATGCCTGGCTGAGCACCCTGTCCTGGTCCAGGCTGGCTGAAAGATCGGTTGTGATGCGCAGCAATATTTTGACCCGATTACTTTCATCGTTCAGGGCCTGGGTGCGTTCCTCAACGCGATGATCCAATGTTTCATTAAACTCGCGCAGCTCGTCAAACAGCTTGGCATTTTGTAGGGCAATGGCTACCTGAACGCCAAATGTCGTAGCCCAGCTAACATCTTTATCATTAAATCGATTGGGGTTTTGCGTATCTACCAAAACCAAAATGCCGGTAAGATCGTTTTCACGCAGCAGGGGCACGCCTAGGGCTGCTTGTATTGCTTCTGGATTGGGCAATCGAACTTCTACCTGTGCTTCCTGGGTGATTTGGTTCAAGAAGGTTGGCTCGCCAGATTGGGCAATTTGGGTGACAAAGCTGGCCTGATCGGTTGCCGAAATTGTTGATCCAACAAAATTAGCTGCACCATGGCCAGCCGCAGCGTTGCCGACAAAACGGTCGCCATCAGGCTGCCAGATGTAGGCACCGTCTACGCTAAAAATGCGCTGTCCCTCACTACAAATGAGGTTCAGTACGGTTTCTCGGTCCAGGCTGGAGTTCAGCGCCAGGCTGACATTGCCCATTGCGCCATAGAAACGTTCTCGTTCGTAGGTGTCTTCAAAAATGAGGGCAATTTCTAACGCGGTGGCCGCCTGGTTGGCCAGGGCGCTCAGGAGTTTGTTTTCGTGCTGGTGTATGTTTTGTAAACGGCCGTTTTCACTCATCAGCCGCATAAAGCCATAGGTTTCACCGGTAAGAACCAGGGGAATGAGTGTACACAGGTTGTCTTCGGCCGTGGCCCAAACTGGTTTTGGCAAAGCCATTTCAGCAGAGTCGTCCAGGTGAATTGTATAAACCTGCTGGCTATGCAGAAGATTTTTCAGATTGGGTGAGTTGGGCAGGGGGAATTGCGTACCTGTTGAGGAAACGGCCGTTCCCGTATCGCGAGCCATATCGGCGATAATCAGTAATTTATCTTGCGCTGGCAGCCACTGGTAAATGGTGCAGCCAGTTGCCCCAATTGCCTCGATGGCTTGTTTTGCCAGCGTTGTTAAGATCGTTTTCTTGTCTAGCGTGCTAGAGAGCGCATTGCTGTTATTTAGCAGCAGTTCAAACTCGCGGTTGCGATTGATGACTTGCTGAAAAAGCTGCGCATTTTCAATAATGGCGGCAGCAAATTGCGCATAAAGTTCAATCGTTTGCCGGGCCATGGGGGTAGGCCGGTACCCATTTGCCGGTTGGTCTAGCCCAATAAGGCCAATGCGCTGCTGCTGTTGGTTATAAAGCGGCACGCAGAGAAGGTCTTTGGGATGCCAGGTGTTGCCGTTTCTTTGAACGGCCGTGTAATCTGGCAGCACCATATCGCCTAAATGCTGCTTGGCCCAGGCACTGTTGCCTGGCACAAAATAGCAGCTCCCCTGACGATACTTTTGCAAAGCTTCGTCCTCAAACAAGGCGAGCCATGCCTGGGGTGGCACAGGATTGTTCTGCAAAAAAGCTTGTTCTTCTTCAGAAATCCCTGCCGTAATCATGGCCGTTGGTCTGAAAGATTCATCGCGCAGGCTTAGCACCACCCGGTTCCAGCCCGTTTTTTGTAGGCCATTCACCAACAAGGTGAGCTGTTCTTTTATATCTGTTTCACTGCTGACGTGGGTAAGCGCCGTGAGCTGCTGCAATGCCTCGGCAGAATTGGTCAGGTCAGACACATGCGGCTGGGGTGAAATAACAATTTGAATGAGGGCATTCTGGTTGAGTTCCAGCGGATGACAATGCAACGTGAGCAAACGGCCGTTTTCTGTTGTCAGGGTGTCATCAAAAGGGGGAACCAGGCAATCTTGCCAGCTGTGGGGTGGGGCTATCAGATGGTCAAGCAGTTGCAATGAAGAAATATCAGGTGCTAGATTGAGCAAAGCGCCCGCTGCTTCATTTACATAGATTATCGTGCCATCCGGCTCGGCTATGAGAATGCCTTCATGGAGGCTGTCAAACAAACTCCAAATCATAGCCGAGGCCAATTCTTTTTCCATGATAAGTGTCAAACCCCAGCCGTTACTTCTATTACGTTACACAAATATTTGGCACTGCTAATGGCAGTTACCTAAATGCGGCATGATTGATTATTGTTGGGCTTGTTTATCTCTGTCCATTCGTCGCAGCTCTGCGGCCGTTTCAGTAATTTCACGAATATCAGAAAAACGCTGCGTTTTGTCTGACACAACGCCAATTGAAAGCTTCATCAAAGGCACCAGTTGGCCGTCTGGCTGCATAATGCCGCCTTGCTCCCGATCGATGAAGCTGTAATGGGAAAGAATTCCTTCATCAAACCGCTGGCGCAGTTCATCAATAATCGTTGGTAATTTATCTGCCATGGTAACCAACACGAAAGTATTGCTGGTTGCGTGCCCAATAAAATCATCGAGCGTACCTAGCTCGTCATCAACCTCATTTAGCAGCAGGGTCGTAAAGCGAAGGACTTCATCTCGCGCCAGAAAACCATATTCGTCGCTAAACGGTTCGATGTGATCAATGCCAATTTGCAAATAGGTCCAATCGTTGCTGCGCATCAGGTTCCGCAGCTGGTCTTCAATGAGACGGCTGCTGGGAAGCCCGGTGATGGGATCGGTCATGTTGTGCCGCTTGTAGGTGTTTATGGCGGTGCGAACGCGGAGCTTGAGCTCTTCAATGTCGAAGGGCTTGGTGATGTAATCATCTGCGCCCAGCTCTAGCCCGGCAATCCGGTCGCTTCGCTCATCTTTTTGGGTGAGGAAGATGATGGGGATATGGCTGGTGCGGGTTGTGGTCCGCATGACTTTGCACACTTCGTACCCGTTCATGTCTGGCAGCATAATGTCCAGCACGATGAGGTCGGGCAGCTTTTTGCGACATAGTTCCAGGGCATCGTTTCCCCTGGCGGCAACATCGACATGATAGCCTTGCCCGGTAAAGAAAATGCGCAGCATATTGGAAATATCAAAGTCGTCTTCAACTATTAAAATACGGCCGTTGCTCATGAGCTTGTTCCTTGGCAGATTAAATATTTACAGAGTCCACAATAACGTGGGTATTTGGATTCAGATACGGACCGGCATTGTTAGCGTTGCCCGGTGTTTTACTTGCGGCTTTTACCAACGCTATTTGGGAGCTTGTGACGGCGCGTTCAAAACTTCTAAAGCCGCCAAGCTTAAAACCATGCCGTTTGGCGATTGTATCAATTGTCTGAACTTGCGACAATTTTATGTCTTTACCCAGCGTGAAAGATGCGTAATTTCCGTCTAAAGCCAGCGCCATTGTTTCTGCCATACAGGCGTAGGCCATTTTAGGAGGAAAACCAAAGTCAAAATTAAAATTTACCTGACCGGGCACTTCAACCATGCCACCCTCAATCACCAACACATCAGGGCGTTGTTCCGCTACTTGTTTAGAGACATCACGCGGGCGAGAAACGTCACAAACTACGGCCCCCCGCCGCAAATGCTGTGGCTCAATGATTGTGTCTACTGCGCTGGTGACTGTGATGATGAAATGGGCTTTGGCTAATTGATTCATGTCGGCGGTGACAGTAACGTGCTGGCACCCTTGTTGGCGAACGGCCGTAGCCACTTCTTGCAGTTTTTCTGTACGGCGACCAATCAAGATCAGCTCATCACATTCCGCTGCCAGCAGCTGGGCACAGATGGAGCCAATGGCCCCAGACGCGCCGACAACCGCTACGGTAGAGGATGCCAATGGCTTGTCTAATAAAACGGCCGCTTCTTGTACAGCATGTACAGCCTGAGCCACCGTGTAGCTATCTCCTGTTGTCACGGGAATATTTAAATGGCTGGCAATGGTTATCCCACCATCTCCCACTACTGAGGTAAAAGCGCCCAGCCCCAAAATGCGAGCGCCAAGTTTTTCAGCCAGTTTGCCCGTTTGGATGATCTTGCGGTAAACCAGCGAAGTCGGCAGACGCAGCATCATCGTGGGTGTGAGTGGACAGGCAACGAACCAACCATTTAGGGAACGGCCGTTTTCCAACGATTGAATGCCTTCAATTTTAGAAACTAGAACAGGTGGGTAAAAAATGGAGAGAAATTCAATGAGCCAGGCGGGTAATTTGCCCAACATAGGATATTTACGACTGACGTCGCGCTTGGGGTTTAGTGGGTGAATGATAAAGGCAAAACTATCCTGCATAATAAATTTGAGTGTACCGAGAAAGAATTCGTGTTCAATGGTAATTCTGTCCCTTACATAGTGACTTTCTGTCAGGCCTAAAAAGAACCTGGCTCACCTTTTCTGGGATAAAGCCGAGGGTAATGATAGCGGTCTTTATGCGGGTGGTGGTCGCTATGCTCATAGGTCAGATTTTTGGTGATGAATTGCCGGTCATCCGAGGCCAGCAGCACCACGTCAGATTCAATGGTGCGGGCTGCATAAATAATTGCCCCGGAGCTGATGCGACAATGGTGCCCCACGCAGCCTCCCAAAATGAGCAAGTTTGTGGCTTCTAATTTGCCCTCATGGTTCATTGTCTTTAAGGGGCCACCTAATATGTTAAAGTCTGTAAAAGTATTGCCCGCCCCAATAAAAGAGTCTCGGCCAACCACGCAAAGTTGCAGGCAGGTGTTTTGTGCCACAGAGGTGTTTTCCATTAAGGTGGTCATAAAAAGCGCGGCCCGAAATGGCAAAAAGCAGCCATCGCTCACCACGCTAAGCAGCAGCTGGCATCCTTGCGAGATGGTTACGTTACTGCCAATAATGCAGTTGTCGATGACGGCTCCAGCGCCAATGGTGACATTATCGCCAATGACTGTGTAACCGTGAATAACGGCCGTAGGGTCAATATGCACGTTTTTGCCAACTTTCACCAGCTTGGAGCTGGAAAGCACACGTTTTTGTTCAAGAACAGAACGCGCCAATATTTTTAACTTAATCTGCCAGCTTTTGGCGATTCGATCTTCGACATTGGCTCCTTGGGTGAACACGCCCAACAAAATATCGGCGATGAATAAGTGCACCCAGTTTTCAACTAAAACAAATACCTTCTTAGGCAGCTGATAGACCAGGTCGCCAAACTCAGTGGCCATGTAAGGGGGAATGTGGTAATAGCCGCGTTCTCTGGCCTCTGTATCGATAACCAATGGCTTGGCTTCTAAACTTTGGGCAAGACCTTTTGGCAGATACCAAATATCGGCCAAAAGCAGATTGCCTTGCATGAAGAGTGAATGGGTTAACGGCCGTACATGCTTTACAATCGCCGGATCATCCTTGCGAAAAGCCAAACGAACCGGCCGTCCGCCAGCCTGAGCCTTTTCAATAAATTCATCAATCAGCAGCTGATTAAAGAAAAGATTGTCACGATGAACCAGACTCTCAACCGCTTCCGTCTCCAGCTGACGGGCAACTTCCCAGTCTGGATATTCCCGCTCTTCACTGGCATGTTTCACCAGCAGATCGCGTTGCCAAAGCCAAAGCGGTTTGTTTTGCACCCGCAAATCACGGGCGGTTTCATTAAACGGCGCTATAAAGCTGGGCTCATTAATGATAATACGTCGCATAAAAATATTTCTTTATAGGCACTGCTTGGTTGGCTAAATGATGAAACATTATAACAGGCGGCTAAACTTAAACAACGGGTTGTTTAGCAATGGCCATCGTGCAAGTTCCATCCCCAGAAGCAATGCAGCTAATCTGTTCGACCTTAAAACGTCTACCCCGGCTAACCCAATCTAGCGCTTGCTCCAACAGGCCAATTGCCAAATGGCAACAGGGCGTTTCAGAGACGCGCTGCCAGCAAATAGGGCACCGTTCAATAATCCATAAATAATGATCTTCGTCTTCGCCCAAGCGTACCTGCTGGTCGCTAAACTTGTTGAAGGTTTCGGCAAAAACATCCAGACCAATCTTGATCTTAATGCCCAACGGCAGCATTCGCATAGCCAGATCTGTAATGCCCAGCACGGGCATAAACTCTTTGAGGGCATATTTCCACGTTTCGCGGCCGGCACGTAATGCCAAACCGCGTCCGCCTCTTTCCCCATACATATCGTCAAGCGTTTGTTGGATGGCGCTAAAGTCTGAGAAGGTAAAGCCTAATTGTAGATTGTTGGGTGGGTAGTTATTCACCAAATGGGAGAGCTTGGCCAAATTTAGCACGGCGTTGACGCCATGATGTCCCATGATCTCTTCCATAGCTACCAGGACAATGCGGCCCATCTTATTTGGGTAATAATACTCAATTTGTTGGATTATTTCCTGAGTCATGCCGTTAAACTACCTGGCCGTTTGAATGATTATTATTTAAGAAGGTGTTGATCGTCTGTAAAAAGCGTTCTGGTTCATCCGTCATAGGAAAATGACGGGAATGGTTCATGACCTGAACCTCAACAGATTTTACGCCACTTTTTAACAGGTCTGCATTCATCGGGGATACAATTTTATCTTTGGCTCCATATATCCCCAAAGTTGGGAGGTCTAAGGTTGGTAATTGGTTGCGCAGATCGGTATCGCGCAGGTCACCAATGCTGCGGAAAAAAGACTCAATAGTCGTTCGCTGGACATCTCGAAAGATCATATTGCGCACTTTTTTGGAATCTTTTGCCAGCAAAATCCGCATAATGGAATGCAGCATAATTGGATAGCGCCAGACGAGTTTGGCAATGGATCCGTAACCAGCTAGTTGCAAAAATGGGTGCAGTGACCGGCCAATTATTGGGGAGCCAACCAGAGCTACTTTGTCTACGCGCTCTGGGTGGGTTAAGGAGATTTGTAGGGCAACGGTGCCCCCCATTGAATGGCCAAAGATAGGTGCTTTTTGAATGCCCAGGGAGTCCATAAATTGATTTACCATTTCAACATAGCTATCAATTTGGAAGGTGGTGGATTGTATTTGTGACGCTTTGGCAGAGTCGCCAAACCCCCAAAAATCCAGGGCATAAACGCGGAAGCGTTTGGTGTTTGCCAGATGTATCATCATCTCGCGCCAAACGTCCCAGGAATTGATCCAACCGTGTAATAGAATGATGGGTTGGCCCCGTCCTATTGATTCGTAATGCAGAATCCCTTGCTCGGTGACAATAGAACTCACACTAACCTCAGATACCCCGTTATTTTGCCTGGTGGCAATGTTGGTGATTCGTAAACGGCCGTTTCCCCATTTACCTACTTAAGCAAAAAAAGCATGACAATGGCTATTCGGCTTGCTCATGGCCCTTAATACAAAAGCCATACGCATGATTTATATTATTAACAATGTGTATGCGACATCTTGAAAAAGAAGCTGCTGCCTAGCGACTCATTTCAGTGAGAAATTGGTGCGCTGGAACGGCATTGTTTCGTGAACATATGCACACCAAAAATAGTAGCATTTAGCCGATAGCAACACTGTGAAAAGCAGGTAAAGGAGGTGTAAAGGTCACGTTAAACAGTTATTCGCCGTTTTCTTGATCTAGCTGGTCTAAAATAGAATAAAGCAATTCTAGCAAAACATTCTTAACGCTTTCCTTATCGGTGGCGGTGCAGGGCAAGATTTTTACATCTTGTCTAAGGCGGAGGATGATTCGCAGATCTTCAGGTTCCCAGGCATCTTCCATGTCCTGTTTATTAGCAGCGACAACAAAAGGGGTAGATGCGTAACTCTCAAAAGTTTCCAAAATTCGTTTGGCTTCCCGGAACGTTTCTGGCTTGGTGCTGTCTACCATGACCACAAAGCCCAACATACCTTGAGACAAAATGTCCCACATGAAATCAAAGCGGCGTTGGCCTGGTGTGCCAAATAGATAGAGTACAAGATCGTCGCCAACGGTAATACGGCCGAAATCCATAGCCACCGTTGTGCTCTCTTTTACTTGTTCGGCAGTGCTCGAAATTTTTCGCTCAGTCGAGACGACATCAATTTCACTTACAGACCCAATGAACTGGGTTTTCCCGGCTGAAAACGGGCCAGTGATTACCATTTTGACAGCTTGCATAAAGTTACTACCTTCTTCTTTGTGCGATGACTTTGAGTATTATTTGTTTTGGCTCCCAATCATGATAAATGGGACAGCGTGGTTTGTTGGGTTACGGCCGTACCGCCAAACTAAGCAACCTACAGACCCCGGATGCGGTCAATCAAACGAACGACAACCGAGCGTTTAACCGCTGGTGATGGTTCAGAACGGCTTTTCTGTTGCTGAGAAGCAGCGTCTCTTTTTTCTGGAGCGGGTTTCGGCTGATTAACAAACTCAACCAGCCCGGCTTGCAACATGCCATACACAATACGGCGAATTTCAAAATCACTAAGATTATTTGCCTTAGCAATTTGACGAATAGAGTTGCGTGGATTGACAAAAGAGACCACACGCCACTCCTCTACCGTAAGGTTAATATTTCTTAGACGCGCATCGGGCCGATCTGTAAAACGAAGCGATACATCCAAATCCGGCAGTTCATCCTGTAAAATTTCCCATTCCTTCAGGCGGCGACTGCCTTCCATAATCACGCTTTCTAAATCAATAGGAATGGTGATATAGCCGCTGTTTGGCAGCTTGTTGGCGTCAAAACGAAAGACACCCTCTCCCCAGGTAAACAGCTTGTACACGGTGTCCAATACATTTTGGCGCACGCTTTGGATAATGTCGTTTTGGGTAACCCGGCGGGCCGTAACCAGCAAATGGCCGATCTCTTTATCACTTTTGCCTTCGGCGTGAGATTGGATAACTTGGGCCTGTTCAGGCGAGAGCTTGCCGCTGCTTTGCAATATTTGCGCAAGATGGTTGCCATTGTCATGGCCCATGTGGGCATAGATAAGCTTGCCTTCACGAAAAGACATTCGAGCCGACTCGGAATCTGTCTGGATGGAAAGTGTGCCTGTTTTTCTAGCCAGGTTGATGAGGTTTAATAACTGAGTTGTTGAGAAATCGCGCAGGTTGCCTTTTAGGGCCATAGTTGTTCTTCCTGCCTGTATTTGATGGCAGATCTATTACCAAATTTTGTTGAGTTTCTGGGTTTCAATTTGCCTTTCTTTCAGGTACCGTGTCTTTATGTAAGCCATTGACCTGAGCATTATACATGGTGCAAATTATCGAGTCAAACCTACTTATGTCACATCAATTGTAGATGACCGCCTACTTTTTCAGGTGGTAGATTTTTCTTTGCTTCTTAGGGGCCCTTGCGTGTACAATTGGGCAGCTGTGTGGGGCGGTGGCGAAATGGTAGACGCAGCAGACTTAAAATCTGCCGGACGTCAGTCCGTGTGGGTTCGAATCCCACCCGCCCTACTCAACACCAATTGGCCCATTTTTTGGGCCTTTTTGTTTTGAGCCGTAAGAACTGAATGATGAAACCAAATAAAGAAGATCGGCGATTATGGCAGTCTGTGTTGCGGTCGATACGGCCGTTCCCCCTCACATCCTCTAAAACTAAATTGCTTGTAGGCGTGTCTGGTGGCGCAGATTCCCTGGCGCTGCTGCATTTGCTGTGGCAGCAGTTAGGCGCTGGCCAGCTGGTGGTGGCTCACCTGAATCATGGTTTGCGCCCAGAAGCGGACGACGAGGCGCGGTTTGTGGCAGACACGGCCGTATCCTGGCAGCTTCCCTTTGTAACTGAGAAAGCTCAAGTTTCTGAGTTGGCCAAACAGCATCGGTTATCGTTGGAAGCGGCTGGGCGGCAGGCGCGGTATCATTTTTTGGCCCAGCAAGCAGAGAAGGTAGGGGCAACGGCCGTTGCGGTCGCCCATCACGCGGATGATCAGGCAGAAACGATCTTGCTGCATTTGCTGCGGGGCAGCGGCAGTGCCGGGCTGCGCGGGATGTTGCCGGTAGGGCGGGTGCCGGGCAGGGATGATTTGGTGTTGTTACGGCCGTTTCTCCACATCACCCGCGCAGAGATTGACGCCTATTGCGTCCGGCACAACTTGCAGCCACGCCACGACCCCAGCAATGAGAATGTGCAGTTTGCCCGCAACCGCATCCGACATGAGCTGCTGCCCCTGCTAAAAACATACAATCCCCAAATTTCTAAGCGGTTGCAGGAATTAGCCATCATTACGTCTGATGAGATGGCGGCCCAACAGGCACAGCTTGATAAGATTTGGCCCGATTTGGAGATAGCGCGTGGCGACGGCTGGTTGATTTGGCAACGGCCGTTATTCATTGATTTGCCGGTTGCCTGGCAGCGTCTGGTTTTGCGGCAGGTGGTGCAACAATTACGGCCGTTGCACACTGAAATCAGCTTTGCCACGGTTGAGCAGGCCCGCAGCCTGATCTTGCAGCCCCAGTCTGGCAGTGAAGCCATGCTGCCGGGCGGTTTGAAGATGGTGGTTGCGGCTCAGGAGGTTAGCTTTGGCGATTTTGCAGAGCGACCCGTTCAGGTGCCGCAGCTGATGGGGGAAAAGCCTGTTTTGCTGACCGTGCCGGGGCAGGTAGATTTGGTGGATGGTTGGCAAATGGTTGCTGAACCTCAGCATGAGGTGTCGTTGGCGGCGGTGCGCCAAAATGCGGATGTCTGGCAGGCGTTTGTCGCTTTGGGGGAAGGGGAACCGTTGTGGCTACGGCCGTTTACACCAGGTGAGCGTTTTCGGCCGTTGGGAATGGCGGGGCGCAGCCAGCCAATTCAAGATTTATTAAGTGATCGCAAAGTGGCGCGGGGGCACAGAATGTTGTGGCCCGTGCTGGCTACAAATGAGCATCCAGTATGGATTGTGGGGCTGCACCTGGACGAGCGCGTGCGGGTGACAGAAAATTCCCTGCGCGTGGTGCGCCTCACATGCCGGTCAAAATAGGTCAGGTTTTCCTATACAATCGTCTGTTGATCTTTTGCTTGCCAGTCTAGCGTTTCTTCCTTGGCGCGAATGAGCAGCACTGGCACATTCGCATAGCGAAGCACTTTGTCGGCGACGCTGCCAAAGACCCAGCGGCTGATTCCCCCTCGGCCATGCGTACTCATCACAATGGCATCAGCGTTTATATTTGCAGCGACCTGGAGCAGAGCATCGGCTATGTTTTCCCCTTCTACAATTCTCGTGTGTACCACCAACCCTTGCTGCCGCAGTGAGCCTTGATGCCCGCGCAGGTAGGATTCGGCATCTTTTTCAGATTGATTGCGCATTTCGGTGAGCAGTTGGGCATAGACGCTGCCGTTGGCGGCTGTCATGATGAGGTGGGGTGGCTGAATGACCCACACCAGAGTAATTTCGCTGTTGAATTTGCTGGCTAACTCTAAAGAAGGGGGGAGTGCCGCTTCGGCCAGGTGCGATCCATCTAAGGGAACAAGTAAATGGTTAAACATGATTCGCCTCCAACTCGTTTCTTAATTGGGCAAATCACAAGAAAACTTCATTTAAATCTAAGTTTCTTTTGTGATTTGCTTAAAAACTAATAACAATTATGCCAGAAAATGCCAATCAACTGCCAGTGACAATCCCCATAAATTTGCTGTAATAAAAGTCATTTGGCACAAACGGCCGTTTCCTCCAATGGGTGTTTTATTACTTAAGAGTTGGGTAAACGAAGGGACAGCGTGCTTGGCTGGCTGGGGCCATTGGCTATACTTAGCTGCGCTGTAGGAGAAAGTTTTTCTAAATTGATGATGGATAAACGGAAGAAATATATCTTAGGTGTTGTTGTGTTGTTGCTGGCTGGCATTTTTGCTTTCCCGGCGGCCTTGCGAGCTATTCCACCCCGGTATGCGGCCCGTTGGCTGCCAGCGCCGCTGCTGGCAATTGCCTCACCTCAGCAGGAAGTGGCCATTTTGCCCACCGTTGCCCAGCCGCTAAACGTTGATAGTTTGCTGGCGGAGCCAACAGCGTTGGCTGCTCCTGTCATTGAGGTGATTGAGCCAACGGCAGCGCTTTCTTCGCCTGAGCCAACGGCCGTTGCCGCAGAAACGGCCGTTCCTCCCACCGCCACTCCCACGCAAATACCAACGGCAACGGCCGTACCCATTCCCGCCGCCGCTCGACTGGAAGGCATTCAGCATCAGTTTCAGGAATGGAATAATTGTGGCCCGGCAACGATGGCGATGACCTTGAGCTACTTTGACTTGTTTTTAACCCAAACCGATACGGCCGCTGTGCTTAAGCCAAACCCAGAAGACCGCAACGTTAGCCCCGATGAAATGGCCGCCTATGTGAATGAGCAGACGCCGCTCCAGGCCATTGAACGGGTGAACGGCCGTATTGAGATGCTTAAGCAATTTGTGGCCAATGGCATTCCTGTCATTGTAGAAATTGGCATCGATCCCCCTGGTGAATATCGTTGGTTAGGTTGGTACGGTCATTATTTATTGGTGGTGGCCTATGATGACGCCAACGAGCAGTTTTTTGTTTATGATTCCTGGTTTGGCACAAGTGATGTGCCCAATGAAAACGCGGATAGAAACGGCCGTAAACTAAGCTATGCCGACGTGGAGACCTATTGGCCCCAATTTAACCGCAGTTACATTGCCGTTTATCCACCAGAAGAGGCCCAAACGGTAGCCCGTATCGTAGGCGAGGATATGGATGATACCGTCATGTGGACCCATTCCTTGCTGCAAGCTCAAACCGATGCTGCTGCCTCGCCTGAGAATGCCTTTTTCTGGTTTAACCTGGGCACCAGCTACAACGCCAACGGCAATTTTGAACGAGCCAGCGCCGCCTTTGATCAGGCGCGGGCGATTGGCTTGCCCTGGCGGATGCTCTGGTACCAATTTGGTCCTTACGAGGCGTATTACCAGGTAGGACGGTATGAAGATGTAATTTTGCTGGCTGATGTGACGCTGAAAGATCGGCCGTATTTTGAAGAATCATTTTATTACAAAGGATTGGCCTTAGCTGCGACCGGAGAAACGGCCGTTGCTGCCGAAAATTTGGAGAAGGCCGCTGCGTTTAACCCCAATTTTGCCCCAGCCGTTGTGGCGCTGGCCGAATTGGACAGTAATCAGTAGGTCAGTGATCAGTAGGTCAGTAGTCAGATGCTCTTACTGATAACTGATCACTGGATACTGGATACTGACTCACAGGCGGAAGAGACTATGAAAAAGCGAACAAAAAATTTGATTTTAATTGTTGTCGGTGTGCAGATTTTGCTCATCGTTGGGTTGCTGGTTTTGCCCGGTGCCGTGGGTGCAATTCCTGGGCGTTATCGGGTGGCGTTGCAAGAGCGCAGCCCGGCGCTAAGTGGGCTTGTGGAGGGGGTCATTGAGCAAGTTGCCCCAGTGGCCACAGCGCTGCCGGTTGCGGCCGTTTCTGCTTCTGAATCCCAGGTAGATATAAACGCACTCATTGCTGCACCGCCGACGGTTGAACCGACAGCCACCCCAAAACCAACCGAAACCCCAACCACCTTGCCCGACACAGCCAGCGAGGAAACCGAACCAAAACCAACCAACACCCCTATCCCCACACCCACCAACACCCCAACCCCGGAACCGCTGCCAACGTCACACATCCTGGAAGGAATGGGCGTTGTTCGGCAGACTTTCAATAATTGTGGCCCGGCTAACTTGACCCAAACATTAAACTATTTAGGGTATGACATTACCCAGGAAGAAGTGGCCGACTATCTAAAACCAAGCAGCGAAGATCGCAACGTAAGCCCCTGGCAAATTGCCGATTACGTCAATGAGCGAACGGGTGGCAGCTTTATGGCCAGCGCGCACAGCGGCGGCACGTTAGAATTAATCAAGCAGTTTATTGCTGCGGGTTATCCTGTGGTGATTGAAAAAGGGTATGAACTGCCTGGCCAGGGCTGGTGGGGGCATTACCTCACAGTTTTTGGCTATGATGACGAGGAGCAGATTTTTTACAGCCAGGACAGCTTTTTAGGCCCGTGGGACGGCAGCGGCCGTACCGATGATTACGAGGAATTTGAGTTTTTCTGGCAGCAGTTTAACTACACCTTTTACGTGGTTTATTACCCCTCGCAGGAAGCTGAAGTGCAATCTATATTAGGGCCAACTTTGTCTGATCCGATGGAAATGTGGCGCATGGTGGCCGAACGGGCTCAGGCAGAAATTGATGCCGATCCTGGGAATGAGTTTGCCTGGTTCAACCTGGGCACGGCGCTCACAGAAATGGGTGCCAGCACAGGGGAAGCCCAATTTTACCAGGGTGGCGCACAGGCTTATGATGAAGCGCGTGAGCTTGGCTTGCCGCCGCGCATGTTGTGGTACCAGTTCCGGCCGTACCTGGCGTATTGGAAAATCGGGCGGAATGAGGATGTGATTGCCCTGGCAGATGCCACCTTGGAAACGCAGGGTGGCCGCAATGTGGAAGAAACTTATTGGTACAAAGGATTGGCTATGGAATCACAGGGGAATATTGATGAGGCCATTACCAATTACCGGGCGGCTTTAGAAGTGAACCACAATGCGTATTATGCCCAGTGGTCGCTGGATGCGCTCACCGGTGGCGGCTAGTAGAACAAGACTTATACATAAGGGACAAAGGGAAGGAGGAACCAAGAATCCTTTGTTTCTTTGTTCCTTTGTAATGAAAATGAAAACAGAGCCTCAATAATTTTCATGCTCTCCTCACTGATTCTGGTGCGTCACGCGGCCGTTTCCATCGATCCCACTATTCCCAGCCATAAATGGCCGTTGACAGCCGACGGCCGTTCTGCCACCCACCAACTTGCCCATCAGCTAAAACCGTACCAGCCCAGCCGCATCATCACCAGCGAGGAAGCCAAAGCCCAGGCAACAGGCCAGGCGTTGGCCGATGTGTGGGCGCTGCCGGTGCAGCCAGCGCCTGGATTGCAGGAGCATGACCGCCGGGGTGTGCCTTATTTTGAGAACCGGGCAGACTTTGAAACGGCCGTAACCAACTTTTTTGCCCGTCCTGATGAATTGGTGTTTGGTCGGGAAACGGCCGTTGCCGCCGCCGCCCGCTTTAGCCAGGCAGTCATGCGTCAGGTTGCAGCAAACCCTGACCATACCCTGGCTATCGTTGCCCACGGAACCGTGCTCACCCTGTTCATTTGCCAGCACAACCCCCACTTGTTGCCCCGGCAGTTTTGGCAATCCCTCACCTTGCCTTGCGCCTTTATCCTTTCTCTGCCTGAGCTGAAACTCATAAAAAGTTTCCTGGCAAACGGCAAAAAATAAGCGAGAAGTCATGAAAATTGTGTGATGAAATTCTGGCTGTCCGATCAGGAAATCGCAGGTATAATACGGCCATGTGAAAGCGCAAAAGAACTTTGAAATAGCAAACAACCACTTCTACGCTTTCACTCACGTAATTCACAATTTGTGAATTACACAGAACCCTCATTTGTAATTTTGCATTTGGCGGAATTACTGAATCCCACTGATCTTTTCCATATCAACCAGACGATGTTTACCGCAAGACCAACTGCTTGTTATAAAAAGATTTTTACTCACTCACATTTCCCAAGGAGGCGATTATGTCTGAACGCAAACACATAAAAGTAACCTATTCCACACTGGCCAGCCCCGATCCTCTGCTGCACCAATATTTTGACGAATCAGTTGAGGAAGCCAAAGCTGGCTTTGGCAAAACTTTCCCCATGTTCATCAATGGTCAGGAACGGTTGGCCGAAAAAACCTTCGAGAAGCGCAGCCCGGTTGATCTGGATATGGTCATGGGCCATTTTCAATACGGTTCTGAACAAGACGTCAAGGATGCCGTTGCCGCTGCCAAAGCCGCTTTTCCCGCCTGGGGCGGTCGTCCCTGGCAGGAGCGCGTGGCCATCATGCGCAAAGCAGCCGATCTTATCAGCGAGCGCCTCTTCCACATGGGCGCGGTAATGAGCCTGGAAATTGGCAAAAATCGGCTGGAAGCGCTGGGTGACGTGGAAGAAACGGCCGATCTCATTCGCTACAACTGCGATGCCGTAGAACAAAACAATAATTTCAACCGGCCGCTGCTGTCTGAAAGCGACAAGCACCACAACCGCAGCGTGCTCAAACCGTACGGCGTCTGGGCCGTCATATCGCCGTTTAACTTCCCTGGCGCTTTGGCCGGAGGGCCTGCCGGAGCTGCCCTGGTTGCGGGCAACTGCGTCGTGCTCAAGCCCGCCACCGACACGCCGTACACCGCCTGGCTGCTCACCGAATGCTTCCGCGATGCCGGTGTGCCCGATGGCGTGTTTAACTTTCTTACCGGAAGCGGCCGTATTGTTGGGCAAACATTGGTAGACCACCCCGATGTGGATGGCATCACCTTCACCGGCAGCTACGACGTGGGCATGAACATCTTGCGCACCTTTGCCCACAGCAGCTACCCCCGCCCGGTCATTGCCGAGATGGGCGGCAAGAACCCCACCATCATCAGCAATAAGGCCGATGTTGACAAAGCGGCCATGGGCGTCATGCGCTCCGCCTTCGGCTTGCAAGGCCAAAAATGTTCCGCTTGCTCCCGCGTTTACGTACACAAAGACGTAAAAGATGCGTTCATGACCAAACTGGTCGATCTCACCTCGCAAATTAAAGTTGGCGATCCCTCCAAGCTGGAAAATTGGATGGGGCCAGTGGCCAACAAGGGAGCCTTCAACGACTATAAAGAGTTTGTGGCCGATTTGCGGGAACATGGCGACATTGTGTTTGGTGGCGAGGTGTTGGAAGATGTGGGCAACGGCTACTTTGTGGCCCCCACCATCGTAGACAATTTGCCAGAAGATCATCGCTTGTGGAAACAAGAAATGTTCCTGCCAATCGTCACGATTGCCCCATTTGCCGACCTGAATGAGGCCATGGCCAAGGCCAACGACGTGGAATATGGTCTGACCGCTGGCTTTTTTAGTGAAGACGACAACGAAGTGCAATGGTGGCTGAATAATATCGAGGCAGGCGTGCTTTACGTGAACCGCTCCAGCGGGGCTACGACTGGTGCCTGGCCTGGCTACCAATCCTTCGGCGGTTGGAAAGGCAGCGGCTCCACCGGCAAAGCAGCCGGCAGCTTCTACTACATTCAGCAGTACATGCACGAACAAAGCCAGACGGTTGTTGATTAGTGATTCAGCTGATGCAAGGAGCAGGAGTGGAGTAATAAAGTAATTGGGTAATTGGGTAATTGGCGAATAAACGATCAATTACTTGATTACTCAATTACAGTGCCTCCAATTCCTTAAACAAAAAAATGAAATATGCACATCCGTACGGACACGTGTTTTATCGCAAGATGAGCCATGCCCGCCCCAAGATTGCTTACGGGGAGGGCATTTATTTATTTGATGAAAGTGGCAAACGCTACCTGGATGGTTCTGGCGGGCCGCTGGTGGTGAATGTGGGACACGGCCGTTCCGAAATCGTCGCCGCGATGACCGAGCAAGCCCAAAAAGCCGCCTACGTCCATGCCATCATGTTTACCAACGAGGCCACCGAGCAGCTTTCCACGGAGCTGGCCCAGATTGTGCCAATTCCCAATCCGCGCTTTTTTTACCTCAGCAGCGGCTCAGAAGTGGTAGAGGGGGCCATCAAGCTGGCCCGGCAAATTCAGCAGGCACGCGGTCAGACCACACGCGACATCATGACCTGCCGTTCCCTCAGCTATCACGGCATGACATTGGGGGCGCTGGGCGTAAGCGGCCGTCCCGGTTTGCGCACCCCCTACATGGGCATGATGGTCAACATGCCGCACGTGCGACCGCCATACCCTTACCGCTTTGAAGCCTCAGGCGAGGAGCTGGCCGGTCGTTTGGAAGAGTCCATTCTGGCTTATGGGCCAGAAACAGTCGCCGCCTTCATTGCTGAGCCAATTAGCGGGGCCAGCCTGGGGGCGGTAATCCCGCCAGATGATTATTGGCCCGCCGTGCGCCGCATTTGCGACAAATACGGTGTGCTCCTGATTGCCGATGAAGTATTGGTGGGCATGGGGCGGACGGGCAAATGGTGGGGACTGGACCATTGGCAGGTGCAGCCAGACATCCTGGTAACTTCCAAAGGGTTGGCCGGAGGCTATTTCCCGTTAGGGTTTGTGGCGGCTAAAACGGAAGATGTGGAGCTAATTCGCCAGAAATTGGGCGATTGGAACCACGGCGGCACGTTTAGCCATCATCCGGTGGGCTGTGCGGCCGCTTTAGCCACGCTGCACATCATGCAACAAGAAAAGCTTGTGGAGAACTCTGCCAGCTTGGGTCCAAAGCTGGGCCAGATGTTGCAGGCGGCGCTGGACGGCCATCCACACGTCGGCGAGATTCGTGGTCGCGGGCTGTTTTGGGGGATTGAGTTTGTGCAGGACAAAACGAGTAAAGACCCGTTTCCCGCAGCGCGCCATTTGGCCTGGGATATCTGGCAGCGGGCGTTTGATAAGGGGCTAATCGTTTACTATTCTCAGGGCTGTGCCGATGGTCAAAATGGGGATGTGATTATGCTTGGCCCACCGCTAATTGTCACAGAGCCACAGCTGGAAGAGATGGTACAAATTTTGGTGGAAGCCGTTCATGAGGTGCTGCCTGGCGCATAAGGCTGCCTGGCTTTTAACACCAGTTCTCGAACGCGCCTGGCGGTCACTTGCTGGCGGGCAAATTCGGGTTCGTTTTTAGCCGTTCCCAGAGAAAAACCAGGTGAGTGGACGTGCATGTTGCCTGGGATTGTTTCTGTGCAGCTGGAGCCAGCATGAATTTCAGGAACGGCCGTTTCGGCCAGCAGCGCAGCCACATTTTCTGCTGAAATGCCACTGCCTGCCATGATGGTTATTTGCTCCCCGGCCCTGGCTTGCAGCTGACGAATCAAGGTTTTGCCAGCAACGGCCGTTTCTGCCTGCCCTGAGGTTAAAAGACGATCCACCCCCAGCGCCAACAAATCGGACAATGCCGCAAATGGGGCCGGTGTGAGATCAAAGGCGCGGTGGAAGGTGATGGACAACGGCCGTCCCAGGGCTATCAACTCCCGGCAGCGGGTTTTATCAATGGTGCCGTCCGGGTGCAAAATGCCAAAAACAATACCGTCTACCCCCACCTCTTTGGCCAGCTGGACATCTTGTCGCATGACCTCAAATTCTGCCTCTGTGTAGCAAAAATCTCCGCCACGGGGCCGAATCATGACCTGAACGCCAATCTGTAGCCGATTTCGTACGGCCTTAATCAGGCCCAGGCTTGGGGTCGTGCCACCTTGCGCCAAATTTTCACAAAGCTCAATGCGGTCAGCGCCGCCCGCCTGGGCCGCCAGGGCAGACTCAATTCCGCTCAGGCAGATTTCAACAACAGCCATAGATTAATCAAATTTAAGATTGGATTGGTTCCTCAGCAAAGCGAAGTTCCGTGGTGATGTCGATGCAGCCGCGAATGCTGCGGGCGACGGGGCAAAAGTCGGCGTGGAATTCATGGACGCGCACGGCCGTTTCCCGATTTTCTTCACCTGTTTTCAGCGTGTAAACCACATGGATGCGCTTGATGACCAGCACATTCCCTTCTTTTTCAACTTCGCCCTGTGTTTCTGAACTGAGAAAGCCGTCTCCGGCCGGAATTTGTCGCGCCTCCAGCGCGCCACCAAAGGTTCCGGTCAGTCAACCAGCCGCCGCAGCAATCACATAATCGAGCGTGGTGGCATGAGGCTCATGCACATTTTGGTCAACGCCATAATGTTCCGCCACCTCAGAGTGAACCCCGAAGAAAACAGGGTCTGGCTCTTGGGGTAGATAGGCTCGCCGCAGCGGCCCTTTCACCCGCTCAATGCGAACTTGCGATGTGTAAACAACGTCAGTAGCCATGCTGCCTCTCTTTGAATTGCAAAAATGAACCGATTACCCTTGCCAGGCAAGAACCTGGCCACCCTGGCCCAGCAGCACCGTGCCGGGGAAAACGCGCAGCCGCCACGGCTCCAGCTTCAGCCCGGCAAAGGCATCAACGGTGGGGCTGGTCCAGGCAGGAATGAGGGTGGGATCATAGCCAACGGGCTTTGGGCCGTTCAAAAACGTGTCCCATACCATCTTGCGGCCTTCGTCGTCCAAAATCCAGCTGGCGCGGCACTCGGCCACGCAGGTGTCGTGATTAGGTGTCCAGTAATTGACCGAGACGTAGGGGCTGTGCTCCAGGTGGGCGCGTTTAACGGGCGTGGGGCTGGTAGCAATCCAGCCCACCAATGCCTGGCCATCCCACTGCCAAATGGGGTGCAAAATGCGAGAACGGGGACGGCCGTTGCTGTCAACAGTCGAAACAGTGGCCCACACAATTTGGTGCGCCATCTCTAAAAAAGCAGGTCCAACTTGCGATAATTCATTCATAAGGGATTCTATAAAATGACATTGGCAAACCGGACAGATTTCGGAAAAGAGGCAAAGAAATCTGTCCGGTAGTCATTCAAAAAAAGCGTTAATGTCCTAATTTTGCTCGTTCTTGCTCAACCAGCACGCGGCGCAAAATCTTGCCAGAAAGTGATTTCGGTACCTCGTCTACAAATTCAACACGACGCACCTTCTTTTGGGGCGAAACGCGCTCCGCAACCCATTCCATAATGCCTTCGGCCGTTGCTTCAGCCTTTAGCACAATGAATGCCTTGGGAACTTCGCCAGCCTCTTCATCAGGGCTGGGAATGACGGCCACGTCGGCCACGGCCGGATGCGACAACAGCAGCGCCTCTAGCTCGGCGGGAGCAACCTGGAATCCTTTGAACTTAATCAGCTCTTTGAGCCGATCAACAATAAAGACAAATTCGTCATCATCAATGTAGCCAATATCGCCCGTGTGCAGCCAGCCATCTTCATCCAGGGTACCGGCCGTGGCATCTGGGTTATTCAGGTAGCCTTTCATAACCTGCGGCCCACGAATCCAAATTTCACCATTGTGATTGCGACCAACGGGTTCGCCAGAATCTACATCAACAACCATCACTTCTGTGTTGGGCACAGCTGGCCCAACGGATGAAAGTTTGTCCGTTTCGGTCAGGCTTTCATTGTAAACATGGGTGACGGGGCTGGTTTCCGTCAGGCCATAGCCTTGCACAACACGGCAGTTCAAACGGCCGCTTACTTCTTTGGCCAATGCCTGACCCAGGGGCGCTGCTCCAGAAAATAATTCAATAAGAGAAGATGTATCGTATTGATCAACGATGGGATGTTTTGCCAGGCCCACCAAAATGGGGGGCACCAGGTTTACGCGGGTGACTTTATGCTTTTGCACCAGCTCTAAAAATTGTACCAGCTCAAATCGGGGCATGGTTACGATGGTGGCCCCTCGTGACAGGCTGAAGTTCATGATGACAACCATGCCATAAATATGGAAAAAGGGCAGAATTCCCATGATGATGTCGCTTTCATTGGTGATGTCAACCCCGGTAATGCCTCCAATTTGCAAAAGGTTTGCCACCAGGTTGCGGTGGGTAAGCATGACGCCTTTGGGATAGCCAGTGGTTCCGCTGGAGTAGGGCAGCACAACCAGGTCTTCAGCGGGATCGATGGTTACTTCTGGCAAGCTGCCGTCGCTTTGCAGCAGGCTGGCGAAGGGGGTGGCTCCTTCAGCAACATCAAAGGTGAAAATTTCTTCAATGCTGGCGTGGGAAGCGGCCGTTTTTGCATTCTCTAAAAACATTGAAATCGTCAGCAAATATTTTGCCCCGGCGTCGTTTAGCTGGTGGGCTAACTCTTCGGCCGTATAAAGCGGGTTAACCGTTGTGACAACGCCGCCTAGCAGAGCCACTGCATGAAAGGCGATGGCATATTCGGGAAGATTGGGGCTATAAATGGCAAACACATCGCCCTTACCAAAACCACGTTTGGCAAGACTAGAAGCCACCAGCCGAATTGCGCCACCTAATTGGGCATAGGTAATCGTACGGCCGCTTGGCCCATCGATGAGCGCCGGTTTGTCGCCAAACTTTTTGGTTTCTTCCAGAACAAATTCGGTTAGAGAAATATCTGGAATCTCAACATCGGGATAAGGACTCTTAAAGATCATGGCTTCTCCTTTCATGGGAAATGGTTAAGATAAAACATTATTGATAAGCTCGCGCTTTTTTCTCGTTGACAAAGCTGAGGATAACAAGGCCAACAAGTAAAAAGACACCAATAGATAAGATTGCCAGTTTTTGGCCCAGTTGTTCGGCCGAATTAATTGAGTGGCCTTGGGCCTGATACCAGAAGGCAGCTTCAGCGGCGATAATGCCGTACACCGTCGGGCCAATGAAAGAGGACGTGCGCCCAGCCACCGCAAAAAAGCCATAAAATTCGGCGCTGCGGCCGGGTGGGGCAAAAAAGCTCACCATTGTGCGGCTGACGGATTGAATGCCAGCCATGGCAAACCCGGCCAAAATCCCCAAAAGGTAGAAGCCAGTGGCGCTGGTGTTTAGATAGAGCCAGATGATTGCGGCGATCATGGTTGCAATGGAAAGGGCCAGGGAGCGTTTGCCGCCTAATTTGTCTACCCAGGAGCCAAAAGCGTAGGCCCCGCCTACATTGCTAACCTGCACGATGATAACAAAAATAATGAGCTGCTGCTGATCCATGCCATAAAGCACAGCGCCAATGATGGCGGCAAAATTTAGAGCCATGATTACGCCATCATTAAAGATGAGGAAGGCGGCCATAAATTTGAGAAATTCTTTAAATTGTCGGGCGGTTTTAATGGTTTGCCTAAGTTGTTTTAGGGCAACGCTAAAATAGTTTTCGCCCGGTGGCAGGCTGTTGCCTTTGGCACGTTCTGGCAGCCACAGGAAGATGGGCACGGCGGAAATGGCGAAGAATACGGCCGTAATCACCAAAGAGACGCGAATGATGAAATTCCCTTCAATAATAACGATGAGTGGCAAAATGATGACCAGGCAAAGGATGCCCCCCAATGTGCCAATGGCCCAGCCGTTGCCAGAAACGCGACCAATTTCATGCGGTTCGGCAATTTCTGGCAGCAGCGCGTTGTAAAACACCTGGGCGCTGCGGTAGCCAATTTCGGCCAAAATAAAAAAGCCCATGCCAATGGCCACGTTGCCCGCTTCGGCAAAGAAAAGACCTGCGGTAAATACGCAGGCCATGATGGTGTAGAAAAGCAAGAACCTTTTTTTAGAGCCAGAAAAATCGGCAATGGTGCCAAGGACTGGGGAGGTAATGGCCACAACCAGCATGGCGATGCCCACAGCCAGCCCCCACAGCCGGGACCCTTCGGCTCCACCGACAACGACGCCCTGAAAATAAGCAGAGTAGACGGCCAGCAGCACCACGGCCGCATAAGCGGAGTTGCCAAAGTCGTAAAGATACCAGGCCCATCGCTCGCGCCGCGTGGCAGGAGTTGCCTGGGTCGGTATGGGAACAGTGGTCATGAAGTTTCCTCTTTGTGTTGGGTGTTGTTGGCAGATGATTGTACACGGGAAACGGCCGTTGACAAAAAAGTATGGACTATGTCTTCGGCTGGTTGGCCACTATTCTTCCAACTATCCCCGCTGCCCCACCAACTCCTCCAACCGATCCACATATCCGGCCAACACGCCAAACGTCGTCTCCACCGGCTCTGGCGAAGTCATATCGACCCCGGCAATTTTAAGCGCATCTAGCGGAAAAACGGAGCCGCCTGCCTTGAGGAAATTGAGGAAATTGTTGGCGGTGCCTGCGCTGCCTGCCAGGATGTTTTGCGCCAATGAATGAGCCGCAGAAATGCCCGTGGCGTACTGATAAACGTAGAAGTTGGAGTACAGGTGCGTGTGGAACTGCGCCCAGGTGATGCCCACGCGCTCCCGATCCACCTCGACCTCGTCGCCAAAGCCTTCGCTAAACAGATCGGCCAGCAAGTCGATGAGGCTGTCGGCGTTCAGTGCCTGGCCGCGCTCAACGCGCTCGTGAATTTCCAGCTCAAACCGCGCCAGCGTGGGCATGATGAAGAAGTAGCGGTGGAAGTTGGACATCGCTTCTTCAATCACGGCAATTTGGAATTCGGGGTCGCTGTTGTTTTCTAGCAGATGTGCCCGCACCATGGCCTGGTTAAAGTTGGAGGCCACTTCGGCGACAAACAGGCCGTAGCGGCTGTAGGTGAGGTTTTGCTGGGTTTGCCAGGTGAGGTAGGAGTGCATGGAGTGGCCTAGTTCGTGTGCCAGGGTGCTCAGGCCAAAGAGGTCATCTGTGTAGCTCATCATGATGAAGGGGTGGGTGCCCTTTACGCCAGAGGAGAACGCGCCCATGCGCTTGCCTTTGTTGGGGTACACATCCACCCAGCGATTTTCTAATGCACCGCTGCGCAACGTTGACGCATATTCTTGTCCCAGCGGTAACATGCCGGTAGCAATCCACTCTACGGCCGTTTCATACGGCACTGTTGGCGGGTTCAATGACAGCGGCGCTTTTACGTCGTAAGGATACAGCTTGTCATAGCCCAGCGCCCGGCGGCGGATGTTCCAATAGCGGTGCCAGGTGGGTAAGTTTGCCTTGTAGGTGTTTATGAGATTGTGAAAAACCTCAGTGGGGATGAAGTTGCTGGAGAGCGCGGCTTCTAGTGAGTTTTGGTAACCGCGCACGCGCATGTTAAACACATCCTGCTTGACGCCAGCGGCCAGGGCGTTGGCCATTGTATTTTTATAGTTTAGATGGGCGTCGGCATAATTTTCCCAGGCGGTACGGCGCAGTTCGCGGTCTGCATGGGTTGTCAGGCCGCCGATGGTGCCTTGGGTGACATCGTGGGTTTGCCCGTCGCTGCCTACCGCTGGTTCTATGATGAGATCGGCATTGGCCAAGACGCCGTGAGTGGCGGCGGCGGTGCCAAACGCATCCCGCGCCATGCCCAACACCTGCTCTACCTCGGCCGAGCGCACATGCTTTTGCTGCTGCTCCAACCGGGCCAAATAGTGATCGTAATCGGCCAATCGTTCATCCTGCGTTAGCCAACTGCGCAGCGTGTCAAAGCCGATGGCCAGCATTTCTGGCTGGGCAAAGGCATTGGCGGCAATGGTCATGCCAAACAGCCCCCGCGCCCGGTCGTTGCGGGCAGCGGCCGTTTGGTTGGTGGTGTCTACGCTGTAGCTCAGGCTGGCATAGACGAATAGTTTGCCAACGGCCGTTGCCAGTTCGTCAGCAGCCGTCAAATAATCTGCCAGCACAGATGGGCCTTCGTGGAGTCGCCCTTTGAATTGGTCAATTGTCTTTAATTGGGTCTGGAATTGGGTTACGGCCGTTTCCCAGGCTTCTGGTGTGTTAAAAATCGACTCAACGTCCCATTGATATTGGTGAGGGATTTCACTGCGTTCACGCGCAACAGTGGCCATTCTGCTTTCTCCTTGCGGTCATGTTTTAGGGAGAGTGGAGATAAACGATGTGTGGTCTACAGCCTCCAATCTCTGAATCTCTGAGCACTTTGCCTAATTGAAACACGAATTGTCAAAAATGGCGACTGCAAATTATAACGGTCCTCAGGTATAATCAGACCACGTATTCCTTGGAGAGTTGTTTCAGGTCATGAAGCCATCGTTTTTCCAGCTTTTTCGGCAGCGGTTCAATAATTTAGTGCGGCTGGAGCGCCTGGGCGTTCCAGAAGAACAGATTGTTGAGGCATTGCACAAAACGCAGATGGATGGGTTGCCTTTTATCTACGGCAGTTTCGCCATTATGTTTTTTGTGTATGCGGCCATTCAATACTATTTGCTCGACGAAACCGGGCAGGAGGTAATGGTGTTGGTGGCTGTGGCCAGCGGTATTTTTCTGCTGGTGGCCTTTGTGCTGCTGCTGCGGGGGTTTGTGCCAGCCAAATATGCCGAGGGGGGAACGGCCGTAGTCGCCAGCGTTATTTTGCTCACCATTTTGCTGCGCTTTGTTTACAATCCTGTGCCCAACCAATCAGCCAATTTGGCTCTGTTTTTGTTTGGGGCGGGCGTCATGTTTACCTCCCTGCGCTGGTACCTGTTTATGCAGATTTTTTGCTGGTTGGCCTGGGCCGCCATTTTCCGGCAGCATCCTAATCACGAAGAATGGCTCTATTTTGGCGTGATGATTTTTGTGGCCACCTTCACCGGGCTGGTGGCCCATTGGGTGCGCCTGCACGCTTTGCAGCAGGCCGAAATTTACCGCTTTGTGGAGCGGCGGCAGCGGCGCGAACTGGTGCAGCGCACCGTGCAGCAGCAAACCAGCTTTGCCGTCGGGCAGCGCATTACCTCCATTTTGGAGCTAGACAGCCTGCTAGACCAGATTGCCACGCTCATCTGGCAGCGGTACGAGGCGTATTACGTGGGTGTCTTTTTGCCCAATAAAAACCAACTGGCAATTGAGGCGGTGGCGGAGGCCGGCGGGGCTGTGCCGGAAGGTGGCTTAAAGCTAAAAGCCGGGTTGAAAGGGCTGGTTGGCTGGGTGTTGGCCAATGGACGGCCGTTGTGCATTGATGACATTACCCGTGATTTTCGCTATGACCCCAACGAAAAAGCGCCCAACGCCCAATCAGAAATGTTGCTGCCCCTAAAAATGGGCGACAAAGTGCTTGGCGTGCTCGATTTGCAAGGTGACAAAACGGCCGCTTTCTTGCCCAACGAGATTCCCAACTTCCAGCTATTGGCCGATCAGGTGGCCATTGCCCTGGAAAATGCCCAGCTTTATGCCGAAATTAAGCGATTTAACCAGCAGCTTGAGCAAAAAGTGGCCGAACGCACCCAGGCGCTGCAAGGTGCTTACGGCCAGCTGGAGCGCCTAGATAAGACCAAAACCGACTTTATCACCATCGCGTCTCATGAGCTGCGCACGCCGCTGACCATTGTGAACTTTAACGCCCAAATGCTGCTGGAGGATGAGGCGATTCAGGCCAATGCCTTTTTCAAAAAATGGACGCAGGGCATTGAGCGCGGCGTGGCGCGGATGGAGGAAGTGGTGCAAAGTATGCTGGACGTGGCCAAAATAGACAGCAGCTCGCTAGATTTGTATCTGGCCCCGGTTGATTTGCTGTTTTTGCTGCGGCAAATTGCCAAGCGGTTTAAGCAGTCGCTGGCGGATCGCAGCATTGTGCTTGATTTGGATGGCCTGGAAAGATTGCCAGAGATTGAGGGGGATGTTGAGGCGTTGCAAAAGGTGTTTTACCAGGTGTTGGTGAATGCCATTAAGTACACGCCAGATGGGGGCCGGGTGATGGTAAACGGCCGTAGCCAAACCACAGCCAACGGCAGCGAAGTGGAAATTATTATTGCCGACAGCGGCGTGGGCATTGCTCCAGAACTTCACGAGCTTATTTTTGAGAAGTTTTACCAGACGGGTGAAGTGATGCTGCACTCCTCTGGCAAGACGAGTTTTAAGGGGGGCGGGGCTGGCCTGGGTCTGGCCATTGCCAGGGGAATTGTGATGGCGCACAACGGCCGTATCTGGGTAGAAAGCGATGGCTACGACGAAGATTTGCTCCCCGGCAGTCGTTTCCACATTGTGCTACCCGTCAAACAGCCAGAATAGCAGGGCGTTACGGCCGTTTTCGGCGCGAATACCATACCCCAATGCCCACCAGCGCCAACAGCCCCGGCGCAAAACATACGCTCACCAGCTGCAACAAACTTAGCTGACTTTGGGTCATGGTTACTTCGCGGGTAATGGAGGCACGCGGAGCCAGGTCGATGGACACCACATCATTTACCAGCCAGTTGGCCGCATTTTCAAATAGGAAGCTGTTGCCCCCCTGCTGAATAAACGAATTGTTCAAAAAGTCGGTGTCGCCGAAGATGACCAGGCGTGCGCCGCTGGCGCTGTTTTGGGCGCTTAGGGCAACGGTCAGGCTGCCTATGGCGTCTTCGCCCTCGTCGGGGGCTACTTCGCCAGCGGTGGCCATGCGCTCAAAGTTGGTTTCGCCCCAGGCCAGGTCGCTGGTGGTGATGAGATTTACGGCCGTTACCGCCGCTGGCAGTTCGGTGGTGATGGAGCGGGCCACATCAAAAATCGTGCCAAACTGGTCTAAATCCTGGGTGATGGGGCTGTTGCCGTACGCTGCCCCCACAAACGTCAGGCCAATGGTTTGCCCCGCCTGGGCCAGCGAGGCGTCAATGATCAGGTCGTTGCGCAGGGTGATTCCCCAGCTTTCTTGCAGCCAGGGCAGCAAGCCATCGGCTTCGGCGGCGGCCCGGCCTTCCGTGTCTACCGCGTCGCGGGCAATAAAAAGGGAGCCGCCGTTGTCTACGTAGCTGGTGAGCGCGGCCAGCTCTTCTGCGGCCAGCGGGGCTTGCTGGTCGATAAGGAACACCGCGCTGGCATTGTCTGGCACGCTGCCGCTGACAAACAGGTTGAGCGGCTGCACGGTAAAGCCAGATTCTTCAATGAGGGTTACGGCCGTTGCAATGCCATCTGTTCCAAAATCTTCCCAATCCCGTTCGCCGTGCCCGGTGACAAAATAAGCAGTTTTAACGGTGGGGTTAATAACGCGCACCAAGGCCGTGTGCAAATCGCGGTCGGTTAGCGTCGATGCCTTGGCAAAGCTGCCATCGTCGCGGGTAAAAACCAGCGTGCCCGCAAAGGAGAGGTCGTACTGCTCGGCCAGCAAGGGGTTTTCGTTGGGATCGACAAATTCGTAGCTGAGCTGGTTGGTGTAGGCTTGCATTGCTTGCAGATTAGACTCGGCCTCGCTGCGCTGGAAGGCGGTTTCGGGGGTGTAAAAACCCAACACGTGAATCGGTTCGTCTAGCGATTCCAGCAAATTTATGGTTTCTGGCAAGGGAGTGAAGGCGTTGTCGGCGGTGGTGTCATAGCGCCAATCGTTGTTTTGGTAGGCAACGTAATAGAGCAGGGCGAATACGGCCGTAAACAGCAAAATCAGCAGCAGCGAGCCACCGTACCGCCCACCGCGCCCGCCCAGCCGTTCGCGGGCGGCATCGGGCCACAAAATGGCAAACAGAACTAGCAGCAGCCCGCTGCTGGCCAGCAGCAAGTTGGGCAGCCAATCCCAGCGCCGGGTTACAAAATAAGCCACCCCTCCGCCAACGATCAGGAGCAGGGCCAAAATTGGGAAAAATGGGGCAATTCGATCTAGTTTCTGCTTCATAGATATTTTTTGCCACAGAGATCACAGAGGAAAAAGAGAAAATCCTCTAAAACCTCTGTGATCTCTGTGGCGAATCTCAACGCCAGCGGCGGCTTTCTAAAATGCGGGTGGCGGCAAAAAGGGAAACGGCCGTTACCGCCACGTAGTACACAATGTCTTTGACCACAATCAGACCCTGGAAGAAATTATCTTGATGGTTGGCCAGGGAAAGTTCGTTGAGGATGGTTACGGCCGTTTCCCCCAAGGAAAACGACTGCGCCGGAATCACCAACAAATAAAGAATCAGCGTCAGCCCCAAAGCCAAAATAAAAGCCACCATTTGATTTTCTGACAAGGCAGATGCCAAAATGCCAATTCCCAACAGCGCCGCGCCGTATAAAATCACACCTAAATAAGCGGTCCAAATGGGGCCAGGATCGGGATTGCCAAAAGCAAACAAAATAAACGGGAAGACGAGAGTCAGCGCCGTGGTCATCAGATAAAAGATGAAGCCCGCCAGGAATTTGCCCAGCACCACTTCGCCGTCGCGCAGGGGCAGGGTCATGAGCAGTTCCATCGTGCCGCTGCGCTGTTCTTCGGATAGCAAGCGCATGGTGAGGGCGGGCATGGCAAACAGATAAAGGAAGGTGTACAGGCCCAGCACGTTTTGCACATTGATGGGCAATGAGCCGGGTTGGGTTGCTAAAAAGAATAGTTCAGAGGCAAAAATGTAGCCAGTGAGGGCAATGATGATGACGCCGAAGATGTAGGCCAGGGGCTGCACAAAAATTGCGCCTAGCTCGCGGCGGGCGATGGTCCAGATGTTAGTCATGGGGCACCTCGTTTGAAGAAGATTCACCGCAAAGGCGCAGAGAGCGCAAAGAAAAACCTGTGGATTCTCTATAGTTTGACCTCCTCGATTTCTTCTGCTTCAGGCGCTTCCAGGGGAGGGGCAGTGGCCTGGGCTTCTTTGAGCTTGTCGAGGAAGAGGTTTCCAGGCTAAGATGATGCGTGGCGAGTTCCAGCAAGCCCCAATTTGCTTAACGGCCGTTTCTGCCAGCTATTTTTGTTTCATCTTGCCCATCTACCGAGAGTAAAAATTGGTGGAGCTGCTGCTGAAACAGCCGTTACCCCGCATCCCTGCAAAATGGTGCTGGTTTGTTCATCGGCGTGGGCCAGTTGCAGGGTGAGTTGGTTGCTACCTTGTTTGATCTGGCTCATGGGGAGATCGGCGTAGATACGGCCGTTCATAATCATGATCACCCGGCTGCAAACCCACCTCGGCCAGGATATGGGTGCTGAGCAGCACGGTGCGCTGGCGGCCCACATCGGCAATAATCTGGCGAATTTCCACAATTTGGCGGGGTCCAGGCCAATGGTTGGCTCGTCCAGGATGAGCACATCGGGATCGTGCAGCAGCGCCTGGGCAATGCCCACCGCTGGCGCATCCTCGGACAGGCTGCCGATGAAGCTTTCAGCCCGATCCAGCAGATCAACCGCTTCCAAAACGTCATCGACACGCTCCACACATCATCCAGCCGCGCACCTTCCCATGAAGTGCAGGTAGCCTTCCACGGTCATCTCCGGGTAAAGCGGCACGGTTTCTGGCAGATAGCTCCAGCCGCTGCCTGGCCTGCAAACTTTCGTTCACGGTGTGGTAGCCAGCGATGTAGGCATCCCCAGACGTGGGCGGCATGTAGCCAGTGAGGATGCGCATGGTGGTGGTTTGCCTGCACCGTTTGGCCCATTAAGCCCAACACTTCCCCCCGGTTCGCAGGGAGAAGGTGGGGTTGGAAACGGCCGTTTATTGCCCCATGACTGTTTCGTTAAATTATCCGCTTCAATCATTATTGGGTTTTCAGCATTATTCATCTGCACGACTCACCTTTATGAAGTTCAGCGGCAGAATAATACTCAAACTTTTCCAGGGAAAAAAGAGTCAGCCAATTTTGGCCAGGAAATTTCATTGAATTATCATTTTAGTTGGATGTGCTAAAAGCGGCGAGGCCATCGGTGTTCATTCTGGTTACCTGCTTGGTCGCAAACGGACTGGCCCAGAACCGCCGCCGTTTTATGAATAAGTGTCTGATTAGATTAAGGGTTTGAAAGCAACACTGCCGTTCTCTAATTCGACGCACCCCCATCTGGCTGTTATAATTCTCACTTGGTTTTTTGCAAGACAAGAATGGCAGTCCGCACTGCCTAAAAATTGAACATAGAGGAAGAAATAGATGAATTTGCAACCATTGGCTCCCTATTTTGGGATTGCTGAAATTATATTGGCGATTGCCTTAACAATTTTGGTTTTACTGCAAACCAAAGGCTCCGATTTAGGTGGCTTCTTGGGCGGTGGCGGGGGGGGCGACAGCAGCTTCCGCACCCGTCGTGGTGTAGAGGCGACCATGCACAAAGTGACCATTGCTTGTTCCGTCGCCTTTTTTGTTTGCACCGTTTTGTCCTTTTTGGCTTGGGGCCAGGCAGCTTAAGATGTAATTGAGCAATTACCCAATTGCGCAATTACCCAACTTCTATTTGCTAGAAACGTGAACCGTTGGCTTTCTTGGCCTTCGCTTCACGTTTTATTATTTATGAAGCTGCATTTACGTTGGCAACTTTTATTGGCTGTGGTGGGATTTGGTCTAATTTTGGCCATCCTTTCCTTTCAGGTGCAGTCTGCCGGATTGTGCGTGACCCGCGTTCCGGCCTCCGGCGGCGTTTTTGCTGAGGGCATGGTGGGAACGCCACAGCGGTTGAACCCGGTGCTAAGCGATGGTTTCCCGGTTGACGAGGCGCTGGTAAATTTGCTGTTTGACGGCCTGGTGCAGTACGACCATGCCGGTCGATTTATTCCGGCGTTGGCTGAAAACTGGACCGTGAGTGAAGACGGCCGTTCCCTCCAATTCACCCTACGCACCGGCCTGTTTTGGCACGATGGTCAACCGATTACGACGGCAGACGTGGCCTTCACCTACGGCCTGTTGCAGCAAGACGCGCTGCCCGCCGCTGAGGCGACCAAAGCCCTGTGGCAAAGCGTAACCATCAACCCCATCGACGAGCGCACCATTGAATTTGTCCTGACAGAACCATATGCACCCTTCTTAGAAGCTACTCTGCGGGGCATTTTACCGGCCCATTTGCTCCAAGACGTCCCGGTGGCAGAACTGGCCAGCCAGCCATTTAACACGCAGCCCGTGGGCAGCGGCCCCTGGCAGGTGGCTCCGGGGCAAGATTGGGCCAGCACCCGCAGCCTGCGCCTCTCGCCGAATCCGCTTTACTGGCGTGAAGGCACGCAGCTTTCTGCCTTGGATTTCCGCTTTTATCCCGATGAGGAGAGCTTGCTCACGGCCTTTGCCAATGGCGATATTCAGGCAATCAGTTCGGTGTCTGATCTGATGCTTCCAGAAATTTCGGCCGTTTCTCAGGCCCGCCTTTTTACCACCGTCGCCCCACAATATACCCAGCTTATCTTTAACCAAAGCGATACGGGCTTTGCTCCGCTCAGGCAAGCAGATGTGCGCAAGGCTTTAGCCGCTGGCATTAATCGGGATCAGATTATCGACCAGGCGTTAAACGGCCAGGGAGTGCCGCTAACCGGCCCCTATTTGCCAGATTCTTGGGCTTACGATCAGGCGGTTTTTGCCGCAGCGGGTGTAAACAGCGCCAATGCTGATGAATTGTTGAACAGCGCGGGTTGGACATTGCCAGAAGGCGGCACGGTGCGCCAGCAGGAAGGCGAATTGTTTGAACTGCGGCTGCTGGTTTTGAACAATGATGTCCAGCAGCGGCTGGCTCAGGCGGTGCTGGCTCAATGGCAGAACTTGGGCGTGGCGGTTGTGGTGGAAACGGCCGTTTCCATCACCGATTTGCGCGAGAAGTTGGCAGCCCGCGATTTTGATGTGGCGCTGGTAGACATTAAGCCGTCCGTCGATCCTGACCTGTATGATTTTTGGAGCCAGGAGGCGATTGTGCGCGGGCAAAATTATGGCGGCTGGAACAATCGCCGGGCCAGTGAAGCGCTGGAAGCCGGGCGGCAGGTGTGGGGTTTGGGGGAGAGACGGCCGTATTACAACACGTTCCTTAGCATTTATGCGTCACAGGTGCCAGCCATCACCCTTTACCAGCATGTTTACACCTACGCCCTCAGCAGCGAGGTGAACCAGGCCGAAATTGGCCCCATTTATGAACCGCGTGACCGCTACCAGACATTTGCCAGCTGGTTCCTGCTTTATCGAGATGTTACCATTAGCTGCCCAGCCGAAGAAAATAGTTGATGTTCAGAAAATCAGCCTTCCGCAGGTTTAGGCAAAACCAATGCCGCATGAGAAGCCTGTGCGAGGTTTTTTGAGACAGGGAAAATTATGAGTCGAATTGTTCATGTAGATAGCCCAACCAAAATTCGTAACCGCCACATGCGCAGCATTGCCGAAATGTTGCGACAGCTGATGCAAAAACTGCAAATGGATGCCGAAGCGCGAGACATGGCAGCGATGATCACCCTGCTGCTGTGGGAAATTACCGATGGCGTTGAGCAGTCGGCCAAAGCGTGGGAAAAGCGGGATTATTGGATGAAGGCGGAGCGTTTTATGCGCGATTGGAAATGGACGGCCGAAATCGCCGCTAATCTAGAAGATGTGATCCGCCATGAAGCATGGGATTTGGTGCCGGAGCTTATGGCTGATTTGTATCCTAACTTTACGGGTATCCAAATTAAAACCATGACTCGCGAGGCCTCCCTGTGGCAGGGTGCTTATAAAAAGCTGCTGGCCGATCCGCCACGCAAATATCCCTGGTAAGTTAGATGGTTCCCTGGCGGCTGGCAATTGGCCTGATTTTGCTTGTCGTTGGCTTGCCTGGCTGCACCGAAACAGGGCCGCAGCCAACGGCCGTTCCCCAGCCTACCAACCAACCTACAGTAATTCCTACAGCCCCAGCGACCGCTACGGCCGTTCCCACCCCCATCCCAACCGCAACACTGCCACCCACCGCCACACCCTGTGCCCAACCTGGTCGCATCGAAACGGGCACGTTCCCCAGCGCCACCGCTGGCCCCATGTCTTATCGCGTGTATCTACCGCCCTGTTACGGTGTAGACGGCCGTACCTACCCCACGCTCTACCTCCTGCCCGGCAACATTCACACAGACGCCATTTGGGACACGTTGGGCATTGATGAAGCGGCCGAAGCAGGCATTGTGGCCGAAACTTTGCCCCCGCTGCTCATTGTCATGCCAGATGGCGGTTGGATCGCAACCAACAGCTCTGGCGGGCCTGGCTCTTACGAGAGCGTTATCATGAATGATTTAATTCCCTATGTGGAGCAAACGTACTGTGCCTGGGGCGATCCGGCGGGACGGGCCATTGGCGGAATGTCTCGCGGCGGCTATTGGGCTTTGGAAATTGCGTTTCGGTTTCCAGAACAGTTTGCCAGCGTGGGGGGACACAGTGCGGCGTTGCTGGATCAGGTGGCCTGGCCAGCGGTTAATCCACAACAAACGGGGCTAAGCCAGGATTTGGGCGATTTGCGGATTTATTTGGACATTGGGGCCAATGATTACGTGATTAACAATATTCGTGAACTGCATCTAGACATGGAAACGGCCGTTCCGCCCATTCCCCACACCTGGGTACTCAACGAAGGCCGCCATGAAGATAGCTACTGGCAGGCCCACTTGCCAGAATACCTGGCGTGGTATGCCGAATCCTGGTCATTTGCTCGGACTGATTACCCAATGTGCCCACCGTAGATCAAAAAAAGCCAGGAATCACCTGGCTTTTTACAAATAAATTATAAAGGGCGATAAAGTTTACAGCCCCCGGAGCTTTTGGCTTATAAACGAATCTCGCTTGGCGGTCTCGTTGGTTTTCATGCGGCGCAAAACCAGACGCAAACTTTCAATTTGTTGAGACAATGATTCAGAATTGGTTGCAGCTTTTTTTGTGGATTGCATGTTCCCGTTTTGATGACTAACAATGTGAATCGGTTTCATTGGAAAATCTTCCTTATACATCTACACTACTGTATCCATTTACATTACTGTATTTAAAACCACCTGAATAGTACTCTGGGACTATAACAAGTTTATCTGTCAATTATTGTTACACTGTAACGGTTTCTGCGCCAGTTGTGTAAATTTGGTTACAGTTTATTCCTATGTCCAGGGGTGGACAAGGTGCGATTGGTACGGGTGGTGAGCCAGGTTAACAGGATGAGTACGGCCGTTGCCAGCAGCAGCCACAGCCCAATTTTTAGCAACCGATTTTGTACAAAAATGGCCACCAACCCAAAAGCAATCGCCGTGCTGTAATACCCCAACACAATGCTGCGCACCGGAATGCCCCTGTCGAGCAGCCGAAAATGCAAATGCCCTCGGTCTCCCTGGTAAGGATGCTGGCCGCGCCGTAAGCGGTCAAAAATTTGCCAGGCCACATCCAAAATGGGCACCGCCATGACCAGCAGTGCGGTAGACAACTTGGCCGGGGCCAAAATGGAGAGCGTGGCCAAATTGTAGCCCAACAGCCACGCCCCGGTTGTGCCTAAAAAGATGGTGGCCGGGGCAAAATTGAAGCGCAAAAAACCAAGCAAAGCGGCAGCCAGGGCCAGGGGAAAAAGGGTAACGGCCGTTTGTCCCGTAGGCAGCAGCAGGCGGTAACTGTGCAGGGCAAACATCAGGGCGGCAATGGCCCCCACGCCGCTGGCCAGCCCATCCAGGCCATCCAGCCAGTTCACCGCGTTGATCATGCCTAAGACCCAAAAGAGGGAGATGATGTAGACGAGAAACGGCCGTATCACCACAATATTGTTCGCATCCAGGCTAAAAAAGAGGGAGACAAACCCATTTTGCCAGAACGCTGTGGTTGGCAAAGGATTGGTGAACCGCTCAATAAAAATGATGTGGCTCATGGCGATAACGGCGGCAATAATTTGAAAAACAAACTGCCAGCGCGGTGGCAAATCAAGCCGGTCATCGAGCAGTGCGCCCAGGAAAAGGACAATACTGCCCAAAATGACCCCGCGCAGGCGGAGGGCGTCATTAGAGCCAGCCTCTGGGGGCAGCAGCCAATAAATGAGGCCAATACCCAGCAAATAGGCCAGCATAATGGGAATGCCGCCCAATTTGGGAACCAACCCTTCGTGCTGCCGACGGCCACCTGGCCGGGCCACAATGCCCCAACGCAAGGCCGCCATGCGGGTAACTGGTGTAAGAATAACGGCCGTTCCCAGCACAACTAAAAAGATGAGCAAAAAAATCATACGCGGAGAAACCGGATTGCCGTTCCCTTAGGCCGTGCCAAACTGGCGGTCGCCTGCATCGCCCAAGCCAGGCACAATAAAGCCAATATCGTTGAGATGCGAATCAATTTGGGCGATGTGGATGGGCACGTCTGGATGCGCTTTTTGCAAAGCAGCAATCCCTTCTGGCGCGGCCAGCAGTCCCATGAACTTGATGCGCTGTGCGCCCCACTTCTTCAAAATATCCACCGTGGCAATGGCAGAACCGCCAGTGGCCAGCATGGGATCGAGCACCAGGCAAACCTGGACTGTGGGGAAAGTTGGTAACTTATTGTAGTAGGAAACAGGCTGGAGCGTTTCTTCATCTCGGTACAGGCCAATGTGCCACACTTCGGCACCGGGCATCATTTCCCAAATGCCATCGACCATGCCTAAACCGGCGCGCAAGATGGGAATCAGACCAATTTTTTCGCTTAAATCCTGGCCGGAAGCCTTGCCCATGGGCGTGGGTACTTCAATATCGCTAGTGGCTAGGTCGGCAGTGGCTTCATAGCAAAGCAGCATAGCGACTTCTCGAATCAGTTCCCGAAATTTTTTCGGTTTCGTCTCTACATGGCGCATAAGGGACAGCTTGTGTTTGACCAGCGGATGTTTTGACTCAAAAACCATTCCTCTCCTCCTCAATGATGATGCGTAATGCGTGAAACGCGATCTCGTTTCATTTCCGCGTCCCGTTTCACGCATCATTCAATGATTAATCCTGACGCATTTTGGCGGCTTTTTAGTGACGGCCGTTACGCATTCAGGCTTAGTTATCGTATAATCCCACGCATACAGATTGTTGGCAATAGATAATTTATGAAAGACGAAACGACCAGTAAAAGACACATCGCACCAGGGAAAAAGCGGGAAGACGGCCGTTTGGATGGCCTCTTGCGCCCCCAGCAGCTAGCCGACTTTACCGGACAGGAACGGCTGAAAGCAAATTTAACGATCCTCATTGAAGCGGCCAAAGGGCGTCAGGAATCGTTAGACCATGTGCTGTTTCATGGGCCGCCTGGCCTGGGTAAAACCACGCTGGCCCATGTGGTGGCCAACGAAATGAACGTCAATATTCGCATTACTGCTGGGCCAGCCATCGAGCGCGCCGGAGATTTGGCTGCCATTCTCACCAACATGCGCGCTGGCGACATTCTGTTTATTGACGAGGTGCATCGCCTGGGGCGGGCGGTGGAAGAGATTTTGTATCCGGCAATGGAAGATTTTGTGCTGGATATTGTGGTGGGCAAAGGGCCTGGGGCCAAAAATGTGCGTTTGAAGCTGCCCAAATTTACGGTCATTGGCGCAACGACGCGGCTGGCTTTGCTTACCGCACCGCTGCGAGCTCGCTTTGGGGCGCTCTACCGCATGGATTTTTACGAGCAGGCGGCGATTGAATCAATTGTAATGCGTGGGGCCAGCATTTTGCAGGTGCCAACCGAGCCTGCGGGGGCTACAGAGATTGCGCGTCGTTCGCGGGGGACACCGCGTGTGGCACTGCGGCTGCTGCGCCGGGTGCGAGATTTTGCCGAGGTGCGGGCTGATGGGGCAATTACGGGGGAAACGGCCGTTGCTGCCCTTAATCTGCTAGAAATTGATGGCCTTGGCCTGGACGATTTAGATCGCCGGGTGCTGCGGGCCATTATTGAAAAATTTGGCGGTGGGCCGGTTGGCCTGGATACCATTGGCGCTTCCATTAGTGAAGAGCCAGACACCATTATGGATGTGGTAGAGCCGTATTTGTTGCAATTAGGCTTTTTAGAGCGCACTTCACGCGGGCGCGTGGCCACGCCACATGCTTATGCCCATCTTGGGCTGCCGTTGCCGCAGCAGGCTGTGCCAGACAAGCCAAACCAGCGCAGTTTATTTTCTCCACCGGCAGACGGTGTGGATGAGGCGTAGCGGAAGGTAGGAAAGGGAGATGGTGGAATTCGGCCGTTTATTGCTCATTATTGGGGGAACCATTGCCCTGGCTGGCATTCTGGTGTTGATTGCTGCCAAATATTTCCCAGGGCTCAGTAACCTGCCCGGCAACTTTGAAATTGAAGGAGACAATTACCGCATCACTTTTCCCCTAACAACCATGATTTTAGTCAGTTTGCTGGGAACAATTTTGCTAAACATTATGATCCGCATCTTTCATCGTTGAAAAACCATCTCTGGTTTGACCGTTGCTCCCCCCTGTTCTATAATTTTTGCCAGTAAATTTTGAGATAATTTTTTGATGCAACCAAAAACGAGAACAGGCAACTCCAAACCATCAAGTTTTAGTAAAATAACACGACAATCCTACGGGATTTCTTTTGCGGTGTTTTGCCTGCAAAGCTTCAGCCTTCGTTTGCTAATAGGGGGATGTGTTGACCGACTCTAATACTGAGCCGCCTGATCCTCCTCACCCTATTTCCCTGGTGTGCCTGAGCAAATTATTAATGAAAGCTAATCCGCCCGATTGGTCATCTGTTCGCCTACCTCTTTGGGTAGGCCTTTTGCGTAAGAAATAAAAAATGTTAACTGTATTAACGATTGTGGCTGTTGTAGCCATCATGATTTTTTTTAATGCCCTTTATGTAGCGGCCGAGTTTGCTACAGTTTCGTCTCGCCGTACGCGGGTTAGCCAACTGGCAGGCCAGGGTAACCGGATGGCGCAGCTTTTGCTGCCTATTCTGCAAGACAGTAAGAAGTTAGATCGATATGTGGCGACTTGCCAGATTGGTATCACAATTTCTTCCCTGGTGGTGGGCGCGTACGGCCAAAGTGTTATCGCCCAACATTTGGAAGCGCCTCTGGTGCGGCTGCTCACGCTTTTGGAACCGGCGCTGAATTCAATTGGTGTGGAATCGGCCGTGGGTTGGGCAGAGCCTGCCGCGACCTCAATTGCGGTCACTTTAGTGCTCATAGCAATTACAATTTTGCAGGTCATTATTGGTGAGCTGTTCCCCAAATCGGTCGCCATTCAATACCCGGAGTCAGTGGCCTTGGCCGTGACGATTCCAATGCGGATTACACAGTTTGTGATTACCTACACGGGCCTGATTGCTTTGTTTAACGGCAGCGGCAACTTGATATTGCGGCTTCTGGGCCGTTCCATGAAGGAGAAAAACGGTCACGCCCATTCGCCTGAAGAGATCGAGCTGCTGGTTACCGAGAGTCATGAGCAGGATTTGCTAAGTGACGAGGAACGTCGTTTGCTGCGCAACACGTTTCGCTTGCGCGACCTGACCGCCAAGCAGGTTATGCTGCATCGTACAAAGCTCATTACCGCGCCCCTAAACAGCAAGGTAACTGAGCTGATGCAGATTTCTTTAGATGCTGGCTTTTCGCGCATTCCGCTTTTCCGTGAATCGATTGACGATATTGTGGGATTTGTTCACGTTAAAGATTTATTCCGGCTCCACAATCAAAATAGTGAAGATGTCTCTTCAATTTTGCGTGAAGTGGTGTTTGTGCCAGAAACGATGCCCGTTTCGGATTTATGGAAGCGGTTAAACAGCCGCCGCAAATATTTGGCGGTGGTGTTTGATGAATATGGGGGCACAGTGGGGTTGATTACGTTTGAAGACCTCATTGAGGAGATTTTTGGCGAGCTGCAAGATGAATTTGACAATGAAACGGCTTTAATTGCCAAGGACAAGGACGGCCGTATCTACCTTAGAGCTGATTTGCTGGTGACGGACGTGAATGAATACCTGGAGCTAAATTTGCCAGAAGAGAATGCCGATACCCTGGGTGGCCTGGTCTTTAGTGAACTCGGCCGTTTGCCTGCGGTGGGTGATAAAGTGACTTTTGGCGAGATAGTTGTTCGGGTGGAAGCGATGTCTGACCCCGGCGTTTCTGAGGTCTCCTTAAAACTGCCGCCAACCCAAAGCGCTGAAGAGCCATTTATAGAATGGGAGGTTGCCGATCATGACTAAGTACCTCCTGCTCTCCCTCGCTTTACCAGGTTTTGGCGTGTTGGCAACGGCCGCTGTGCAAGAAGCAACCGGTTCCTCCGTTGGTGCCCTGCTTGTGGCGCTGCTGGTCATTATTCTGCTGGTGTTGCTGAATGGCCTGTTTGTGATGGCCGAATTTTCAATTATTGGCGTACGGCCGACCCAGCTTGAGCAAATGGTAGATGAGGGCATAAACCGGGCGCGAGGTGTTCTGAACACGGTTGAATCCCGACAAAAGCAAGATCAATACATCGCCACTGCGCAGTTGGGGATTACCATTGCCTCACTGGGCTTGGCCATGTACGGCGAACCCCAAATTGCCCATTTTATTGAACCGTATCTGGAAGGATTGTGGTTTGAGCCATCGCATGAACTGGTTGAGAGCATTGGCTATGTGGTTGCGCTTGGGTTGCTAACTTATTTGCACGTTGTGGTGGGTGAGATGGTGCCCAAGTCGTTGGCCTTGTCAGACGCGCCGCGCATGGTGCTGCTCCTCAGCCGGCCAATGACCGTTGCGCGTTGGATTTTGAGCTTACCGGTAAAGGTTTTAAACCGCATTGGGGTGTCGATGCTGCGGCTGTTTCGGGTGCCGCCAGCCGAGGGGCACGAGCGCGTGCTTTCCCCAGAAGAGCTAGAGCTGATCGTGACGGAAAGTACGGAGGGCGGCCTGCTGAACGCTGAAGAGCAAGAAATGATTCTAAACATCTTTGATTTCAGCGACCGGACGGTTTCCCAGGTGATGACCCCGCGTACCAAGGTGGAAGCGATTCCGCTTGATGTTTCGCGGCAAGAAATTCTAAAAACGGTTACCGAGAGCCGCCATAGCCGCTTCCCGGTGTATGACGGTGACCGCGACCATATCGTGGGCATTTTGCACCTGAAGGATTTGGTGAAACAAACCTTGCGTTCTGAAAGCCGGTTTGACCTGCGGCTGATTTTGCGCTCTGCCCCAGCCGTGCCGGAAGATTTGCCTGTGCAGACTTTGCTGGCGGCATTTAAGCGCCAGAAGCTGCACATGGCCATTGTGCTGGATGAGTTTGGCGGCATGGATGGCATTGTGACGCTTGAAGATTTGGTGGAAGAGGTTGTGGGCGAGGTGCGTGATGAGTTCGACCTGGAAAAGGAGCCGTATGTAGAGCTTGGCCCCGGCGTCATTGAAGCTGAGGGTGAATATCTGGTTGATGATTTTGATGATGGTTTTTGGGGTGAAGAGGAGGATTTGCCAGATGTGGAAACGGTGGGTGGTTTGGTTATTTCTAAACTGGGCAGGCCGCCAGCCGTGGGGGATGAGGTTGTTTATAATGAAAAAATTCAAATTCGGGTTTTAGCGGTTGAGGGGCGGGCTGTGTCACGGGTTTTAATTGAGTTCCCTGACCCGAATAAGCCGGTTGAAGAGGAAACGGCCGTTCCCCCCGACGATGAAAACCAATAATAAAGGAGAAATTGGTGGAGATAATTCGTACAATTCATGGTGAAATGCGCTGGCTAGTAGCCATTTTGGCCATTGTAGTAATCGTTAAATTTGCCCTTGGGTTGATTCAAAAGAAAGAATACGGCCGTATGGATCGTGGCCTGATGTCTGGGCTGGTTGGTTTGATTGACCTGAACTTTTTGCTGGGCTTAATCTTGCTCATCTCATTGGGTTTTGACAGCCGTGTGCGGCTGGAGCATGTGGGAACAATGTTTATCGTCGTGCTGCTGGCACATAGCAACGCCGCCTGGCGTAAATCTGAGGACAGCGCCAAGCTGTTCCGCAACAATCTAATTCTGATTATTGTGATCTTAGCTTTGGTTTTTGTGGGTGTTACTTTACTGATACCTAGCTTCGTCTAAAACTTAAGGAGTGGTAGTCCTGGTTAAAAAAGATTTCGCTTTTTTGATGGCCAGGACTGCCACTCCTCTTTCCCTTCTAAAGTTCGTAAATCTGGCTAAACTTTTGGGTGACGTAGCGCATAAATGGTTTATGCGTGAGCGGGCCACCTGTGATTTGCTGCACCAATTCAGACGGGGTGAATTTACGGCCGTGTTGGTGAATATTTTCGCGTAGCCAGGCTACCAGGGCCTGGGTCTTGCCCTGGGCCATTTCTTCGGCGATGGTGGGATTTTGGGCAACGGCCGTTTCATAAAATTGCGCCGCGTACAGATTGCCCAGCGCATACGTGGGAAAGTAGCCAAATCCAGGCCGCGTCCAGTGTATGTCCTGCAAACAGCCTTCCGAATCGGTGGGGGGCACAACGCCCAACAGCTCCTGCATTTTGTCATTCCAGGCCGTAGGCAAATCGGCCACAGCCAACTCGCCGTTGAGCATCGCCTGCTCCAGCTCAAACCGCAAAATAATGTGGAAATTGTAGGTGAGTTCATCCGCTTCTACCCGGATGTAAGAAGGCTGTACCTTGTTGACGGCCCGGTAAAAGGCCATCACGTCATGCCCGCCCAGCTGCTCTGGGAACAATTCCTGCAATTTGGCATAATGCGCCTGCCAAAAGCCCAGGCTGCGCCCGACGATATTTTCAATCATGCGGGATTGGGATTCGTGGATGCCGCTGGAGGTGCCGCGGGCCAGCGGCGTGCGAACCAGGTCTGGATGCGTGCCTTGCTCGTACATGGCATGGCCAGATTCGTGCAGTGTGCCGAACAGGGAGGGGTTTAAAAAGTCAGGATACCAGCGGGTGGTGATGCGGGCATCGTTGCGGCTGAAGCTGGTGGCAAAGGGATGCACCACCGTGCCCAAATGCCCGCGACTAAAGTCATAGCCCACCGCGTCGGCGATGTAATGGGCGAATTCTTTTTGCTTATCGATGGGGAATGGTTGGTGGACAATGCGGTCATCAACGGCCGTGCCCCGTTCTGCAATTGCCTGGCGCAGGGGGATAAGTTCCTCTTTGGCCGCGTTGAAGATGGCCCGGACTTCGGCCGTTTTCATGCCGTGTTCAAATTTGTCCAGCAGCGGATCGTATTTTTCGTCCTCATAGCCGTACAGTTCGGCCATTTCTTGCACCAGCTTGATCACTTCTTCCAGATGGGGCCGGAAGTGGGCAAAATCATTGTTGGCCCGCGCTTCTACCCAGGCGGGATTGGCTTTGCCGCTTACCTCGCTGACCCGTCGGACAAATTCTGGGGGCAGCTGGCGGGATTCGGCATAGCTGCGGCGCAAGTAGCGAATGAGGCTGGCTTCGTTGCCTGCGTAAGGAGCGCCATTTATTTCAGCAGCGGCCGTTTCAATCAACTCCCCCATTTCATCCGAGGTAAACATGGCGTGGCTAAGCCTGCGCAACGTGGTCATTTGCTTGATGCGCATCTCTGTGCCAGCCTTGGGCATATTGGTTTCTTTGTCCCAGCTTAAGACACCTGTTGCTTTTTCAATATCGTGGATTTCGTAAACTTTTTCGAGTAGCTTTTGAAAATTTGTGCTCATGCGAACCGTCCTTTTTGGGAATGTGCTGGAAGTTTAACGAAAAACGGCCGTTTATCCAAAGAAAGAGCCGCCGGGTGGGGTGGGCGAATATTGGATAAATACTGTGCAAAACATGGATAGTTGTGTATACTCCTTGTCTATGGCTACTACAGAATCGTTGCAGGAAACGGCCGTTTGGTGGATTCGTCGTGATTTGCGTCTGACAGATAACCAGGCTCTGGCTGCTGCGCTGGCCACCGCCAGGCAGGTCATCCCCCTTTTTATTGTTGATCCTTTTTTTGAAAAGTCGGCCTATGTGGGCCAAAAGCGCACCGCTTTTTTGTGGGCTGGGCTGCGCCAACTCGATGCCGATTTGCGCCAGCGGGGCAGCCGGCTCATTGTACGCTACGGCCGTCCCCAAAAAGTGTTGTCTGCGCTGCTAGCAGAAACAGGCGCATCCGCCATTTTTGCCGAGGAAGATTTTAGCCGCTATGCCCGCCGCCGTGACGGCCAAATTGCCCAAGAATTGCCGCTGCATCTGGAAGCGGGCCTGGTGGTTCACCCGCCCGGCACGGTGCTCAAACCGGATGGCGAGCCGTACACTGTATTTACCCCGTTCAAGAAAAATGCCTGGCTGAAACGGCCGTTGCCCAAACTCACCGACATTTTGCCTGCGCCAGAAAAGCTGCTCATCCCCGAAGCCATTCAATCTGAACCTTTGCCTGCCAGCCTAGCCCTGCCAGACAGCGTCCCATTTGTGCCTGGCGAAGCCGAAGCACAGCGACGTTTGCGCGAATTTGCCCAGGAAGCGATTGGCCGGTACGCGCAGGCGCGAGACTTTGTGGCTGTGCCGGGCACCTCCCAGCTTTCGCCTTATTTGCGCTTTGGCATGATCTCAGCGAGGCAGGCGGTGGCGACGGCCGTTTCCTGTCTGGAAAATGCCAGCAGCAAAGCAGCCCGCCAAGGGGCCGAAACGTGGCTTAGCGAATTGATCTGGCGCGAGTTTTACAGCCACATTTTGGCCCATTTTCCCCATGTTTTGCGGGGCAATTTTCGGCCAGAATACGACGCCATTGCCTGGCGCAATGATGAAGCTGAGTTTAGGGCCTGGGGCAACGGCCGTACCGGATACCCTCTCGTTGATGCAGCCATGCGCCAGCTCACCACAACGGGCTGGATGCACAACCGCGCCCGCATGGTTGTTGCTTCATTTTTGGTTAAAGATTTGCTCATCGACTGGCGCTGGGGCGAGAAATTCTTCATGCAGCATTTGCTGGATGGCGATCCGGCCGCCAACAACGGTGGCTGGCAGTGGGCGGCGGGAACCGGCACGGATGCCGCGCCATACTTTCGCATCTTTAATCCTACAGCGCAGGCTAAAAAGTTTGATCCAGACGGCCGTTACATCCGCAAATGGCTGCCAGAATTGGCTGACGTCCCCCAAAAATTCATCCACGAGCCGTGGCAGATGCCAGAATCCGTCCAAAGTTCATGCGGCAGCCGCATTGGGCAGAAGTATCCCGCGCCCATTGTAGCCCACCACGAAGCGCGCGAGCGTGCCCTGGCCGCCTACAAAAACGCCCGCGAAGCAGCCCCCCGGTAGAAAGCTTTGAATTTATCCACAGATTACGCAGATTGGCGCAGATTTTTCTCTGTGCTCCTCTGTGGTTTCTCTGCGCAACTCTGTGTTCCGCTTTTAAATTACTAGATGCAAAACGTGGGGTAAAAAAGCGCCAGCCTCAGGGACGCGGTACTGCCATCCCAGCACTTCCAGCATGATGTAGTCGGCAATGGCCCACAGGCCAAAACAGCCAATTGAGAAAAAAATAATGGCGATGGCAACGGCGATGAGCAAACAGCCTTGCCCACAGCCAAACCGTCGCGCTGCTTGTTGCAAACGGCCGTTTGCCGGTGCAGTTGTTGCGGGCCGGGTTGTGGTTGGATTGTTCGGCGGGGGTGTCGGTTGAGGTTGTGGCGCAGGAGTTTCCTCTTCAATGTCGCCGTGCCCCCGGCAGCCGTAAGCGGCACATTTGTTGCCGTTGGCGCGCCAGCAGTGCGTGTGGTGGCGGCTGCTGTCTGCGGGGCAAACAATGACCGTATCCCCCGGCGCAAACGGATTTTTGCACAGGGCACACTCTTCACCCAAAAATGGGGATTGCTTGGTGATGGTGATGGAGGTGAGCATGGGGGAGGTTGGGGATTGGAGACTGGAGACTGGAGATTTAATCTCTAATCTCCAGTCTCCAATCTCTTATTAACCAATTCGTATTTGGTCCAAAAGCCATTTGAACAGCCTTTGCAGCAGGCTTGGACGTCGCAGTTGTTCTACCTGGCGGCGCTGTTCTTCCTTTAAGTGTTTGGTCTGGCTGGAACGGCCGTTTGCCGACGGCCGTGGCAAATCGGAGTATTTGATGCTTAAAACTGGGCTGGTGGGTGCGCCGTACAGTTTGAACCTGGTATGGCCACAGCCCAACACTGCACATTTGCCCCCGCCCAGCTCCCAACATGTTTTGTGATAGAGCGTGCCGCATTTGCCGCAAATCACCGGCTGCAATTCCCGATCCTCTACAAACTTTTCTACCGGATTGGCACAAATGGGACAGTGCAGGCTCAGCTGGTTGGCTGCCTGAATGTCATTATTCGTAATGGTGAGGGGGGGCATTTCCTGTTCGTCCATTTTTCAGTAATCAGTCTTCCGTTAAGGGCATTATACACATACCGTAATCAGTTGTCAGTAAACAGTAAACAGCACTCATTTCGGACTATCTGGTTACTGAACACTGTATACCGATTACTGAAAGTTACCAACTCCCATCGGCCCACTCTGGCCAGTAAAAATTATGCCGGGAGACCTGAGTTTTTTGCCGGTCCCAGCTAAAAAAGCCGCTGGTTTGGGCACGGGGATCCAGCACAAAGGCGACGTGCCAAATCTGGGTAAAGAAGTTTTGGTGAATAAATAAATCCATCCCGGATAAAAAGATGCCAAAACCGGGGTGGGTATGGTACCAGCCGACGATAACGGCCGTTTCATCAGGATACCGCTCGTGAAGTTTGTCGCGCATGTAGCGCCAGCTTTCCGGGGTGTAGGTGACGCTGGCTCCGTGCATTACCGTGTACTTGGCGATGATCGTGTCCAGGATGTGTACCCGGTAACGGCCGTCTGGCTGTTTTTCTGGACGTGGGCCGATGAGCACCCCGGCCACCTCCCGGTTTAGGCTACTCAGGGCGTGGGCCTGGGCAGCGCGTAAAGCTGGTTCTTCTATGGTGATGTCTACCGCCGCCGGGGTGGGATCACCCACCGGCAGATGGCGTCCGGCCAGCCGCACTCTGGCCTGGCTGGGAGCAATGACCGTCTTTTGCGCCGTTTCTTCGGGCGCTTCGCGCTCTTCATGCACCGGTTCTGGCTCTGAAACAACAATGTTGTCCAGCGCATCTGCCGGTTCAGCAGCAGGCTCGACGGGTGGCGGTTCGGGTTCGGTCTCCGGCTCCGCTTCTGCCGGTTCCTGTTCAATCTCCTCAGTGGGGATTGCCTCCATTTCTGCGGTGGCCGGTTCTGTTTCCGGTGAATCTTCTTCGGCGGCTGGTGGAGCGTCTGGCAGTTCGTCAATTTGGGCAGAAACGGCCGTTTCTACCACCATTTTTGCCAGCCATTCCCGCGAGGGCGCTACCGGCTCGCCAGCGGCATCCACCACATCCATTGCCATTTTCACAGTGCCATCTTTGGCCAAATCTGCCAGCTTGATTTGCCGGTAGGTTTGCCAAATTTCTGCTTCGGTTTGGTCCGCAAAATCTTGTAATTCGGCCAGGGTGCAGTCGTGCAGCATTTTGTGGTGGCCGTCTAGCGGCACCAGCTCTGTAGGCGTCAGGCGAATATTGGCGGAAACGGCCGTTTCATGTTCAGGTAAATGAATTTGAATAATGGCCACGTAATGGGTTGTTGTGTCAGTCATAAATAATTCCAGATCACAAAGCCTCTCGGAGGGTTTGTGTGGATGGGCAACCATTCAGGTTAAGGTGTCAATTCAACCGCGATTTGGCAAGAAGGTGTGCCGGGCAGCGAAATGTTTTGCCGGTCTACCGCTTTCAGACGCAGGTCGTAAAGGCCAGGGAACAGCTCGCTGGTGTCCCAATTGACCAGGAGGCCAAGGGCGGTTTGGCGGCGCTGCACGCCAGCCAATTCCCAGCTTTCTCCCCCAGCCAGCCGGTACTCAATTTGGTAACGGGCGGCTTCTGGGTGAACGGCCGTACCAAAAATGGGCACGTCCTGCCCAGCAGCAATCTGGCTTTGGGCAACCGGGGCCAAAATGCGCAGCTGTGGGTTACCGCAGCTTACCGCATTGATCGAGGTTTCGTCTGCCAGGCTGGTAATGACGCTCTCCAGGCTGTTAATCTGCCGGTTGAGGGCCACGACCCAGCCAAAAAGCAAAAAAAACCCTAAGACAAAGCCCAGAATTGCCAATGTGGCTGTGTTGGAAAGGGCAAACGGCCGTTCCTGGTTGAAGGTTGCCGGGAAGAACCCACCTTCGCCTTCAGCAGATTCATAAGAGGCGTAAAATTGCTCTGTGGTTCGGGTGGCCCACACTTCTGTTTTGGCCACACGCCAGGGAGCAACGGGCGTCTCTTGCTCATCGAGCTGCTCAAAATAGCCGCCGATGGGGGCCAGCTGGCCATCTTGCCAGCCAAAGTAGCTGGCTTCATTGCCCAGCGGATCCACCACCAGGCCGACATGCCAGGGTAAAGTGAATGCGGCCGTATGCACCACCACGTCATCGCTGGAGTAAAAAACCCCCAGGCCGGGATGGGTGTGGAACCAGCCCACAATCTCCAAATCTGGGAATTTTTGGGCACGCTCGTGGTGAATCTGGCTCCAGGCATCGGCGGTAAAGGTAAAATGAATTGGGCCATGATCGTCGTTGCGGGCAGGCAGGGCGGCGATCACTTCCACCAGAAGTTTTCCCCCGTCGCGGTAAGCATGGCCAAGCAGCACCCCGCCCAGCTCTGAGCGCAAGTTGCTAATGCTGTGCGCCCGAATCTGGCGAATAGCTTGCTGCCGGTGGCTGACGACAACCTGATTGGCAGCGGGTAGCTGGCCATGCAGGTGGGTGTTGGCGGTAAAATTGGTGAACGGCCGTTCCCGTAGGCTCTCCATTTCGGGCTGGCCAATCATAGGTTCTGGTTCAGGTTGCGGTTGTGGCGCAGAACGGCCGCTAGAGAATGTTGATGCCGAGTTCATCCGATTCTTCCTCCCCAAGCACAATCAAATCTTCCAGTGATTGTCCTTTCAGACTGCGCCGGTCAATGGGGAAGATCTGCTTGTGTCGCAGCGCCCAGGCAGCCGCCTTCGAGTTCATCGGGTCTTTTGGATCGTAATTCTTGTACTGCACCATTTCACCCAGCGTGAGCAGCAGCTCATCTAGCGTTTTGGCTGGCCACCAGGCCCCAATGCACACCGCCCCCGTCACATGAATGTTGGGATGAAAAATAGGGGTGTGCCACTTAAGTTGAGGTTGCTTCAGTGGGTATTCAGCGTGAAGATAAATACTCACTTCATGTGCCTCACGCAAGAGTGGCTTACCAGCAGAATTAATCTTTTCCACCCCTTTGCAGGTAAAGCGGATGAGATATTTTTCTACTGGATCGCCTTCTGTGGTTAGAATGTGAATAAACTCGCTGCGGTTGACCAGGGCACGAATTCGCTCGTGGTCGTTGCGCAATCTGGTTTCCCGAATATTAAAAGACATAGCTTTGTAGTTGGTTGGGATTGAGCCTGGCCGTTGGCAGCCAGGCGAAGCAATCACGCAAGTTATGGTTGGAATTAAGGGTTGCCTCACCCAAGAACTTTGGGTGAGGGTAAATGCCTAGCCAGCGGTGACTTCTGGGAAGAGATTCAAAATATCATCTTCAACCACACCAGCATCGGCCAGGGATTCATCGTCGCTTAGCCGCTTGCCGGAGGATTGATGATCCAACCGGTAGGTGATGGGATTTGCACCCTGGCTGGTGGGAAGTCCCATTTTGCTAACCAGGGCAGGAATCAAACGCCGCATGGGAACGTCGTCGGGAAGTTCTACCGGGGTCTTCTTTGAGCCGGTGGGATCGTAGATAATTGTTTTTATGCTTGCCATTTTATGATAGCCTCCATTCTAATTGGTTGAATTGCCATCGAGCCACACGTCTGGATAGTGCACTGTGGTTTGTTATAGTCAAATCAACTTGGTAAATCATTTATTATTACGTAGTTTGCCAGTGTGGGTTGCAACCCTCAGGCAAAGTTAAAAAATGTTTCTTTGTCGCCAGTTAGCTCCAGATAAATGCTCTTTTTCTGGCTGGCGCTGCGGGCACGAATGATGCCCAATGGCGGCACGTCTGTTTCTGCCAGGGTGCGCGCCAGGAAATCTTCGCTGCCGTCAATGCGGTGGGTCATGTTCATCTCGCGCCGTCCACCGCAGTTGGGGCAGGTGGATTCGTTTTCGTACAGGCGGGCCATTTTGCGGAAGATGGGGAACGCTTCGCCGCAGTCCAGGCAGTGCATGGTGGTGACAATTTCGCCATCAAATTCCAGGACGGCATCGTCGGCCAGCTTTTCTTTGGCGATGGCTAGTAAATCAGAGAGGGTGGTGGATACGGCCGTACACTCCTCCAGCTCTACAATTGGCTCCAGCCGCGCATGGCTCATGCAGCCTTCCTTAACTGGATATTCTGTGGTGTAAATGTTGTTGGTCAGACCATTGATCATCAACCCTTTGCCGGGCTGAACCTCCATGTTGTGAATTAGCTTCAACGCTTCTTGTGTTTGGAAGGCGGCCACGATGGAGGCGCTGGTTGGCGTGGTGGGAACCTTGCCCTGCAAAATGTTTTGCCGGGCCAGCAGTGGGCAGGAATAGCGCAAATTAATAATCTGGTAGTCCAGGTCAGTGAGGGTACATTCATAACAGGCCCCCTGGCCAGGCCAGAAGACACGCACGATACCCATTAGCTCTTGAATTGCGCCATCAACCCACGGCCGATTTATTTGCCAGCTAAAACGATTGATAGAGAGGCGCGCTTCCCGGTTGTCCAGGCAGCCAACGATGGCGTCTACGTGGCGAAAAACGCCCAGCCCCATCTCATAATTGATGTTGCCGTGCCAGGTCTTCACGTTGACGTCCGGGTTGAGCTCTTTGACGCGCTCAGCCGCGGCATCCACTTTGCGGCGGCCCCGATCCGAAGCGCGGAACAGCACAGAGCGGCTCAGATTGCTGTCTTCGATGGTGTCGAAATCGGCAATGAGCAGATTGCCAATGCCCATGAGGGCCAGATTTTTAAGCACTTCATTGCCCAACGCTCCTGCGCCAACGACCAAAATGGTGGCATTGCGCACCACCTCCTGCTGCCACCAGCTGATGTAGCCGAAGGTGTGGTAACGGTCGCTGTCTGGGTCGGTAATGATGATGGGTTCGGTTGTTTCGGTCATGTGTTATTAATTTTTTGGTTTGCGAGTATGCGAGTGGCAAGTTTGCGAGTTGTGATGTTTGAATGCTACTCGCAGACTTGCAAACTCGCAGACTGGCATACTTTTTTTAGGATAAACGCCGGAAAAAAGGCAGCTTAAATTCAGTACGGTCCACGTTCAGCGTGACCGATTTGCGTTCCACCTCGCCGCCCAGGTCGCGGGGCCAGGTAATGTCTACATCGTAGGTGAGGCCAGAACGGGCGCGCACGGGCAGTTCACACAGGAAGACGCCGTCGCGGTTGGTGGTGCCAGCCACGTGGGCCTTGATGCCCTGGCAGCGCACCTGCACCTGTATGCCGTACAGTCCAGGGCCATCCTGCACATCCTGCACGATAACGCGGAGCCGGGTGCTGCGCAGGGGCTCTTTGTCGCGGCTGAATCGTTGGCGAACGGCCGTTCCCAAATTTTCACCACTGCTGCTGGGTCGGGAACGCGGTTGGGCAGGTTGTGTTGGCCGTTGCTGCGGCACCTGGTCTGCCTGGATGCGAATTTCTGGCATCCGCACCGGCTGCCGCCCCGCTGGCATGATGTCATCGTTGGTAATGGTGATGGGAGCGTTGCGGGTGGCCGGTCGCTGGTTTTGCATATTTTCGTTTTCGTTGACGTGCAGAGTTTCCCTGGCCACTTCTGGATAGCGCACCGGAATCGGCGGGCGGAAGTGGGGCGGCACGGGAGCGATTGGTTGGTTGTTGGGCAATCTGTCCAGCGTCGGCGTGCCGTCGCCAGGGTTGTAGGCCAGCTTTTTGCCCAGCTTGTCTCGCTCGGTGGCGCTGCGCTGGATTTGCTGCCGCAAAAATGTGGCAGCCCGTTTGATGAGCTGTCCGGCGGGGCTGTACTCGCCTGGTGGCGAGGCGGGGTCAAGCTGGTAGAGCGGGTAACCGCTTTTATAGGCGTGGGCGGCGATGCTCAGTGAGAGCCAGGAGACTGGATTGGAGACTGGAGATTGGAGACTGGAGACTGTAATTGCTAAAGCTCCAACTTCTTCATCTTCAATGAGGCCAGTTTCTTGCAGTAAATTGTGGAGGGCCAGGCGAACGGCCGTACCGCCCCCTTCAACCAACCGCGCAAAATCGTGCAGGGTGGGGTCATCCACCACAGCGGCAGCCCGCAGCAGCGCCTTGGCCCGCGATTCTGTGAAATCGGGCACGCTCTCATCACTTTTATTCAGGTCAGCAATAAGCCACTCGGTCAGCCGCAAGGCGAAAACAGGCAGATGCGCGTCATCTAGTTTTTGTAGCAAAGGTTGTGTGGCAAGGTCTGTCATGAGACGTTCCTACTTTTCACCCTCACCCCAGCCCTCTCCCTCAAAGGGAGAGGAGCCAATTCCTTCCCCCTGCCAGGGGGAGGGTTAGGGTGGGGGTAGGTGTTCGATTAAATTTATATTGCCAGACTCGTTTCCAACTTGTGCAGCCCGTCCCAGACGCGCATCAGCTCTTCGAGATCGGACACGTTTTCCAGGTCCATTTCCATCGCTTCGCGCAGTTCTGGCTTTTGCAGATTGCGGTCGTGCTGCTTCAGCATCGGCTTGACGATATGGGTGTTGAAGTCCCGCTCGGCCTTGGTGGCTTCCAGCCAGAAGAGGCGGCGCAGCCGGGGCAGCAGGTCATCGTCGTTGAACAGGTCGTTGAGAATTTCACCAAAGATGCGGTTCACCTTTACGGCGACGTTATCCAGTTTGTCGGCATAGCTCATTTCCAGATCGGCCTGCGGTGTGACCGCGCCTGATTCGCCAATCAGGCTAATGCCTAAATCGTCGGCGGGTTGGGCTGGCTCGTCCAGGATGGAGATGTTGATTTCTGGTTCGTCGGCAACAGCGGCAGGCGCAGCGGCCTGGGTGTTGTTAACCGCTGGCATGTTGGCGGCCATTTCGCGCCGCACCGATTCAACCCCGTTTAGAGCCACGTCCAGCAGCCGCTCGTTGGTGTTTAGCGACAGTTCGCGCTCGCCTTCGTCCAGGCGGTGGTGTACAGACCGTTCCGGCTTCATTAGTTCGTACATGGTTGCCTGCTGGCAAACGTGGCGGAAGTTGTGCCCTACCCGCTCTACCAGAACGTTGAACGCTTCATCGAGGTTCAGGCCATCGGCCGTTTCGCCGGGAATGGCGTAACTGTATTCCTGTTCATAGGCGGCGCGGCGCAGGCGGCTGTGGATTTCATGCGCTTCCAGGGTGCGCTCCAGCTCAGCGGCGATGATTTCGGCCGCTTCGGGCATAAATTTGGAGACGGAATCCTGCATGATCAGCTCTACCTGGAACAGAATGCGCTTGATCGGAATTTCGATGCCGCTGCTGCCCCAGATCAGGTTGTCGTAGGTCACATCGCGGTCGTCCCAATATTCGGTGCCGTAGTTTTCTAGCAGCGTTTCTACTTCGCGCTGCACGGCGTCTTGCACCATGCCTTTGATGCCATTCAGCGTGGGGCGCAGGATATTGCGGAAGCGGGAATCGCTGTTGGTGCGGTTGTTCAGCTCCAGCAGGGCGCTGTGGAAGGCCCGCGGCAGCTCTTTTTGCTGGCGAATGATCACGTTTTCAAAGCGGCGCTCTTGCAGCTGTTCCCAACTGTTGGCAAATGGCGGATGCACGCCGCGCCCCGCGAGCTGTTTTTCATAGTAGAAGCGCAGCGCTTGGAGGCTGTTGCGAATGCGAGTGGCGGCTTCGCGCAGCTGGCTGCGCACGCGCTCGGTTTTAATGAAGGTAATCAATTTTTCGCGCAGCAGGGGCACTTCACTGAGTTTTAGTAGGGAAGCGGCCGTTTCCGGATCGAGCGGATCGCTGGCGTTAACCTGACCCAGTTGGTCGCGGAACACTTTTAGAATGCGCTCGGTTTCGCTGGCGAACTCTTCTGGGGCGTTGTCCGGGTCCTGCACGTACAGCGCGGGCGGGGCCATAACTAAAAAGTAGGGCCGATTGTGGCCGCGATCCCGGTACCGTTCCCAGTAGTTGGGCGCAATGTATCGGGTCACTTCTTTTACTTCCAGCTCGGCTTCCGGTAGACCAGAGTTCAGGCGGTCAAACGCCTGGCGAATGTTGCCGCCGTTCACGGCCAGGAAGATTTTGCTGGCCGCTTCGTCCAAATCGCCACCGCTCAAGCCGAAGAGGCGATTCTCTTTAATCCAGTTGACGGCCGAAAGCGATTTCAGTTCATCGACACGCTGGCGTCCCGCATCGGTGACGAGGACGATCATGGCGTCTTCGCGCTTCATTTCTTCCAGGGTGATGGCTTCGTGCAGCTTCATGCCTGCGCCCAAACCGGGCACATCGACAATGCGCAGGTAGCCGTTCATGAGCAGATTCTCTTGCCCAGCACGTGGTTGAATTTTGAAGGTGGCCGATTTGATGAGCCGAATTTGACGCTGCTGGCTGCCTTTGAAGCCGTCTTCGCGCAGGTGTTTGAGAGAGTCTTCATTGTCCAGGGCCAGGCTGCGTGGCGCGGGTGGGCCTTCGGTGTACATTGATTTGTTGTGTTCGTAGGAGTCGATGCAGTCGATGAGGATTTCCAGGTATTCATCGCGTTCGGTTTTGGCGTTTTCGGCTCCGTCGGCCATGATTTGCTGGATGGCTTCGCGGGCCTGTTCGCGCTCGCCGTCGTTGATGATGTCGAAGCCGTCGATCTCACCGAGTTGGCAAAGGCGGCGTACGCGCTGGGCAAACTCGTCTTGGGTCCAGTAGGTGAGGACGAGGGATTCTGCTTCACCTTCCTGGGCTTGTTCAATGTAGACGATAGTGCCGGTAACGGCCGTTACTGCCCCGGTTGGTAGCAAATTGCGCCCCAGCAAGCCATTGATGAGGGTGCTTTTGCCTACGCCCGTGCCGCCAAAAAAGACGAGGGTGTAGGTGCGCTGGGCCAGAATTTTCTGGGCTTCATCCACGCTTTGCTGTGCCTGGGGCACGGCGCGGATGAGATAGTCACGAGTTTGGTCAATCACTTTTTGCATATGAATCCAGTGCTCGACCTGGGCGGGGCTAATGTGGGGGAGTGTTTCTAATGATGTTTTGAGTTCCTGATATTTATCGGTTTGCTTTTTCGGGCTCATTATTGCTTATACCTTCCTTGCAAAGATTGGTTTACTCGCAGATTTGCGCAATTTGCGCTTGCAGATGACACAGTTCCTTGTTTGATTGTTTTATGATGCCACGCGGGCAAGAACGTTCGCTTTGTGCGATACATTGGTTTATACGCATGGGTTTGGCAAAGGTTGCAGGGTTGGGGGAAACGGCCGTTTTGTTGATGATTTAGCGCTGCTGTTAGGCAAAATTGACTAAATGGCGAGAGTTAATTTCTACATTAGCGTTATTGATCTACGCGATTTTCTGTGATATTCTACTGCTTATAACGCGGTGCGTTATATTTGTGGAGGTAATGGTAATGGGAGCTGTGCATTTAAGGAAACGGTTCAGAACCAAAGATGGCATTGAGGTTTGGGTGCGCTTGCTGCGCTCAAAGGATGCTCACCATTTGGTTGATTTATTTGAGCACATGGGGCCGGAGAGCCGCTACCGGCGGTTTCACCAGCCGACGGATCACGTGACGCCAGAGCAGGTGTGGGCGGAGGCAGAGAAGATTGCTACGGCCGTTCCTGAGGAGCAGCTGGGGTTGATTGCTTTTTCGACGCTGCCAGGGGAAGGGGAAGCGGCCGTGGGGGTGGCGCGCATTGTGTGGCTGTCCGAGACAACGGCCGAAGTGGCCATGTCGGTGCGGGATGACCGCCAGGGACAGGGCATTGGCCAGCGGCTGCTGCCGATGGTGCTGGAGTTGGCTCAAATGACGGGCGCGGAGGCGGTGGTTGGCACCATTCAAAATGACAACACGGCCATTTGGCATCTATTTGATCAACTGCCGTACGCGATGCAGCGCACCATTGAGGGCACGGAATCAGAGATTGTCATTGATTTAACGCGAGAAAAAGAGGGGGTGGGGATGGTTACGGCCGTATAGCCATGAACCATCCCCTTTATTCATTTCGATTTTTTACAGTAAGCGGCAAAACGGCCGTCTATCTAACAATAAACGAAATAAAAGTTGAGTTCGTAGACCTTTCAACCCAGCCTGCGTAAACATCTTGACCTTCACCAGCAACATCACTCGCTTCAATCCACATCACAAAAACGCTGCCGTTGTCACTAACCGCTGTAACTGGCGTATTGCAGTTTGTTTCTGCCGCTGAGGTTAGGCTTAGATCAACCTGGCCTGTTGCTTTACTCCACCAATAGTTGGTTTTTGTTGCCGTATCCTGCCAGGCAAGATAAATGTTGCCAAAAGTGTCCGAGTCGTTGCTAAAAGAGTCGCCAATCTCTAAACAAGGTTCGCTTTCCCCTACCAGGTGGATTTCATCTTGGGCGCTGTCCCAAAGGTAAAATCCATCTGGGCCAACAGTGGGCGTGCCATACCAGGTAAAGTATGGAAGGCCACTTTGCAAGAATTCCATGGTCATTTCTTTGTCGCCAAATGGAATGGAACTAATGCCCAACTCTGTAAATAGGTTTTGCGTGGCATTTGTCTCGGAGTTCCAAAAGAAGTTTTGGGGGCTACCGTTAACAGATTCATCCCAAAGCAAATAAAGGATGCCATTGCTGCTCGGCTCAGCCTGAATGTTAGCCCCTACCGCTTCAGAGAGTGTGTTTACTGTTTGGTTGACGTTGTCCCAATGATAAAAATTACTATCGGGGCCAGGGCCAGGCGAATCGATCCAGGTTATATGAACCTCATTGGTTCCTTCGATTCCGGTCATCGTGCCGTCGCTGCTGGAATTACCTGAAAATACTGGAATTGGATTTGCCAGGTTATCATTCCAGTAGCGGTATCGTTTGATTCCAGAGGGTTGGTCGCCAACGACAGTGTGTAAGCTGTCTGTGTTGTCTACATAGATATTCCATGGGAAAAGGCAAACCTCCCCTGTTACTAACTCACTGGAAGTCTGGTTGGTAGAATCCCAATGGGATAAGCAGATATTGCTGGCTCCTTCAGACCACAAAACATGAACCGTGTTTGTTGAATCGGCAACCATGCGGGCGAACACATAGCCGCCGGGATCAGAGGAGGAGGGGATGGTTTGGCTGCTTTGCGTGGCAGAGTTCCAATAGAAAAGCGGCCCTTCTGACTGTCCGCCCCAAATGATGTGGGCGACATTGCCTGCGACAATCGAAGATTGTATGCCAGGCAAAATAATAGGTGTTGCTAATGTTGAGTTCCAATAAAAGTAGGTTGAAGTTGAGCTGTCGTTGCCAACTTCTGCCCAGGTAACGTGTGCCGTGCCGTCTTCACCGGTGGCGAGTCTATTTGGGCCAAAGTTAACATCGCTTCCTTCTGTTTGGCTGCGGTCTGTTAGCAGAACAGTTCCCGTTGATTTGCTCCAATAGAAAAGATCGTAACCTTCGCTAGTGCCGGTGTCCTCGTACCAAAAGGTATGGGGATTGCCGTTTGTATCCATTATTAAATGAAGTGTGGTGGAATTAAATTTAACGAAGCCTTCGGTTTCTGTACGATTGCTGAGCAATACAGTGCCTGTGGCGGCACTCCAGTAAAAGAGGTCGTTTGCTTCGCTTGTGCCGGTGTCTTCCAGCCAAATCATGTGGAAGGTGCCGTCTGGGGCAACGGCCGTATCATGCAAAAATGTATTTACATCCCCCTCAGACAGTGCCGGATCAGAGAGACGAATTGTGCTGCCACCAGGCAATTGCCGGTAAAACAGATCCGTGCCCTCTGTTCCATTCCCGCTTTCTTGCCAGTAGACATGGGCCACATCATTGTGAGTCACGAGATCGTAACTGTAATTGCTTATGAAGGTATCGGCTTCGGTTAGGCTGTGATCTGAAAGCAACGCGGTTGTTAGCGGATTGCTGCCAGCTATTGTTGGCGTGGGCTCATAAGCTGCGTGAATAAAAAACAGTGATGCAAGGGTCATAACGAGTAACAAACCAGCACGTTTCATTGTGTTTTTCTCCTGTGATAAGGTTGATGTTAAAACGGCCGTTTCCCGGCACGGTTGTGAAAAAACCAAATTTGAAATTAGGAAAATCTCAGATTGGCATTTGCATGGAAAGCGCGAACACAAGCCGAATTATAAGTATGTGGCCGACGCCCTACAATTGACATTTGTCACTTTTCAGGATCGGTTTTGGATCGGTTAAGCTGTATAGTGCACAATGGTTGACGCCAACGGCCGTTCCATAGAAAATGTATTAAGGCGACAACCCCAATATTTAGGAGGTGGCTTCATGAATGGACCTTGGCGACAACGCAGTGGTTTGTGGCAGGCAGACATTGCCTCAATTGTGCTGCTCGTTTTGTTTGTGCTCGTTATTTTTGGCCTCGAAGCATGGTTACAGCCTCAATTTACCCCTACCTCGCTGGTCATTACCGGCATTTTGATGGCCCTGGTGCCAGCGGTTGTTTGGCTGGCTTTCTTTTACCGGCGAGACCGGCTAGAGCCGGAACCAAAGCATCTCATTTTGCAAATGGTGATCTTGGGTGGCTTGCTGGCCAGCGCTTTGGGCATTCCGCTGGTAGAGGGTGTGTTTGATGTGCCTGCCTGGCTGAGCAGCAGTCCCGCCTGGGCGCAGCTGCTGGGCGGCTTTTTAATCGTGGGCATGGTGCAGGAATATTTGAAGTATGCGGCCGTTCGCTATTCAGTTTACTACGCCGCCGATTTTGATGAAGCGATTGATGGCATTATTTACACAACGGCCGTTGCCGTTGGTTTTGCCGTCGTGCTAAACATTCATTTTGTGGTGAGCTCCGGCGGTGTCGATTTGGGTTCCGGGGCCATTCGTATGGTGCTCACTACCCTGGCCCAGGCCAGCTTTGCCGGTGTGGTGGGCTACTTTTTGGGACGGATGAAGTTTGAGAAACGGCCGCTTTGGTGGATGCCTTTGGGTTTGGTTATCGCCGCTGCCCTCAACAGCCTCTTCTACTTTTTACGCGGCAATTTGAGCCAGGGCAGTTTAAGCACCGCCAACAGCTGGGTTGGGCTGCTGTTGGCTGCTGTGCTGGCTGGCATTGTCACCTGGTTCCTCTCCCGCTCCATCCAGCACGATTTAGCCGTGCATGGAGGTGACTAAATGACTCCCGTTAGCGTGCCCCAAAATAGACGTGCCCATGAGCGGCGCTCCGCCGTGTATGTGGCCATTTTGCTGCTGGTTTGCCTGGCTTTAGGCTGGTGGGTAAAAACGGCCGTGCAAAACGCCACCCGCCAGGTAAGCCTAAATGGCATCCATGCGGCCGTTCCCGATGGCTGGCTGGTGCAAGAAGGCGCTGGCGATCTGGTATTCGTCGTGCGCAATCCACAATCCCTGGATCAGCTTTACCGCGTGACCAGCCTGCCAGCCGCCACCGACATGGAAGTTTTGGCCGGGAATCGCAGCATTGCCCGCACCAGGCTAGACAGCACCTACCGCGTGCTGGAAGCCGCCCCCATTGTGTTTGGCGGGCAAGATGCCTATAAAGTCAGCTTTGCCCGCGCCGATGTGGACTCTCCTGGCTTACCCGCCATCATTGAGGGCGTCGATTATTACTTTGCCCAAAACGATCGGGTGATGGTGTTGTCCCTGGAATCAAACAGCGAAACATTGGCCAATGTGCTGCCCAATTTCCAAAAATTTGTTCAGTCAGTTTCCTATGACGGAGGAGAGTAGGGCATGAAACGAATCCAGAATTCCCCGCTTGCGCACCTTTTTTTGCTGCTGCTCCTTTTTTCTTTCACCTCGCTGGCCTGCCAGTTAGGGGCTGCTTTAGAAGCCACGCCCACGCCTCGCGTGCGCGACACCGACGATGACGATGGCGACGAACCCCCACCCACGGATGAGGCTGCGCCAACCCCAGCGGCCGTTGACCCCGAAGCAGACAATGCCGCCAGCGCCACGCCCATCGAGCGCTTGCAGGCGGCCACGGTGCAAATTTTTGCCAAGCAGGTGAACAACGGCCGTCTCCAAACCATCTGGACAGGCTCCGGCACGATCATCTCAGCCGATGGCATCATCCTGACCAACGCCCATGTGGCTGCTCCCACATCGCCGGGGCTGGCCACCCTCTACAACGATCCAGAAATGCTCTTTGGCGAAGAACCAGACCAGCTCGTGGTGGCCCTCAGCAATTCCGCCGACCGCCCGCCAGCGGAAGCCTACCTTGCTGAACTGGCCGCCGCCGATGGCGCACTTGATCTGGCTGTCATTAAAATTACGGCCGATTTAGACGGCAACGAACTAGACGCCAGCGACCTCAGCCTCCCGTTTGTGGAGGTGGGTGACTCTGACACGATTGGCCTGGGCGATGAAATCCGCATTTTGGGTTATCCCGGTGCAGGCGGCGAAACCATCACCTTTACCAGGGGCAACGTGGCTGGCTTTGAAAGCCAAAGCCGGGTGGGCGACCGCGCCTGGATTAAAACAGATGCCACCATTTCTCCGGGAAATTCCGGTGGGCTGGGCGTCAACGCCGCCGGGCAGATTATTGGCGTGCCTTCTTTTGGACAGGAGGCCATCGGCGGGGCGATTAACCGCTTGCGGGCAATCAACTATGCTCTGCCGCTGCTGGCTGCCGCCCAAGCCAACAGCAACTACGAAAGTCCCTTTGTGGTGCAGGGCACCGGCCAGGAAACATTCACCTTTGTAACCTGGGCCGAGGATTATAGTGATGACGATGGCTGTGCGATTGGCCCCAGAGAAAGTTACCCCAGCAACACCACTTTTGCCGTCGCCATTTTTGAATACAATGGCCTGGCTGATGGCGAGCAGGTGCTGGTGGCCTGGTGGCTGGGTGAAGAATTGCTCAGCACGGCCGTTTTGGAATGGAACGAAGGGGCATCCGGCAGCTGCACCCCGTTCTACTTCCACAACTATGGCGATCCGATTCCAAATGGCGATTATGCGGTAGAAATTTACGCTGGTGGCGATCTTGATTTTGTGGGCAGTGCGGAAACGGCCGTAGGCAGCGGAACATCTGGCAGCACCAGCAGCAGCAGTGGAACAACCAGCAATAGCCAGGATGGCGTGCAGGTGGAAGGTGAAATTTTAGACGCCGACAGCGGCAAACCGCTCAGCGGCGCGGTCATCTTCATTTTGCAGCCAGGCACAGATTTAGACGCCTGGTTAGACAATCCGACAGACGCCGAAGTGTATGCTTTTGCCGAAACTGACCAGAAAGGATATTTCTTCTTGCCGGAACCGCTGCTGCGCGGGGTAGAATACCCCGGCGTGGCGGGTTTAGAAGGCTACTACAATAACGAAGGGTTCCTGGAATTTTCTGCTGATGATCCCGATGCCCTTTTCCTCACGCTGGAGCTAAGTAAATAGTTGATGAGTGGCAAGTAGTCGGGCAGACCACAAACCGGCAGCCCGACTACTTGCCCACAGGCCAGCACTTCATTTGCAACACCTTCCCTAAAGTGACGTATAATCTAGCGTATGATTTCACTGTAATGAATTGTTTAGGAGAACCTATGCGCATTATTTTGTATTTGGGGAAGGGGGGCGTTGGTAAGACAACCGTGGCGGCGGCAACGGCCGTTCGCAGCGCCGAGTTAGGCTACAAAACCCTGGTGGCCAGCACCGACATCGCCCACAGTTTAGCCGATTCATTAAATGTGCCTTTGGCTGCCACCCCCGTAGAAGTAGCTCCCAATTTGTGGGCTCAAGAAATTAGCGTTGTGGCCGATATTCATAACTATTGGGGTACGCTGCAACATTTTGTCTCTGGTATGCTGCGGGATGGCAACAAGATTGACAATGTGGTGGCCGATGAGCTGTCTGCTTTTCCGGGCATGGATGAAATTGTGAGCTTGCTGCACATCAACAAGCAGGCCAGGGAGCGCAATTTTGATCGCGTGATTATTGATGCGGCTCCCACTGGCGAAACCATTCGCCTGTTGACCATGCCAGACACGTTTCGTTGGTATGCGGGCCATTTAAGCCGGGGTCGTAGCAATGTGGTGAAGGCGTTACGGCCGTTTGCCGGACGACTGCTGCAAGGCCCCGCCGAAGTGCTGGAAGCGCTAGAAAAATTAGATGCGGCTACCGGCGAACTGCGGGAAACCCTGAGTAATCCAGAAATTAGCAGCTACCGCGTGGTGCTGCAACCCGAAAAAATGGTCGTGCGCGAAGCCGAACGGGCCGTTAGCTACCTGGGCCTGTTCAACTATCCGGTAGACAGCATCGTCATCAACCGCATTTTGCCGGAATCTGACAACGAAGGGCCGTTTTATGCCCAGCGCCGCGCTTTGCAAGCCAAATATTTAGAGATGATTGAGAACAATTTCCGGCCGCTGCCGCTGTGGCGGGCACCTTACTACGCCCATGAGGTTGTTGGCGTTGAGGCGCTCTCCCAGCTGGCGCAGGATTGTTTTGGCAAGTCTGATCCGGGGGATATTTTTTACCGGGGCGCTCTGCAAGAAATTGTGGAACAGGAAGACGGCCGTTACATCATGCGGCTGCCCATGCCCTTTGTAACCGGGGGGGATGTGAAACTGCGTAAACGGGGCGACGAGATGTTCATCACCATTGGCAACTTTAAGCGTGAGATGATTTTGCCAACCGTTTTGGCCAAGCGACGGGCGGGCAGCGGTTCTTTGCAGGATGGCGTCTTGGAAATTTCTTTCTTGCCAGCTGAACCCGTTGCCGAACCTGTTTAAGGCACAAGGTTGGGTAAGCTGCGGCTTTACTCAATGTTAGAAAGCTAAATAAAAATAAGGCGTCCACAAGAAACTCTTTGGACGCCTTATTTTGTTTTTCAGAACTGCTTACAACTTTCTTTACCTTTTGCGGATAGATGGTTAGTTTGCAGTCACGCCGACAGAGCCAGCGGGAACCGAGACATTCCCCAAATTCGTCAGACTGCCATCGGCAGTAACGTGGAAGGCTGTGACGGTGCTGGTGCCGCCGCTTAAGACGTACAGCGTCTGGCCGTTGCTGCTGAAAATAGCGTCAATGGGTCGGCTGCCATCGCCAGTTTCGCCAGAAACGCCAGAGGCATTTAGCAGCTCGATGCTGCCGTTGGGGTTTACCTGGAAGCCGGTTACCGTGCTGCTGCCGGTGTTGGTGGTGTAGGCATATTTGCCATCGGGGGTGACGATTAACCAGCAAGCGGCCGTTTGATTGGTAGCTACTGCACTGCTGATGGTTTCAAGCTGGCCGTGGCTAAAGCTGTAAGACGATGCGGTGCTGGCTTCTGCTGCGCCGCCAAACGCCTCACTCACAAGCAGTGTTCCACCCGGTGTGAAATCAAAGCCAAAGGGGGTCACGCCTTCGGAGGCGTTTACCACAGCCGGTTTGGCCTGGCCAGAGCGACGCACGTCAAAGGTCAATATTTGGTCGGTTGCTTTTTCGGTGACGACAAGCTGACGGCCGTCTGGTCGAAAGGAAATTTGGGCTGGGCCTGGGGCATCACCCACACCGCCATTGCTTAGATATTGGGTGGAGGCGGGGATGGCGGTGAGACGGCCGTTTCTGCCCAGGTAAAATCCGGTGATGTTGCCGCCACTGCCTGCGTTTAGCACGTAGAGAAGATTGCCATGCGCGGTCAGGCTGATGGGCTGGTCACCACCAGAAGCGATGGTGTGTGCCAGGTGGAGGCTGGTGCCATCGACAGCAAAAACCGAAACTTCGTCGCTGCCTGCATTGACCGCAAACAGCCAACGGCCGTTATCGCTTAGAACGAGTGCGCCTTGTGAACCCAACCCGCCGCCACTGCCCAGTCCGCCCGTAGAAAACGATCCTGCTTCGGCGAGTGTGCCATCGTTGGCTCGTTCAAAAACCAGCACTGCGTTGTCGTCAGCGTTGTTGTTCATCACATAGACAGCGTTGGCCTCGTTGCCACGGGCAAAGACCTGGCTGCTGCCGCCAAAAATGATGAGCGTGGCCAGTAGAAACAGGGCAATGATGCGCGTTTTTTTGCGTTTTCGAGAAATTGTGCCAGATAAGTATTTTGATAGTTGCATGAGTTTTATCTCCTTTTGTTTGAACCTACCTTTTGCATTCTGCAAGTTCTGAAATAACGCTGCTTACGATAAGGCAGAGGTATTACTGGCTGATTCCGATTGCGTTACATGCTTCTTACTAAATTATTGAGGAATTATTATGATGGGATTTTGGGGAAAACGGCCGTAATGTGTAGAGAATGTGTAGGTATGGTAAATGCCCTCAAAAATGCGTCCCTGGCTGCAACTCACCTTTACCCGATGCGTAAAGCAGGCATAACCAAACTTTGGAAAGGAGAGTGAGAGATGTCAAAAGAATCAATCCTCAAGGTTGAAGAAACAAGAAAATTGCAGCACAGGCAGGCTCTACCCGCCTATGGCGTTATTGCCATCGGCATCGCCTTGCTGGTTAGCAACCTGTTTCATTTCCAGCTCATCGAAGTTTTGTGGCCTGGCTTTGTGCTGGCCCCAGGGCTTGTGCTGCTGTGGCCAAGCTACAACGCAGCGCCGGAACGCCCCAGCCGGTTGGCCTTTTTAGCGGTGCCGGGGGCGATGCTCGTTACCGTAGCTACCCTGCTGTTTGTCATGAACCTGACCAACCATTTTGAAGCGTGGGCTTACAGTTGGCCACTGGTTTTAGCGGCTGCTGCCTGGGGACTCATGTACATGCGTCGCTTTGAACCAGCGCACCGCGTGCACCATAATGGCTACAATTTTATGCGGCTGATGGTGCTGTTGGCGATGGGGCTGGTGGTTTTCTTTGAGCTAATCATTTTTGGCAGCTTTAACCCGCTGCTGCCGCTGGGCGTTATTGCTTTTGGTGTCTATTTGTTGGTGAAAGAGCG
>JACKBR010000025.1 GCA_020634495.1 Ardenticatenaceae bacterium | reverse complement strand
GCGCCCTGATGGTAAAGCCGCGCCTCTTATTGATGGATGAGCCGTCGATGGGGTTGGCCCCGGTTTTAGTTGATGTCATTTTTGAGGCGATTGAAACCATTAACCAGCAAGGCATGACTATTTTGCTGGTGGAGCAAAACGCACACATGGCGCTGCAAGTGGCCAATCGCGGTTATGTGCTGCAAACGGGGGAGATTGTGCTGACGGACAAGGCGGATGTACTGCAAAAAGACCCCACGGTGCAAAAAGCGTATTTGGGGATTGAGTAAATTTCACCGTCGCGCTGGCACGGCCGTATTTCTTTTTTGCCTGGTGCTTTTTTTTGTCGGGTCGGCCTGCCGTGGCGACCCAATTAATTGTACCGACCCCCTGGGCTGTGCCATTATTCGGCCCAATATTCCTGTGCGCATCGCTGCCCTTTTGCCAACTTCGGGGGATACGGCCGTTTGGGGGCAAGAGCTGTCACGCGGCATAAACCTGGCCATCTTAGCACAAGGGGAAGAGCTGCTAAACCACGATATTGAACTTGTGCTTCTGGACTCAGCCTGCGATGCCAATACCGGGCAGCAGGCGCTGTTAAGCCTTGGGATAGAGCCAACCTTGCTGGGCATCATTGGGCCAGCTTGTTCAGATGTGGCTACGGCCGTTTTGCCCATTGTGCAGCGCAACGATTGGCTCATGATCTCCCCCACAAGCTCGCTGCCCAGCCTCACAGAAAACCAATCTGAACTGGCTTTTTTCCGCACCGTACCCAACCATCTCCACCAGGCAACCGTCGCCGCCCATTTTGCTTATGAACAGTCAGGCGTGCGGCAAGCGGCCGTTTTTCAGGATCAAACCGACTTCAACAACTTGCTGGCCCAGCAGTTTAGCCAGACATTCACAGAATTGGGCGGCGTTGTCAGTTTTCAGGCCACCTTGCAGGTGGGGCAAACCGATGTGGCCAGCTTGCTCGATGAAATCAGCCCCAACCCGCCAGAGCTGATTTATCTGGCGCTGTTTGAACCTGAAGCAAATCTGCTCATTAACCGCCTGGCGGAAAACAGCCAGCTGAGCCAGGCCGTTCTGGTTGGGGGAGACAGCCTGCTGACGCGCTCATTTGCCAGCAGGGCAGGCGAAGCAGCCGCAGGCATGTATCTTACCAATCCAGCCCTCAACCAGGATGCCTACGATGACTTTCTAGCCGAATGGGCTCTCCGCTATGATGCCCCTCCCACCTCAACGGCCGGAGCCTATGCCTACGATGCGGCTCGCCTGCTGTTTGCCGCCATCGAAGATACGGCCGTTGTGGGGCAAAATGGATCATTGGTCATTGGCCGTATGGCCCTGCGGGAAAGCCTGGCCGCCAGCCAGGGCATCGACGGATTAACAGGCATCTTAAATTGTCAGACAAACGGGGAATGCAGCGCGGCCACCTATGGCGTGTATGAATTAGATACGGCCGTACGCAACAACACCTGGCCACCTCCGCTGGTCTGGCAGTTCAACAACAGGTGACACCATGAAAATGCACATCCTTTCTGCTAAAGATGTTCGCCTGGCACTGCCCATGAGTGAGGCAATTGCCGGGATGAAGCAAGCGTTTGCCCAATTGTCTACCGGGCAGGCGGTTGTGCCGCTGCGAGGGCGGGTCGATGTGACCCAACACCAGGGCACAACGCTGGTAATGCCTGCCTATTTAGCCCAGAGCAGCGATCTGGCCGTAAAGGTCGTGTCGGTTTTTCCGCAAAACAGCGCCCGGCATGAGCCGACTATTTATGCGGCCGTTTTGGTTTTAGATGCTGAGACGGGTCGTCCGCTGGCCCTGATGGAAGGTGGGACTTTGACCGCCATCCGTACTGGCGCGGGCGCAGGCGCAGCCACCGACCTGCTGGCCAAGCCAGATGCCAGCATCGTGGCCATTTTGGGCAGCGGCGTACAGGCGCGAACCCAGCTTGAAGCGGTTTGCACGGTGCGCAAAATTCGTGAGGTGCGCGTGTACAGCCCCACGCACGAACATGCTGTTGATTTTGCCCGCGAAATGCGCGGCCTCGGCCCCATTCCTCAGCTCATCCGCATTATGACCAACCCAGAAACGGCCGTGCGCGGGGCAGACATCATTTGCGCCGCTACCACCAGCAGCAAGCCCGTCTTCCACAGCAAAGATGTATCGCCTGGGGCACACATCAACGGCGTTGGCTCCTACACGCCAGCCATGCAAGAAATAGATGCCGAAACAGTTCGGCAGGCGCTGGTTGTGGTGGATTCTCGCGAGGCCGCCTGGGAAGAAGCGGGCGATCTGATTGTGCCGCTGCAAGCTGGGCTCATCACCAAAGCGCACATCCACGCTGAACTTGGCGAAATTGCCGCAGGGCTCAAGCCAGGCCGCACCAGCCCTACCCAAATCACCTTCTTCAAATCGGTTGGCGTGGCGGTGCAGGATGCTATTTCCGGGCGCATTGCTCTGGAGAATGCACTTGAACATGGGCTGGGCGCTGAAGTGACTTTGTGAACAAGCCTGATCGATTCGGCCGTTCCCTAAAAACCTTTATGCCATCTCCCATTCGTGCGGGGCGAACCAATTTTGGCGCATGGCCAGCAGCAGCAAAATAAGGCTCAGGCCAATGACGGCCGTCATCAACCCAAACAGCAGCCCGCCACCCCACACATCATAAATGTAGCCGCTCAACGCCGACGTGAGCAACGGAGCCAGCCCTAAAAACGCCGCCTGAAACACCGACTGCGCCGTTGAGCTCCAGCCTTCCGGGGCGCGCTCGTTAAGCAGCTGCACCAGCACCACAAACAGCAAGCCGTAGCCAATTCCTTTTACAACACCAGCCAAAATTAGCATCCAGGGGGACCAGGCCAGGGCAAAGCCCAGCAGACCAATTACCAAGATAAACATGGCCAGCAGCAGGGTTTGCGGCCCTTGCAGTCTTTGAATAATCATGCCGCTGCGCCGCATGATGGGCACTTCAGCCAGGGCCGAGAGGCCAAAAAGCAGCCCGATGTGCGTTTCGCTGCCGCCTAGCTGGGTGATAAAAACACCGCCAAAGATGAAGGTGCTAAACAAAGCCATGCCCAGTAAAAAAGCGCTGACGTACAAAATCACCAGCCCTTTGTCTTGCGCCAAAAAGAGGATGGAGCGACGGCCGTTTCCCACCGCCAGCTCCCCTTCTTCTAATTTGCGGGCCACAACCAGCGCAGGCAGCACGGCCACAGCAGCCGCCACAAACATAACGCGATAACCAACCTGCTGCCAGATCATGCCGCTTAAAATGGAAACGGCCGCAAAACCAAATGATCCCCACAGCCGCATATCGCCATAATTCAACCGGTGGCGGGTTGCCATGCGGGCAATCACCCCATCGGCAATGGGCAGAGACGGGCTGCGCATGGCTGACTCTACAATGACCAACAGCAAGAAGGCCGCAAACCCGCTTAGAAATGGGTAGAGCAGCAAAACCGCGGCCCAGCCCACCAGGCTGATTTGCAGCAGCCTTAGCCGCCACCCTCGCCTGTCTGCCAGGGCAGAAAGGGCTGGGGCAACCACCAAAGCAAACAATGGGAAAACGGCCGCTAACAGGCCAATCTGCGCCCCGCTAAACCCCAACTCCAGCAGGTAGACGTTAAAATAAGGGGCATATATTGCTACCATCGGCCAGAAAAAACCATAATAAGCCGATCCAATTGTGGCAGGCGGCAACGGCCGACGCGCCAGACGCTTAGAAATCATGAATCACTCCAATTGCAAGGTAAGGGGTGCCTGCCACCAAACAATGGCGCAAACCGGACAGGTTGCCGCTCCCCGGCCAGAATTATAGGCTGGTTTAGCTAAAAAGGGGATGGTTCGTCTAGCGCCCCCAAAGTTTGCGGAAAGTAAGGGTTAAAGCGCAGTACTTATGCAGTCCGGCAGCAATTTGCACAGCGTTATTATGTCAAATAATTTGGCTGGGCTAATCGGCCGGTTCCAGGGTAAAGCGAAAGGGAAAGCCTTCCAGGCGGGCGGCCATTGTGGCCATCTTCACCCGTCGCTCGGCCTCGGCTTTGGGCAGTGTGTCTACCACCGACAATCCTTCGTTATGCACCTGCCACATAATTGCTTCGGCAAAAATGAGCGGCTTTTTGAAGATTTGCACCATAATGCGCACCACAAACTCCATCGTGGTCACCGGATCATCATGCGCAATCACTTTCCAGCGCGGCTCCAGGGCCGCATCTTGGCGGGTGTCTTGCTCTTTTTCGATGTCGGTGTTAGTGTCGTGGATAACGGCCGTTTGGCTTTCGCTCGCGCAGCCGGGCCAGATCATCTCCTGCATCATCAATTCATCGCTCCATCAGCCCATCGTTGCCAAGTCGGGCCGGTTCATTATATCGAGATTTGCTACATTTTCATCAAGGATCAACGACTCGCTCATTTAGCTATAGCCCAGCCAGGTTTATCATTCTTGCAGGCTTTTAAACCGAAGCACAGGCAGTGACTTTGAACAAAAGACAATTTTTCTTTGTGAGTTGCTTCGCGGCTGGCTCGTCTGGCGATTCTCGCTTTGCTTTGTAATAAATGTTGACAGTTTCTTATATAAAACTTTACATATTCAATCCAAGTAAGTTCTTAAAATCATCATTTACAGAGAGTTAAAGATGAAAAAAATAATGATTCCCCTCATTTTATGCCTGGCCACATTTTTAATGAGCGGCAGCTTGCTGGCAATGTCCTCAGAGCCAGACCAGGGCACGATTCGCGGTACGGTTTATTTAGATGTGGATGGCGACGGCCGTTGTGTCAACAGCAAAGTAACTGGCGAACTGCCAATCCCCAACATCGATCTAACCTTTGTTTCGCTTTCTGGCGGCCAAAGTGCAACATTGTACAGCGGCAGCAACGGCACCTACGGTTTGCCCTCGGCGGGGCAAGGAACCTGGGTGGTTACGGCCGTTCCCAATCCAGCTCTATGGAAAGTCACCTCCACCAATCCCATCCAGGTCACCGTTTCAGAAAGTGCCGGGCTGGTTCAGCTAAATGTAGACTTTTGCGTACAGCCCGCCGCCGGGGTCAGCCTGCCCACCGCCCGGCTAAACACCCTGCCCGAAAAAGATTCGGCCGCTCTGCTGCAAACCGTCACGCAAACGGCCGTCTCCTCCACAACCGACCAATCATCCAACTCCGCCATCTCTGAGATGTTGCTGACCAACCCACCCGCACCCGAACCAGCTCCAGACCTGGACACCGTTGCCGCCACCGAAGTAGATACCCTGCCAGCCGAATCCTGGCTGGTTTACCTCAATCGCTTCCGGGACATGGGGGGCCTGGAACCTCTGCAAGATTCAGCGGCCCTCTCAAACGGCAGCCAACTGCACAGCCGCTACATGGTTCTCAACGACAAACCAATCTCCCACAGCGAAAATAACAGCAACCCCCTCTACACGCCAGAAGGCAACAACGCGGCCCACAATGGCAACATCTTTGCCACCTCCCAAATTGAGGCAGATTACACCTGGGCCATAAATTTCTGGGTTTCTGCCCCGTTTCATCTGGTTCCCATGCTGGACCCAACCCTGCAAACCGTGGGCTATGGCAACTTCAATGCCCCCAACGGCACCTTCCGCATGGCGGCAGTGTTAGATGTACTTTCTTCTGAAAAGAGTAACAACAGCAGCGCCTACCCGTTTTACTTCCCCGCCCCAGACAGCACCACCTGGATTGTGCGCCACAGTCTGTTTGAATGGCCCAACCCGCTCACGAGCTGCCCCGGGTATCAGCGGCCAACAGGGTCACCCATCGTGCTTCAGCTGGGCGATGGCAGCCTGACGCCACGGGTAACCAGCTTCTCACTTTCGGAAAACGGCCGTGTCGTAGAAAGCTGCCTCTTCACCGAAACATCCTACAGCAACCCAGACAGCTATGCCCAAAAAACGGGCCGCACCATTCTGGATGAGCGAGATGCCATCGTCTTGATGCCGCGCTCACCGCTGCTGGCAAACAGCACCTACACCGTCAACATTGTGGCGAATGGAGAAACATACAACTGGTCTTTTAGCACCGGCAGCGCCCCCGGCAGTGAGTAATGAACTGATTACCGATTAACGCACTTTTTGCAAACGGCCGCTTGTCTGGCCAAAAGCAGTGTCAGCAGGAACAAAGGTAAAGTCAGATAACCACGAGGATTCTGGAGCCATCGTCAGGTGCGCCAACGCCACCAGCACGCTGTCATAATTCACCCGCCAACCCGCAAAATGCCGCCAGGCTACTTCACGATCCGGCTGCATCGGTACGCCCTGGCCAGCCAGCCGGTCATACGCCTCGTTAAACTCAGCCTGGGTCACGCTAATCGGGTCATCAGGAAAATGAGGATCGGCATTGTAGGGCACCAAAAACATGTCGGCAATGTGACGCAAAGCAAAATTCCCCGCCCGAATCACCAGGCTTTGGTAGATGCCAGTCCCAGCAGGCTGTTTTACAGCGCTCAGGCACAGCGCAGCGGCGTCCAGCACCGCCCCGGCTGCCACCACCCAGCTTTGGTGCGCTCGCGGTGACCGAAAAAAGACCAGGGCAGCTAACGACGTATGCGTTTCATCAACCTGCGTAAACCAATGCTCCCAATAATCCCAAAAACTTTGCGACGATTGTAAATTACCCAAACCATGCAGCCGCCAAACCAGCTCTGGCGCAGTGGGGGGCGATCCGGCCCGCACCTCCAACAGCGACACCGCCTCCTCGCGCTGCGAAAAAGCCGCATACATTGTCGGCAAATAAGAGATGAGCATGGCGACCAAAATTAAACCGGCCGTGGCCTCAATGAACGCCAAAATTGTTTGGGTCATTGTGTTGGCCGTAGCAAAACCCAGGGTGAGGATGGAGGAGCCGCTAAGCAAAAACGCCTCTGACCAAGGCGTTGTGCCCAGCGCCCAAAACATGCAGGCGAAGCCGATGGTGGTAAACAACAGCCAGGTGGGCACCATGAGCAGCAGGCTAATGGGGGCATAAATCGCCATCAAGCCATCTCGCTGCTCATACGTTGGCAACACCTTCATAAAAAGGTTGAACAGCCGCCGCACAAAAAGAAAAACCACCCGCGTTAGTTTTACCGAAGCGCTGCGGGGCAGCACAAAGGTGCGGGTGGCTGATAAGAATGTGTAAGCGGCCAAAGATAAGCCAACAAAGAAAATGGTAACTCTCAGCAGGATCATGTGCGGATGATACCGCACCGTTTACATGCTGTACAACAATCGCTCCCGATTAAATATGCGCATGGCGATGACAATGCCAACGGCCGTTGCCACGATGTTGCCAATGATGCTAAAGATGACAGCGTTTGCTGGGATAATGCCCCCCAAGGTCAGGGCGCTGACCACGGCGGAGGTGCCATAAACGGGCAGCAAAAAGGCCAGACTGGCTCCCGTTGGCGGCACAAAGGCAGCGGCCATTGCCGTAAACATGACACCAAACATCACAGGCGTCAGGGCAGATTGGGCATCCTTAAACGTTTTGGTGCGAATGCTGATGACCATGAGGATGACGTTGGCAAACATGGCCAGCGGCAAAGAAACCAGAATGGCCTGCAAAATCACGGCCATTGGCAGCGCCCCTGCCCCGTCGGTCATCGATTCGGGCAGCAGAGTGCTGGCTGTCCAAAAGCCAAGCAGGGTAAGAACGATGGGAACGGCCGTAACCGTAAACACAGAGGCCAGCTTGCCCACAAAAATCTCCGCATCGCTGCTGGGCGTTACCAGCAAAGACTCCAACGTGCCCCGCTCTTTTTCACCAGCCGTTACGTCGATGGCAATGAACATGCCGCCCTGCACCGCGCTGATGGCTACCAAAATGGGCAAAAAGAACGAAGCCGCCGCCCCAGCCCGCTGCGCAGGCGAGGCCAAATCTTGAACATCCAGATTCACAGGTGCCAGAACGGCCAAATCGACCTCACGCGCCGTTAAGCGCTCTACTGTAATCTTTTGGTTGTAGGCATTAAGCGCCAGTTCTAGCCTGCCCAGTGAAATACCACCGCCAAACAACCCGCCTGACGTGTTGTTCGTGCGCACAATTAGTGTCGCTTCCTCTTCTGCCGCCACGTTTTCGTCAAAACCAGGGGTAAAAATAAGGCCAGCGGCTTCTTCCGCACTGGCAATGGTTGCTTCCAGATCGCCGTCAAACGGTTCCAGTTCAATATCAAATTGGGCAAAGGTGTCGATGAACTCTTCGCCAGCATACTCAACGCCTTGCACGGGCAGCACCAGCGTGCCTTCCTGGCGTGAGGTCACCAGCGAACCCAGCAGGGGATTGAGAACCGCGTAAAAAACGCCCAAAATGAGGGGCACAACCAAAGTTTGGCGCAGCCCTTTGCGATCGCGTACGATGTCTAAAATTTCTTTTTGCCAGATGTTCAAAATGTTATTTAACATGACATTTCCTTGATTGGTTTGCAAGTGATTTACGCGCCTACCGGCAAACTTGCCACTTGCCTACGTTTTGCGTTACGTATTGTTTTGCATACGGCCGTATTCACTGCGTGATAGCCCTTCACGGCCAGCCAGCGCCACAAAAGCGTCTTCCAAATTATCTTTGCTAGTGCGCTGCATAAGCGCGGCGGGCGTGCCAGAGGCCACAATTTTGCCGCCAACAATGATGGCAATGTGGTCACAAAGCCGTTCCGCCTCATCCATGTAATGGGTGCTAAACAGCACACAACGCCCCTGGTCGCGCATTTGGCGAATTGTCTCGCGGGTGTCGCGCACAGCCATCACATCCAGGCCATTGGTTGGCTCGTCCATGATAATGTTTGGCGGATTGTGAACCAGCGCCCGGCCCAGCACAATTTTTTGCCGCTGACCCCGGCTAAAACCTTCAGCACGCCGCTCGGCAATCTCTTCCATGTTTAGCTCGGTAATAACGGCCTGAATGCGGGCTTCCAGCTCTTGACCTTTGAGACCGTAGAAACGGCCGTAATAACGAAACTGCTCCCGTGGCGTAAGTCGCGGATAGACACCGTTCATGTCAGCCTGCACCCCTAGCGCCTGGCGCACGCCACGCGGATCGTGGGTTACATCATGGCCGTCTACAACTACTGTGCCAGCCAGCGGCGTTATAAGTCCAGAGATTAAGCGCAACGTTGTGGTTTTGCCTGCCCCATTTGGCCCAAGCAGTCCGGTGATCTGCCCATCTGGACAAATAAACGAGACATCGTCAACCGCTTTGATGCTGTTGTCTTCCCCGTAATACTTTTTCAAATTTTTTATTTCAATCATCGCACTTTCCTTATCTATTTACGTAAAAGCAAAATGTCTGCCAATCTGTCTACCGCTTACTGATTTATCCATTGCAGGTTGGTACGCCGCAGATACCAAATCAAGATCAGGTAGATGCCAACGGTCCAGGTTAGTAAAATGGCCAGATTACCGCTGGTTGCCAGCCAGGAACGGCCGTTCAAAGATTGATTCAGCGCCTCGACCAAATGCTGGGTAGGAATGGCCCGCAAAATGAAGCGGGTGACTGGTGTCAGCGCCTCCAGCGAAGTGGCGCTGAACCAGCTGGGCAAGGCAGCAATCATCACAGAAATGCTGGCGGCGGCTTTGGCCTGATTGCTGTGCATTAGCAAGCCCAGCAGCAGCCCCAGCCCAATCATGAACAAGGTGGTGAGCATAATGGCAACGGCCGTAATGCCCCAACTGCCCACAAACCCCTGATTCAACCAAGCTATAAGCAGCACAACAACCGTCGTTAAAGTAAAAGCCGCCACGCCCTTGCCAATCAGCACATCGGCTTGCGAAGCTGGCGAACTGAGCAAAGCGTGCAGCGTGCCTTTCTCCTTTTCTTCGTGCAGCAGATGGGGCAGGCTGCTACAGGTAACAATGCCGGTTGTTAAAAGCGCCATTGTGGTAAAGAGAAAGTTCTCAATGGAAAAGGGAGTCATCTCGCTGCCGCCCGGCTGCCGTTCTTCCCAGCTAATTTGGGCGGCGGGCGTTGGGTTTTGTAAAAAAGCCGTTTCCTCCACCATAAATCGCTGAAATTTAGCAATGCTGGAGGAGCGCGCCTCGCTGTTCAGGTAAATGGTAAGTTCCGGTGAAACGCCATTGGCTACGGCCGTATCAAACCCAGGCGGTAAAACAACCCCAGCCACCACATCACCAGTAAGCTGCTCTAAAACGGCCGTTGCCGAACCCACCCGCTCAATTTTCACATTCTCTACCAGACCTAGCTGCTCCGGTAGGTTGGAATTGCCCTCGTCATACACAATCACCCGAATCGTGTCATTATCAAACAGCGCCGGCATCAACACCAAAAAAACCAGCGAAATGAATAATGGCATGACAAGCGAAATGACATGGTAAGGGTGGTTCAAAACGGTGATGATGTCTTTACGGGCAATAGATAAAATAAGTTGCCAACGAGCAGGGAGACGAATCGTCGAAATTTCCATAGGTATTTGAGTTGTTTTGCCGGGTTACCAGGGTTCAAAAAATGGGTTAGCTAAAAGCTAAACACACAACATCAGGCAAAAGCTGATTCTTCCACGTAATCATAATCTACCTGTCGCCCCGCGCCAATGCACAATGATTGTGAATGTGCAGGCCGCAGCGACAGACACCACCATAGCAGAACATATTGCAACCCGCATTATTTTTAGGCCAAAAAGCAGCAAACCAGGCTGAACAGCCGCAAAAACGGGCTGAATGGCACATTAAATTGGGGTAAAAACGGGGAAAGGAGCGTTATTCAACGGCTGGCGGCGTTTGCGCCGTACGCCGCCGACGCCAATAGACAAATGCGCCAACCAGAAAAAGCCCGACAAATAGACGCCCAAATAGCTGGCTCCAAAAAGTGCGGCTGGTGAATTTGCCCTGCCCATTATTCAGGTAAACCACCGCCTGGTCTACCTGCCCAATGACAATGTCTGGCGCGCCATCATTGTTCACGTCGCCGACAGCAATTTTGCCCTCTGACGCATAATTAATGATCTGCGGGTTGCTGCCAAAACGGCCGTTCCCATCATTTCGCCACACAAAACCAGTCCGCCACACCGTTAAAAAGGGGAACTCCTGGCGAGCATCCTGGTCAGTTATCAGATCAAGATCGCCATCCCCATCCAGATCGGCCAGGAAGATGCCATCGGTCCAACGGTCGCGGAACCGCTGGCCGCTGTCTTGGAATTGTCCCTCGCCGTTGTTGAGCCAAATTTCATCCGGGCCAATGTTACCCACGACAGCATCCAGGTCGCCATCCCCATCCACATCACCCAGGGCCACCGCAAAGCTGGGCAAATTGCCCAAAACCTGCCCGCTGTCCTGGAAAACGGCCGTGCCATCATTCAGCCACACCTCGTTGCCCGCTGGTTCAGACGGGCCATTACCGGTAAACAAGCTGTTGCTGGCCACAAACGCATCCAGGTCGCCATCCCCATCCAGATCGCCTAAAGCGACGGCTTCCGCGCCTGCATCGCCCAGCTTTTGGTCGCTATCTTGCGGTAAGCTGGCCGCTTGCCCCAGCCAGACGCGCCTATTCGGTATGGTCACAACGATCTCCTCGCTGGGCGGGTTAATTTGCTGCCCCCCACCACAGCAGCCCACGCTGAACAAATCTGGCAGGTCGTCGCCGTTCAGGTCGCCCACGGCAAAGTGGCGTGAGGAATCGCCGATAAATTTATCTTCGGTGTCTTTGAGTGTGAGGTGACCAGCGCGGCGGAACTGCCCGCTGCCATCATTAAGCCAAAAAATGGAATTGTGTTCGCTGATGGCCCGGGAATCCCAGTTGCTTTGCAGCGCGTCCACATCGCCGTCGCCATCCGCATCGTACAACAGCAGGTCGTCACTGGGTGCCCAAAACAAATCTTGTGTTAGCTCATGGAAACGGCCGTTGCCATCATTCAACAGCACGGCCGCAGGAGCAGGCGCTTCATGACCGCGATTGTTCAGAAAAGCGTCAAGATCAGCGTCACCGTCCAGATCGGCCAGGCCAATGGCCCGCGTTTTTGACGCCTCGGCCGTGCCTATGAACCAGACGAATAAAGCGATCCAGCTAAGGCTTGCCAACAATAACAAAATGGTTATCCATTTAAAGCCGGTTTTAATTAATTTCACGGGTTCTGCTCCTTGCCAATGGGCTTGCAGGCAGTTGGCTGGCCAGTCGCGCAGCTCTTGCCACAGCACAACAAGCAAGGGCCATCTACCCAAAGCAGCCTGTTCTTGCGCTTTTTCCTGGAACACCGCCAGCATTTCCGCTTCAAATTCTGCCCGAAAATGGCGCGGATAAAGCTGGAGCAGCCAACTGTAAACAAGAAACGCTAGATGGATCATCTGTTTTTTTGTGGAGCAATTAAGTAGAGAACAAAAAGTCCTTAAAATAATTTTAACTTAAAGAAGCTTTTGTTCTCTTTAACGTAAACCGCAAATAGCCGTGCGGATTTCCAAATACTTTTTGCGGTTTACGTAGCTGGACTGGCCACAGTGTCGTCCGTTGGCAGATCTGGCAGCGACGGCAAACGCCGCCCCAGCAGCCAGGCAGACAGCCCCAGCCAAACCAATCCAACCGTCCGCCCGCCCAGACGGACGGTTTCGTACAGGTAAACTGAATTCAACGACTGGAAGAAAGGCAGCTCGCCCAGCAAAACGCCAAGCGCACCTACCTGGTAAATGAAGGGAAATAGAATCACCAGGGTGAGCAGCAGCCAACCGGGCTGGCTGCGCCGCAGTCGCCAGGCGCTTACTGCGATTCCCAGCAAACTCAGCAGGCAAACGGCCGTTAACACCCCAGTCGCTCCCGGCCGAAACGCCGCCAGATCATCAGGCAAAAAGAGGCGCTGGGCCACCTGGCTGACCAAAATAAGCGCCACAATGCTCCAAAATAAAACCCGGTAATAACGCAGCGCGGAACGGCCGTTAGCAGCTATCACAAACCGTCGGCGCAGCGCATGCAGCAGCAAAATGGCCACCAGCGGCAGCAGCGTAGGCACAAACCCAGACAAAAAGTTTTCCATCAGGCGAGCAAAAGAACCCGCCACAGGAATAGTCACCCAAAATTGCCCAGCATACGACGAAAGCAAACCAATCACCAATGCAGCCAGGCCCAGCACCCAGCTTTGTCGTCGCGGGGCTGCCCATCGGGCCACCAGCACAACCATCACCGCCAGCCAAAGCCAGGAAAAGCTAAGGATTGGCAGCCTGAGATTGTCAGCCACAAATTCCATGTGCAAAAACCAGCCAAAGCCAATGGGGGGCAGCAGCACCGCTGCGCCAGCGCCCGGCCAACGTCCCACCAACCAATAAAAGGCACAAAAAAGCGGCAAGAAATACAGCACTTCAGCAAAAATCATAGAGACCAAACGTTGCGTTGTGTTCCATTCTTCTTGCCCCTGCCCAATGCGCGTCGGCAGCACCATGAAAAACAGAAGGTAAGCCAAAAGGCCCAGCCAGCTGGCCGACCAGGTAGGCCAATGCTGCCACCAGGCAACGGTGAGTACAATCAAAACGGCCCCAAACAAGACAAAATTGAATATACCCTGGCTGACGATAAAGGTGAACAGGACATAAATGAGGGCCATCAGCAAATAAGGCAGGGCGGCAACGGCCGTTCCGCGCCAGGACAACTTGTGGAAAACCGGGAAATTAAACGTCGCCTGCTGGGCTGCCCAATGCTCCCGCAGGCAGCTGCCGGGCCAATGGCGCAGTTCGTGCCCAAACGCCCGCAATTTGGCCCGCTGGTCGGCTGCCTGGCGCAACTTATTGGTAAAAACATCGTCCATTTCCTGAGCAAACGTGGCATAAAATCCACCAGGATACAGCCACAGCATGAGCCGGTAAAGTTGTAACAAGAAAGCTGTCATGCCAACCCTCCAGAAACCTGGCGGGCGGCTGCCACCAGGCTGTCCATGCGGGCAATTTCGGCATCTAGCACCCGACGCCCCAGCTCGGTAAGCCGGTATGTTTTGCGCATACGGCCGTTGTCTGTTTGATCGGCCGCCTCGTACCGTTCAATCCAGGCCTGCTCCAGCATTCGCTTTAGCGCCCCATAAAGCGTGCCGGTACTGAGTTGCAGACGGCCGTTGCTTAATTCTTCAACCGCTTTCATGATGCTGTAACCATGTTTTGGCGCGGGCATCAAGCTAAGCAAAATAAAAAAGGTGGCTTCGCCAAGGGGTAAATTTTGTTCCGGATCCATTTGTTTCACCTTAATCAATATGTCGGGCAACAATATGTCGTCCAACGACATATTAGCAAACGACACACCGGTTTGTCAACGCCTCCAGAAATTTAATGCCTATCCGAATATTAAGTAAATCACGAAAAGTTGTTTAAAAACTTGAGCGCAACTTGTGATTTACTTTCAGGAGAACAAAAAGCTCAAATATGACGATTGTTTTTAAAGGACTTTTTGTTCTCCACTTAGCCACAGAGGTTTTTGAGTTTAGGTTCAATGCCTCTGAATTCTCTTTTTCCTCTGTGGCTTGTTCGGATAGATTCTTAGGTGGTTTCCGCTGAAATCTTAGAAATCGAGGAGCTCCCGCAGGTCACGGGCGGCGCTTTTGCTGAGGGGAATTTCGATGGCGCTGGTCTCATCGGGCAGGTTGCTATCTAAAATGAGGGTGTAGCTGTCGCGGGTGTAGGCGATCATCTCTTTGATGTGCTGCAAGTTCACCAGGTAGCTGCGATGGGCCCGGAAAAAGCCGCTGCGCGCCAGGCGGCTTTCCACCTCGCTGAGGGTAAGATGGGTGGGAATACGGCCGTTTTCTGTAAATAAATAAGTACGGCCGTCATCGCTGGTGGCGTACAAAATGTCGGCGGGATTCACCAGGGCCACTTTGCCCTCTAGCCGGGCCGGAATTTTGAAGGGCAGATTGGGCGGTGTGGGCTGGTCGTCTGGTTTGTAGCTGTGGCTCAGCCGCCCCTGGTTCATGATGAGGATGGTGTGGCAAACGGCCGTTGCCGCCGCACTCTCATCCACAATCAGCAAAATGGCCATGCCCCTGGCAGCCTGCTGGCGCAGCACCTGGCTAATCAGGCCAATGGAGGCTGTAGAGCCATGCGTAAATGGGTCTATGGCAATGAGCATCTCCGGCTGGTGCAGCAGCGCCCGCCCAAACGCCAGTCGTCGGGCCAGCTCTGGGGCAAGCTGCTGCACCCGAATCTGCATTTTGTCCTGCAAGCCAACCAGGGTTATCACTTCAGCAGCCCGGCTAAACGGCAGCCCGTAGAGGCGGCAATAAAATTCCAAATTTTGCCGGACGGTTAGCCGTTCATACAGGCCGTTTTCAGTTGGCAAAACCCCCACTTTTTGAGCAAACAGGGTTCTTTCCTGGTGGGGATCGATCCCGGCAAGCCGAATTTGCCCGGCAGTGGGCGGCGTCAATCCGGTAATCAACTGGATGAAGGTGTCTTTGTGCACGGCCGTTAAGCCAGCAACGGCCGTAATCTCTCCCGAAGCTACAGACATTTGGGGGATGTCGATGAGCGTATTTTGTTGAACAACTTTTTGCAGCTGGGTAAGCTCAATCATAGTGGCTAAGTTTACCAGGGAAACGGCCGTTATGACCAAAAAAAGTCCCTGAGAACTGTCGCTCTCAGGGACTCCACAATCTGTTGACTGCTGGCTAAACCTTACGGGCAATGATCCATGGTCGTGCTGTTGTTGTAGAACCAGTTATAGGCGTAATACGGATATTTGTGCGCCGTTTGGGCACGAATGGAGATGCGGTAAGAGCCTTTCAGCGCCTCTGGAATTGTAAAGGTGTAGCGGGCGCTCGTGTTGCCCTCAGAAGACAATGGTTCTACCGGAATACCGTTAATGCCTTGCGTGTACATGGCCCCCATCGTCACGTTAAACGTTTGGTTTTGGGGGAAGTTGTGGGTCAAAATGGTCACATTGCCATCTTTGTTGACGGTGCAAACCTTAAAAGTGGGTATGCCGGTGTGAACAGGCACGGGGTCTACGGGGTAAACCGTGCCATCGTCGCCGCCACCACCATCATCGACAACGGCCGTTGTGTTATAGAACCAGTTAAAGGCATAGTACGGATTGCCATGCGCGGTTTGGGCGCGAATGGCGATGCGGGCATCATCCTTTAGCTCGGGGGGAATGTTAAATGTGGCGGTCAGTGTGCCGCCGCTCCCAGAATAAAAATCGGCTACCTTAATGCCACCAATGCCGCGCGTGTACATTTTGCCCATTGTTACGGCAAAGGTCAGGCCAGCCGGGAAGTTATTGGTTTTAATGGTTACAGTTTCGCCTTCTTTAACGGCCGTAATCTTAAAGGTGGGAATCCCTGTATAGATTGGGCCGGTATTGTCTGGCGGATAAGGGTCAGTGCTATTGTTGTAAAACCAATTATAGGCGTAATACGGATGAAGGTGTGCCGTTTGAGCACGAATAGAAATAAGCGCATCCCCTTGAAGTTCTGGGGGAATGTCGAATGTTACCGGAAACGATCCACCATAGCCCGAATAAATTTGCCCAACGTAGATGCCGCCAATGCCCTGGGTGTACATTTTGCCCATCGTCACGTTAAAGGTCATACCGGCAGGGAAGTTGTGGGTCTGGATGGTGACCGTCTCCCCGGCTTTAACGCTGGTGATGCTGATGGTGGGGATAACGTAGGGGTGGGAGCTAACCGTTCCAACGCCAAACAGCAGAACAAGAAATAGCAGCAGGAATGCAGCTAACCTATTCCGCCCAAAACGGCCGAATCCTACCAGGGACAATTTATTACGAATCATGAGAACCTCCTTCAGAAGTTGCACGCAAGGTGGAAAACAAAATACCAACAGGGTGTGATGAAGCTGCGAGGTCGGTTGAACTTTATATTGGAATCAGTTACAGGTTGAAGTCGCCATTTCTCCTGCGGTTGGTAGTTTGCCCTCACCTGACAAACTGGACGATACGGTGAAAGCATTATATATAAAAACGGGGTGAAATTGCTATAGAACGGCCGTTCCGAGTAATACATAACAAAAAAGCGCCTCCTGCACGGGGCGCTTTTGTCATAAAACTATCAGAAGATTGTGATGATTATAGAGGTTCTTTGTCGATAACAACAACGCCCTGTTCATCCCCCTGGCCGATACAGCCCGTGGGGGAGACGTTAAACCGCTTGTCAGAATCCACAAAATTTTCCAACGCCCCTTGCAGAACGCCAACCGCTAAATGGCACACGGGCGAATCTGTGTTTCGTCCAGTACACATGGGGCAAATCAAGATATTCCAATACCATGATTTTTCGTCATCCGTCAGAGACACTTCCTGGTCGCTCACCTGGTTAAAGAATTTAGCAAAAAATTGCAGCCCCAGGCCAATGCGCCGCTCTAAGGAGCCAATCTTCATGGCGGCCCGGGCAGCCGTGGCTACTGACCCAAAACTATCCAGACCATCGTTGAACGTCTTCTTACCAGCACGCACCGCAAACGCCCGCGCCCCACGAGCGCCATACATGTCCCAAAAAGCCTGCTGCAACTGTCCTACATGGGCAAAGGGGACTTCTTTCTTCATGTTGTCCGGGGGGTAGTTATCGATGTAGTCAGACATGCCACCCATGTTGAGTAAGGCGTTAACACCATTTTTGCCAACAATTTCTTCTGTAGCAATTAAAATGATGCGCACCCAGCGATTTGGGTAGAACTTATCTTCGTTTGCGGGACCCGCCATAGTTTACCTCCAACGATTTGAAAGAAAGCATGTGAAGCAACTCACAGAAAGCGATTTTTTCAATACGGCCGTTATTATAGTACATCCTCTGGTTCTTCACACGTTCTCACATGCTTTTTTTTACAAATTCTGCACATTTGGCGCAATGTGTCAATCTTTTTAGCGCACTTTACCGGTGACAAAGCGATGGGCAGTTTCCGCCAGGATGGCTGCGCCTAAAGGCAGCACGCTTTCATCAATGTCAAAAATGTCGGTGTGGTGGTGGCGCACAAGGCCATCATCAATGGCTGCGCCCAGCATGAACATCGCGCCTTTGGCCTGGCGAGTCATGTAGGCAAAATCCTCAGCCCCCATGCCAAACTCGGTGTCGATTACGGCCGTTTCACCGCCCAACTCCCGCGCCACATCCCGCATCCAGTCGTTTACCTGCTCACTGTTAAACATGGCCGGGTAGCCCTTGGCCAGCTCAAATTTATAGCTGCCGCCCATCTGCTGGCTCAGCTTGAAGGCATTTTCCACCTCGGCCCAAAGCTGCTCGCGCACGTCGTCGTGGTAAGAGCGAATGGTGCCCTGAATGTACACCTCATTGGGAATCACGTTGGGCGCAGCCCCGCCACTGATTTCACCCAGGCTCACCACACAGCCACGCAGGGGGTTGATGCGCCGCGAAGGGATGGCGTAAATGGCTGGCAAAATAACGCTGAGCATGTGCAGCGGGTCGCTGCCGGTGTGCGGGTAGGCTCCGTGGCCACCGTCGCCGCGCACCCACGCCTTAAAGGAATCGACGTTGGCCAGAGAGTAGCCATCCTGAAAGCGCAGCTGGCCCGCTGGCTGATCGCTGGCCACATGCAGGGCAATGACTGCGTCCACATCTTCCAGTGCGCCGTCGCTGATCATGGCCGTTGCCCCGCTGATGCCGTTGGCGTCAAACGCCTCTTCTGATGGCTGGAAAAGGAAGCGAACGTTCCCCTGCCAGCCACCATCGGCCAGGCTTTGCTTGAGCAGGTGCGCTGCGCCCAGCAGCATGGCGGTGTGGGAATCGTGACCGCAGGCGTGCATCACGCCATTGTTCTGCGATTTGTACGACGCATCGGATTTTTGCAGAATGGGCAGGGCGTCCATGTCGGCGCGAATGGCGATGGTGGGGCCATCCCCTGTGCCAATCTGGCCCACCACACCGGTGCGACCAACCCCGGTTTTCACGTCAATGCCCAATTCGGTAAGCGTGTCGGCTACCAGGGCCGAAGTTCTGAATTCCTGGAATCCCAGTTCGGGATGGGCGTGAATATCGCGCCGCAGTCGGATAAGTTCATCGTGTAAAGCTTTGGCTTTGTCTAGCATGTTGGTTCCTTTTGTTGTTTAAATATTAGGATTGGCAGTCCTGACGCTTCATTTGTTCGGGTAATTCTGAATTCAGGACTGCCAGTCCTGGTGATTACGCTGAATCCTCTAAAATAATGTCCAGACCGTGCAGCAAGGCTACAGCTTCTGGCAATGAAAATTTGGCCTGCTTGAGCGTATTTTGGCCAGGGGCAATGGCGTAGTTTCGTGCGCCGCGGAAGTCGGCCTTGGTGAGGTTGGTGTGGATGAAACGGCCGTCTGTAAAATCCGTGTGGGTGCAGTTGGCCTCGGTAAGATTGGTTTCGGCAAAGGTGGCTTCTTTGGCCAGGCAATGAACCATGACGGCTTTGGACAAATCCAGCTCCATAAAAACGGCATAGCTGAGGTTGCATTCGTGGAATTCGATTCGCTCGATACGCATAACTTTGGCCCAGTTGATGCCAATCGCTTTGCACTGCACCAGTTTGCAGCGCTGAAAGGTGCTGTAATCCACATCCAGCAGGCTCAGATCGCAGTTTTGGAAAGCGCAGTCGCGGAAGATGCAGCGTTTGAACTGCGTTTCGCTGAAGTTGCAGCCGGTGAAGGTACATTCTTCGAAGGTAACGGCCGTAACCACTTCTTGCGTCAACGTCAGGTCAGCAAACTTCTGCTCGACGTACTCTTCGCCATCTTCAAAAAATGTCATCCATTCTCCAGTTTGGCGACGGCAACGGCCGTAACCAGATCATTGCGCAGCCCCATGCAGTTGACCCCCTGCACCACGCCTTCTTTGGGCGGCACCTCGTTGGCCTGAAAGCGAATCATTTTGCCGCTTTGGGCCAGGATGAAGAGGTCGTCTTCTTCGCGCACCGTCACCGCGCCAATGAGTTCATCGCTTTTGAAGATGGCCTTGCCGCCAGCGCCGGGCGCTTTGTTCATGCGAAAGCCGCTCATCTGGCGGATGGTGCCTTTGCCGTCGTGGCCTACCACAAACACCCCGCTGCTCTCCACCACGTTGGACACGGCCACCACCTCGTCCCCCTGATCGACGCGCAATCCCAGGCAGCCACCGCGGGCAGGCACCTGCGTCTCGCGGAAGCGGATGCCCTGCGCCTGCCGGGTTGCCAGGAAAATCTCGTCACGGCCGTTGGTCCAGCAAACGGCCGTAATCTGCCCCCCTTGCTTTACGTCATGAAAGGCCATGCCGGGGATGAGACTCTTGCCAAAGTAGTTGGCGGCCACGCGCTGCACCCAGCCGCGCTGGCTGGCCAAAACCACGTACTGCCCAGCCTCAGCCGGAAGCGCGCCGATGAGATGCTCGTTGCCATGGAAAGGAAATTGGCTGACGAGGCTTTCACCCGGCGCACGCAGCTCCTCGGTTTGGTGAATAGCGGCGACGGCAATGGGGAAAACCCGCCCCAAATTGCTAAAGAGCAGCAGCCGTTCGCTCTCGTCGGCCACAACCACATGCGCGGGAAAGTCATGTTCGTCCACGTCCAGATCAAACACGCCAATGCCGCTGCGCCGCTGACGGCCGTATAAATGCCGCGCCGTCCGTTTGGCCACGCCGCGCTGGCTAATGGTGATAATTTGCTGGGTGGTGGGTGGTTCAGTTGGCTCAGAGTCGGCGCTGCGGCGGCGCGGCTGGCTTGCCTGGGCACTGAGCAGTTCAGCTTCTAAGGCTTCAATGTAGTCCCGCACATCGGGGCTAACGTTGCTTAAATCGGGGCGTTCCAGATCCATTTACTCTCCCGTTTTCTGACACAAAGAGGCAAAGAGTGAAAAGTAAAAAGTGATAAGTGAAAAGAAAAAAGCTTTGCGCCTTTGTTATCTTTGCGGACTTTGCGTTAAAAATCATTACGTGACCCTGATCATAAAGAGGGAATGCGGAATCGGCAATATGAATTGTGGGTTTGGCTGGGTAATCGCATACTCGGTTTTTCTGCCATGCTCGCGGAGGCGTGAACGCCCCCGCTATCCATGAAAGGCCCAAAGGGCCTGTTTTTTAAGCCCAATCGGGCTTCCGTAACTAGCCGGATGGCTTCAGCCTCCGGCGATGGGGGAATATGCGATTACCCTAGTGGGTTTGGCTGGTTGGGAAGGAAAGAAGGTGTGTTAGAATGTTACGGCCGTTGTACTTAGTTCATTTTTTAAAGCTATTATAGGATGTAAAAAATGGTTAACACTGTTTTAGAATATTTCCGCTCTAATTTACTAAGAAAAGGTGTTGATCTGAGTGAACCGTTGGGTGTAAATAACTTTGCTTGGTACTTTAAAGATGCGCTACAGGTTATAAATTGGTGTGGACAAAACGATATTGCTGTCGTTGGCGGCGATGTAATTGAAAGGCTCGAGACTGGTAAGTTATCCTACACTTACGATAATTGGTACATGGACTCTGATGCTTCAGCTAAACGGGCAGAATTTGTTATTAAATCTATAGAATTTGCAAACCAAAAAATAACTTTTTTCAAACAAATTCATTCATCAAAAACTTTGTTATTTGAGTTGGTATTCAACCAATAATAAATCCTATGGCATTAACAACAATGAAAAAGGAAGAAGAATGCCTTTTTCATCCTTTCTTCATGTACAATGTGATTTATGGAATTACAACAACTATCGTCAGAGAAACTGAATCATGTTTTAGCCGAGCTTCGTCGTCAACTTAATGAACTCTATGGCTCCAGTCTAGTCCATATGGTGCTGTACGGTTCACAGGCGCGTGGTGATGCTTTGCCTGGCTCTGATGTTGATGTGCTGGTTGTTTTGGCTGGGCCAGTAGAACCGGCAACAGAAATCGAGCGGGTTTCGCCGATTACGTCCACTCTATCCCTGGAGCATGATATTGTAATTTCTTGTGTTTACATTTCCGAAGAAAGATACATTCAAGAAAACAGCCCGCTTTTGCTAAACATCCGTCGTGAAGGAATTGTGGTATGACGCCCGAGCAATCTGCCCTTTTGCAGAAAGCGCAGAGTAGTATTGATGCAGCAGAACTCTTGGTCAGTGAGGATTTCTTCGATTTTGCCATCTCTCGTGCTTACTATGCCATGTTCTACATAGCTGAAGCTCTTTTACTGGAGGATGCGCTGAATTTTTCAAAGCATTCTGCCGTGATCGCTGCTTTTGGAAAACATTTTGTAAAAACAGGTCGTGCACCCGCACATTTTCACCGCTATTTAATTGATGCTCAAGATAGTCGTTTGATCGGCGACTACGACCCAATGCCAACTCTTTCCCGCCGAAAAGCAATACAACAGATTGAACGAGCAAGTCAATTTCTCGCATTTGGTAAAAATTTTTTGGGAGAGTACGAATCTGGCGAGTAAGTTTTGCGTTTTTTGGCAAAATTTTCATACAGAACAATCCATTCCACAAATAAACTATGACTAAAAATCGCATCGACCGGCTTTATTTTGTCACTGCCTCAGAGAATAAATTTAATGATTACCAGTTTTTGCTGGGCAAGTTTGCTGACCTGTTCTGGTTTCGCTACAACGTGGAGGATGTGGTCACCACTGACGTGGATATTCTCATCCGGCGCAAGGTAGAGGCGATTAAGCCGAAGCTACCTTACCTGCCCTTTTTGGTTGAGCAAACGAATTTGATGATTCGTACCTGGAAGAATTTGCCGGGCAATGTGGCTGGATTGTTCATTAGCGGCGTGGGCGTGGCTGGCATTTGCAAGATGCTGGATGCGTTTCCAGACCGTTCGGCTACGGCCGTTACCAAATTGGCGTATCACGGCCCAGATGGACAGGTGCGCATCTTTGCCGGGCAGCTGGCAGGCACCATCGCCCCAGAACCGCGTGGTCATCAGATTTTTGGCTGGGACGCCATCTTCATCCCCGAAGGGCACGACCGCACCCTGGCCGAAATGAGCCTGGAGCAGCGCAACAGCATTTCTACGCGCAAATTGGCGGTGGCTGAGTTTTATACGGCCGTTCTGGAAGAAGAAAGCGCCGAAATGCTGCTGCAAAACCGCATCCGCCTGCGCGAACTGATGGTGCGTTACTTCAATAAAACAGAGCTGGAAACCCTCTGCTTTGACCTGGGCATCGACAAAGATGACCTGCCCAACGCCACCAAACCAGAGCTGGCCCAGGAAATCATCCTCTACTGCGAGCGGCACGGCAAGCTGGACCGCCTGCTAGACATCTGCCGCGAGCAGCGCCCCCACGCCGAATGGCCTGAAGAAATTTAATCATCTACGGATCGACGCAGGTTTGTTGTAATTTGCTCAACATGGTTGAAGGAGGCCAAACCATTACGTAATTTTTGGGCAAAGATACAGGCACTCTATTATTCGGTTCCGTAAGCACACACAACAATCTTTTCTGCAGAAAATGTTTCTGACGTCCCATTGCAGCTTAGAACATGTGTGGTTAGCACTTCCCAAGCCGCCAATGTGCCCATGCTCCAAACAAAGATTTTTCGGTCGGGACAATGTATAGCACCCTTTCCACTGACAAGTCGCGGACGGCCGTCTGGCCCAGATTCCAGATCGTTTGCTTCCCGCTGCAACATGTAATTAATGTCAACCCCACCATGCCAGGTTTTTGGCAGAACATTTAGCCACAATAGTGCCAGCTGATCTTGCTGTTCCTGGCGGATGGCAACATATGGCAGGATTCCATCGCGGGTATAGGTGACAAAGTGATTTTGCTCATTTTCACCTTTCGTGTCTGAATACCATTCAATATGTTCGGCAAAAGTTTGGTCTATCGCGACCGTGTTGCCCGTGTTGTAAGCGTCCAAAAATGACAGCAACAGCTCTACAACTTCGTTTGGCTGGCAGCCTTCGGGATAATCGTCAGTAGGGCCGATGATGATAACTTCTGGTGTGGGTACGGCCGTTGGTTCCAATGACCTAATCGTAATGGCTTTAGGTACAGGTTCTGTCAGAACGACATTTTCCTGACTACAAGCAACTAGAAAAATGAAAAAAAGCCAGAGAAGTCGATTAATCCGCATCGGTTTGTAAGAAGGCGACTAGCGTATCAATCTCTGTTTGGCTCAGGTGCAGGTTGGGCATTTGCGTACCAGTTTTTAAGGTGGATGGGTCTGCTAACCACACCTGCAAATATTCTGGGGATCGCTTGACGAAGGTGATGTTTGGCCCAATCGGGATCATGTTTTCAGCCATTGTGACGTTGTCATTGGTGTGGCACTGGATGCACCCTTTGGCCACAAACAGCGCCTCGCCCATTGCTTCCGGGGCAATGGCCGGAACCATCGCTACCTCGTTTTCACTTTCTGCCAAAACAGGTTGGGGCATTTGGGCATACAGCACAAAGCCAGCCAAACTTACCACACCCAGCAGTGCCGCGCCTGCCAGCCGCAGCTGGTTCTTTTGTCGTGTCCATAAAAACAACAGGATGATAGCTCCCGCCGCTGCGGCCCAGCCTAAAATAAGCTGCCAGGCAACATTGGTTGCCCCAACGGCCGTTTCCCCCCCATGCTCCACACTGACAACCCCAGCTTTATTCACCAGCAAAGGTGGCATGGGATGGCTTAGGCCCCAAACGGAGATTTCCCAATACCAGTTGCCTGATTCTGGCAACGTGAGCGTGGCGGTATAGAACCCTTCTTCAGTACTATCTTCTGCCTCCACATTCACCCGGGTGCTGCTGGCTTCTTGAACGGCCGTAACAGTGGCATCGGTGCCAGCTATTAGCGTTTGGCCATGCCCCCGTATAGAAAACTCGATGGTGAACGGCCGTTCCGCCACCACCTCTGTAGGCAGTTCAGACAACGTGACTGTTGCCCAGCCGCCCGCCCGCGCCGAACCAACGTTGCCAAACAAACCAACCATCAACAAAAATCCAACGATCCAAATGAAATTTTTTCGCATCACAACACTCCTTCTTGTAGCCGTGGATTCTTTCCGCGCAAAGTGGTTGCGCAGAAAGAATCTGCGGCTACGATTTATTCCTCAACGGTTTGCAAAGATTCAGCAATCCTTAGCGCATCTTCCAATGATTTTGCACCTTCTAAACGGTAGGTAACGCTTCCCTCCCACCAGATCAGCACATTGCCTTCCACAAACAGCCATTCTTCAACAGCGCCACTTTGCAGCGCACTGTCTTGCAAGCGGAAATAGTGCGGGCCGATGAGCCAGAACGCCTGGTTACCATTTACCTCGGTCATTTCCAGCATTTCGCTGCCTTTGTAGGCGTACTGCGCCACGTTGATCTGGTAAAGGCTCAGCGCGATTTGTTGCGGATCGGCTTCGTCGCGCCACAGGAAGATAACGGCCGTATCCCAAACCGGTTCCTCATGCAGCAGCACATCATCCGGCGGTGGCAGCTCTGTGGGCAGCTGCAAATTAGGATACCGGCCCGCGGCCTCTTCCAGGGTAATTGGCTCTGTAAAGGCAGGCAGCTGCTCGTTGAGCAGCGGCGGCATTTCATCAACCGCTGCTTCTTCGCCCACAAAAATGGTGATGCCCCCGGCGCGCAAAATTTGCACCAGGGCAGCCCGTACGGCAGGCACAGCCAGCAAACTGGCGGCCAGCAGCAGCAAAGCAAGCGCCCAGGCCAGCCGTCGTTGAGGCGGCCTGGCTTTTTTTACGGGCGCGGTAAGCAACGGCCGTATCTGCCCGGCAACATCTGGTGTGGGCGGGAAGTCAAACGCCGCTGCCCATTCCTCTATTTGCTTCTCGTACGAACTGTTCATTTCGTTCATCAATTACCCAGTTACTCAATGACTTCTTTTAACGCTACAAAATCTGCTTCAATTACCCTTTTTAACTGCTGCAACGCCCGGTGCAGCCGCGACTTTACCGTTCCGGCAGGCACAGCCAAGGCAACGGCCGTTTCCGCCTCAGACATCTCTAAAAAGTAGCGCAGGTAAATGACCTCTTGCGCCTTGGGGCGCAGCTGCTGCACCGCCTGCCACAGCAGCGCCGACTCACTCTGGCGCAGGTGCGCTGCTTCGGCAACGGGGTCCTGTTCCTGCCACCACCGCCGGGCCATTGCCCAGTAGCGAGACAAGCTGCGCAGCCGGTTTTTGGCCAGGTTGCGGGTAATTTGCAGGAGCCACGGTTTGAACGGCCGTTCCCTGTCAAACCGATCCAGCGCCAAAAATGCCCGCACAAACGCCTCCTGGGCCACATCCTCGGCCTCATGGGCATCACCCAGCAGCAAATACGCCAGCCGAAACGCCGCTTCCTGATGCTGGCGTACCAGCGACTCCCAGGCAGCCGCGTCTCCGCGCCGGGCTTGCTGAATCAAATTTGCCTCTTCGCTGGCGGTTTCATCCGTTCCAGAACGTGCCATCTACCTACAATACACCGTTTCTGCCAATCGGTTCCATTTTTAATGAAAAACCGCGCCCTCTCACGAACGCTTGTTCTAAAGCCAGTTGCCACGTATAATCCCTGCCAGAGAAACCCGACCTCTTTTTCTCAGCGCCCTCCGCGCTCTCTGCGGTAAAATTTTTAGGAGAAGCTAATGACTGCCCAACTAACCCTCACTCGCCAGGATTTGCGCCGATTGGTCATTTCCCGCCAGCATTTAACCAAACAAAAACCACCTGCCCTGCTTGATGTCATTCGCGATTTGGGCTGCGTGCAGCTAGACCCCATCCGGGCCGTGGAGCGCACCCATTTGCTGGTGCTGTGGAGCCGCCTGGGCGAGTTTGATGTGGCTGAGCTAGAAAAGCTGCGCTGGGAGGAGAAGGCGCTGTTTGAATATTGGGCACACGCCGCCTCGCTGGTGCTTACAGAAGAGTACCCCGTTTTTAACTGGGGAATGCGTCATTTGCGTGACAAGCAATCTAGAAAAGAAAGATATGCCAAGTGGTTTGATGGCGAAATCGGCTTCGACGCGCTGCACGATCATGTCTTGGCACGATTGGGGCAGGATGGCCCACTTTTTTCTCGTGAATTTGATAGCCAGGAAAAAATGAATTGGACTTCTGGCTGGACAAGCGGCCGTTTTGTTAATTTGCTGCTAGATTATTTGTGGAGCAACGGGCAGGTGGTCATTGCCGAGCGGGTAGGCAACCAGCGCAAGTGGGGGCTGGCCGAGGATTTTTTGCCGGAGTGGACGCCACAAGATGAGTGGACGGCCAAAGAAGCGTGCCGCTTTGCCGTGCAGAAGGCCGTCCGAGCGTTGGGCGCAGCCACCGTTAAGCAAATTAAAGTGCATTACACGCGGGGGATGTATCCGGGGATAACGGCCGTTCTCAAGCAGCTTGTCAAAGAAGAAACCCTCATCCCCGTCACCGTCGCCGACGTGCCCGGAGATTATTACCTCCACAGTGAAGATCTGCCCCTGCTGCGCCAGCTGCAAAATGGCGACTGGCAGCCACGCACCACCCTGCTCTCCCCCTTCGACAACCTCATTTGTGACCGTGACCGCACCGAAGCGCTGTGGGACTTTTACTATCGCATTGAAATTTACGTGCCCAAGGCCAAACGGGAGTACGGCTATTACGTCTTGCCTATTTTGCATGGCGACCAGCTGATCGGCCGTATCGATCCTAAAATGGATCGCAAAACCAAGACGCTGCATATTTACAATGTGTACCGGGAAGATGGCGCACCGAAAAATAAGAGAATGGTGCGCGCCGTTGGCCAGGCCGTTTCATCACTGGGAAAATTTTTGGGGGCTGAAAAGATTGAGTGGGGTGAGGTTCCCTCTGGTTGGGAGGCGCTTAAGCAGATGGGCTAGTTGGCTAAATGCCTATCTGACTATTAACCAAAGAGCTTACAGCGGTTCGGAAAGATTCTAAGTTGGCTCAGGTCGGAAATTGCGTTCTAAAACGGCCGTTAGCATGTCAATTCGCACCGGTTTACTAATGTAATCATCCATGCCCGCCTGCAAAAATCGTTCGCGATCCCCACTCAACGCATTGGCCGTCAGGGCAACGATGACCGGTTGGTCTTCTGGGCAAAAATCGCTGCGGATATGTTTTGTGGCAACCACCCCATCCATTTCTGGCATTTGCACATCCATCAAGATCAGGTCATAGGGCTGGCGGTGCAGCGCGTCTAGAACTTCAACGCCATTACTGGCCACATCCACACGATACCCCAACCGCTCCATAATTCGCACCGCTACCTTTTGATTGATGAGATTATCCTCGGCCAACAAAATACGTAGCGGCAATCGCTCTGCCAGAGCCGTATCAAATACGGGCGTTGCGGCGGCATTGCCATGCTTGCCAGCCTTCGGCAGCGGTTTGGTAGCGCTGGCAGGCAGTGAACCAGCTTGCTTCACCAGGATAGTAAAGAAAAAAGTAGAGCCGTTTCCTGGCGTGCTTTCCACCCACATGTCACCCGCCATTGCCTCGGCCAGCCGTTTGCTAATGGCTAAGCCCAAGCCTGTGCCGCCAAACCGTTTCGTGGTAGAAGAATCTCCCTGGCTAAATGTTTTAAACAGGCGACTAACACGTTCAGAGGGGATGCCAATGCCTGTATCCATCACGGAAAATTTAAGCATTAAACGGCCGTTTCCCCTTTCAACCCCACTCACCGCTACAGACACGCCCCCCTCTTGGGTAAACTTCAAGGCATTGCCAATCAAATTCACCAAAACCTGCCGGGTGCGCGTTACATCCCCCACCACATTCACAGGCAAGTCATCCGCAATATGGTAATTCAATGAAAGCTTCTTCTGAACCGCTTTATTGGCAAACAAATCCACAGCTTCAATGACACAAGCATGTAAATTAAATGGGTGCTGCTCCACGTCTAACTTGCCCGCTTCAATTTTAGAGAAATCCAAAATGTCATTGATAAGCGCCAGCAGCCCATTGCCACTGATACGCAAAGTTTTAAGGTATTCCTCTTGTTCTTGATTGAGCGGCGTGTCTAGCAAAAGGCTGGTCAGACCAATAATTGCATTCAAAGGCGTACGAATTTCATGGCTCATGTTGGCCAGAAATTCACTTTTTGCCGCATTGGCTGCATCAGCCGTCTGCGTCGCCTTTAATAGGGCTTCGTTTTTTGCCCTGGCCTCAGACAAGGCATTGTTAATACGGTTTGTTCCAAAGCGTATGGTGCTGAGCGCGGAAACAATTCCGATGCTCCAAACCAGTAGGTCTTGCCAGGGAGACCGCAGCAAAATTGGCTCAAAAATATTGGCGCTCTCTAATAACGCCAGAACCAGGAGGGTGGCAATGGAAAGCGCGGCCATTCGCAAACTGGCCTTCCAGCTAACAAGATAGCCAATAAAGATGACACTCACCAAATAAATAACAATCAATGGCTGATGCGGCCCGCGATAAAGAACCGCGCCAACTGTAGTGCCAAACCAACCAGCCACTGCCAGAATAATCCCCGCTGTTTCAAACCGGCCCTTGCGCAAAAGTCCGTACAAGCTCAAGCTTAAAAGCATGATGATTAGCCCAAGCGGAAAAACATATCCTGGGGTGCTGGGCGTCACCAGGGCTAATGTTGTAAAACCGGCCGTAATGACAACCCCGGTAATGATGGAGCGGTTGAGAAATTCGGCCGTGTGCTGATCTTCTGCATTGGCAAATGTAGGCAACTGGAAGAACTGCTTTAACTGGTGAATGATTTCAAGTATGAACATGTGCTAAGTGATACCTGCTTTAGGTATTAAATTTGTGCAAATATGGTATCAATTTCATAATTCAGGGGAAATAGGACTTTGTTAGGAAAGCCTGGCTGTTTTTTTGACTTGTTTTAGCTTTGTTAGCCAATTTTTTACCGTAAACGGCCGTTTCCCTTGTCACATTAAAGTTAGGCATGGTGTTTAATGGATTGATTAAACAAACCTATGATCTAGCGGGAGTTAACCTTATGCAACGTCGTAAACGATTTTTGAGTATTTTATTGGCGCTGGTGGTGCTGGCCGGAACGGCCGTAGCCATTGGTGCTTTTGTCATTCCTACAGCCGAAGATTTGCTGGTGCAGGCCCTAGAAACCAGCCAAACCATCACCGACGGCCACGCCATTGTAGAAGTGGCTGTAGACACGCCTGAGCAGGCAATGAGCGGCACCGCAGAAGCGTGGGGCCGCCTGGAAGCTGGCCCCAACGGCGAACCCGCCTTTCGCATTGAAGTCCTTACGGCTGACGATGCCGAACTCATCGGCACCATTGCCGTGAGCGACGGCACCCAGTTTTGGGTCTGGAATCCCAGCGAAAATGTGGTGCTCACCGGCCAGTTTGAAGAACTGTACGCCCGCCTTGCCGAAGAGATGGCCAACGCAGAGGAATTTGCGGGGCATGAATTTGACCATGAAGGTGAGTTTGACCACGAAGAATTTGACGAGGCTGAAATCCCCGAAACGCCCGAAGAAGCGGTTGCCAAATTGCTGGACTATTTCAGCGCCGAGCGCGCCGGTTCTGACGTTATTGGCGACACCAGCGTCAACACCGTGCGCCTCGTTCCCATCCCAGAACAAATGCCGGAAGAAGTACGCGCCGCTGGCGGCCTGCTCAACATTTGGCTGCGTGACGGTGACAGCGCCCCGGTGGGTCTTGAATTCACCGGCAGCGCACTCGGTTCTGGCGTGATCCAGGCCACCTTCCTGGAGATCAACCAGGGCATCGATGATGACGTCTTCACCTTCACCATCCCCGATGGTGCGACGGTGATCAACGCGGCCGATCTGGAATTGCCAGACAAGGACGCGCTGGAAGAAGCGGCCGCTGCCGAGCCGGACTTTGCCCTGCTCAGCCCCACCAGCCTGCCTGATGAGGCCACGCTGCGCGAAACCACCAACGTAGGTGGCGCGATTGTGGAGCGATATGGTTTGCCAAACGGCCGTTCCTTCACGGTTGCTCAAGGGCGAACGGCCGTTAACCTGACCCCAGAAGAGGGTGGCGAGAGCGTCACCGTGCGCGGCGTGCCGGGGATGCTGTACTCAGAAGACGGCAGCGGCCAAAGCCGCACCTTGCTCAACTGGTCCGAAGGCGAGATTCAATACTGGATCGGCGGCGACCTGACCGGGGAAGAAGCCCTGGCAATTGCGGAATCGCTACAGTAAGTCAGTAAGCGGTAAACAGTATTCAGTAATCGGTTTGAACGCACTGATTACTGAATACTGACCACTGAATACTGAAAAACAGACCTCATGACTGACCCAATCAAACTAACCAACCTCGCCCGCTACTTCCAGCGCGGCGGTATGGACGTCCAGGCCCTGCGTGGCGTAGATTTATCCATTGAACCCGGCGAATTTGTGGCTCTCGTTGGCCCCTCCGGCTCCGGCAAATCAACTTTACTCAACTTGCTGGGCGGGCTGGATCGTGCTTCGGCGGGCGAGCTGTGGCTGAACGGCACCGCCCTGCACAGTGCCAGCGAAGCCGACCGCACCTTGCATCGCCGCCAGCGCATCGGCTTCATCTTCCAAAGCTTCAACTTGCTGCCCCGCCTCACCGCCCTGGAAAATGTGGCCGTGCCCCTGATGCTGTCCGGCGTCGGCGTGGCCGAGCGGGAAGCGCGGGCCAAAGAACTGCTGGAAAAAGTAGGTCTTGGCCACCGGCTCGACCATTATCCAACTGAACTTTCTGGGGGCGAGCAGCAGCGAACGGCCGTTGCCCGCGCCCTCATTCACAACCCCAGCCTCGTCCTGGCCGACGAACCCACCGGCAACCTCGACTCCAAAACAGGCGAAGAAGTCATGGCCTTGCTTAAGGAACTCAACCAGGAGCAGGGCATCACCCTCATCGTCGTCACCCACGACGAAGAAGTGGCTGCCTACGCCGACCGCATCGTCAAGCTCCGCGACGGCGACATTGTGGAAGAAGTTAAGAATAAATTGGACGCTGATTTAACTTCCGCTGTGGCCGGTGTCCCCACCGAGCCGCAATCCGGCACGGTGAGGACATCGGCCGGAGCAAAGGGGGGAGGGTTGCAATTTAGCGACATCATGCGCCAGGCGGTGAGCAACCTGCGCCGCCGCCCGGTGCGCAACGTACTCACCGCTGGCGGCGTGCTGATCGGCATTGTCACCCTGGTGGCGATGGTTTCTTTTGGCGTGGGCGTGCAGCGCGAGGTACAGCGCAACTTCGAGAGCATCGGCCTGGAAAACCTGTTCGTCCGCCCCATCTACGACGAACCAGACGAATTTGATCCGTTCGCCGAGCCAAAGCCGCAAACGCCCATCACGCCGGAAATGGTGGCCCAAATCGAGCAGATTCCCGACGTCGTCAACGTCACGCCAGAGCTGCAACTGCCGTACAGCATTGAAATCGCCCTGACTTACGGCGACACCTCGCTGCCCATCCGCGTCACCGACGGCAACGAGCCGGAGTTCACCTTTGGCAGCGATCCGGAACCATTGGCCGGTACATTTCTGGATCGCCGGGCCACGTCCGGCACGGTGCTGGTGAAGAATGTGGCAGATTCGCTGTTGGCGGAGGGCCAATCGTACGACGCGCTGATTGGCCAGGAAGTTGCCTTGACTGTGCAACTGCCACGCGGCGAAATGGAATCGTTTTCCAGCCAAATTGTGGGCGTGCGCGACGGTTTTGGCGGCAGCATTATCGAGCTAGGGTTGGCAGAGCGCGAAGCGATTCTGGCCTGGTGGTTCAACGAGCCGGACATTTTGCAGACGGAGGGGTATGATGGCTTGATTGTGCAAACGACAAATTTGGGGGCGATTACGGCCGTATCCACCCAAATTGAAGAGTTCAACCTGCAAACCCAATCGCTTGAAGCCATTCTTGGCGTAGCCAACCAGGTGCTGGCGCTCATGCAGGCGCTGCTCGGCTCCGTGGGCGGGCTGGCGCTGCTGGTCGCCGCCCTCGGCGTGGCCAACACCATGATGATGGCTATCTACGAGCGAACCCGTGAGATTGGTGTGCTGAAGGCGCTGGGCGCGTCGGCGCGAGAGATTCGGGCGTTGTTTACCGTGGAAGCCGCCATGCTGGGGCTGCTGGGCGGCTTCTTTGGCCTCATTTTTGGCACGCTGCTGGGGCGGCTGGTGGACTGGATTGGTCACCGCTTTCTCATTGCCGAAGGCGTCACGGGAATTGGTCAACTGTCCGTGGTACCCTGGTGGCTGGCGCTTGGTTCGCTGGCGTTTGCGGCCTTCATTGGCGTTGTGGCTGGCCTCTACCCCGCCGCCCGCGCCGCCAAGCTGGACCCAGTGGCGGCGCTCAGGCACGAGTAATTGGGTTGCTACTAAAAAATCAAAGATTTCGCAGATTTGTCAGATTTAATCTTTTCAATCTGCGAAATCTTTGATGAAAATTTTCTCTCTGTGAAACTCTGTGCCACCTCTGCGCAACTCTGTGTTCCGCTTTTTATTCCGTTCGCCTACTTCGAAGTTGCTCAGCAAAAACCTCAGGCCACAACTAACTTACACCCTAATGCTTCAATTACTTTGTGAACCGTGGCGAAATTTGGATTGCCTTTTTTGGTCAGCGTCCGATAAAGGTTTTGTCGGCTAACTCCTGCGGTTCTGGCCACTTCAGTCATCCCCTTTTTTTTGACAAGATACCCCAGCGCATCAATAAAACCTTCCGGGCCATCTTCCTCAAGAAAAGCAGTTAAGTACGCTTTGATATCTTCTTCTGTTTCAACATGCTGGGCAAACTCATACGGCTTTGTTTCAATACTCATTTTGCTCACCTCAATTGGCTCAATAAGCTCTGTGCCTTGGCGATGTCTCTGCGCTGCGTCGATTTATCGCCACCGCAGAGTAAGATCACAACTTTGTTATTTTTAATCGTGTAATAAACGCGATAGCCGCTGCCAAAGAAAAACCTCAACTCGAAGAGATCGACAGCAATTTGTTTGGCATCACCAAAATTGCCTTTGGCAAGACGGTTAAAGCGGATATCAAAACGATGAAGTATGGTTTTGTCCCGAATTTTCCTTAACCACTTTTCAAACTCCTGTGTGGTCTCGATTTCATACTTCATGGCAAAATTGTAACGGTTGAGCGACAGTTTTGCAAGAGCTGAATAACGGATTGAAGCATATCACAGAGGGCATTCATCACTGCGAAAGGGGGGCAAATAAATCAACGATGTTGTCGTCGGGGTCTTTGACCTGGGCGTAGCGCTGGCCCCAGAAGGCATCCCAGGGTGGATTGTGGCTTTGGTAGCCTGCGGCGAGCACGTCGGCGTACAATTTATCCACTTCGGCCGGGCTGTCGCACAAAAAAGCGAGGCCCATGCGGTGTCCGACTGGTGTTTCCCATTCATCGTTGAAGCTCATAATCACATCCAGCGAATCCCAGGCCAGGCGCAGGCCGCCAGGCAGCACGACTTCCACATGCCCTTCGCTGTCCATCTCTGGCGGGATGTCCAGGCCCAGCAGCCGGTAAAATTTCAGCGATGCGGCCATATTTTTTACGACCAGTCCGAATAAGTCTAATTTCGCCATCAGACAATCTCCTAAATTTAGGCAGCAACAGCTTGATAAATGACCGGGCGATATTTGGGTTGTGGAATGAATTTCCCTGCTTCAAGAGCAGCCTCCAGCCAAGCTGCTTTGGCAACTTCTAACTCTTGAAGAGCCTCGAATGGAGTTTTGCCGAAAGCTGAACACGCCTCCAAGTCTGGAATATCAGCAATATATCCTTCATCTTCTTCGCTATAAAAAATGTTGATATGGTAATCTTTCATGTTTTTATTCCTCGAATTCCAAATTATATCGCTCGACAAGTTTGAGAAATTGTCTGATCTGATAAGGTTTGGCCTGGCCATTCACTTGCTGAAGGTTTACGAGTTCTTTCACCTCTGGATGAACAAAGATGTGATGGCTGCCACTTATGCGGGACAAGTGAAAACCAAATGCTTCAACGAGGGTGATCATGTCGTTAAATTTGACGTTTCGTGAGCCTGAAAGGATTTTCTGCAAAAGCTTTCGCTTGTTCATGCAGTTATTTTACACGAGCCTGTTTGTGATTGGAAGCTCAATTAAATTCCTTGTTAAACAAGGCCAAAGGCGCGGACGGGGAAGGTGCCAAACGCTTTCACTTTGACGGGCACGGCGAAGAAGCGAAAGTTGTCGTCTGGCAGGGCGTTGAGCGGGGCGAGGTGCTCCACGATGGGAATGTCGTGGCGCAGCAGGGTGGAGTGGACAGGGCGGGTGCCGTCGTCGGTGTCGTCGATGTTGTAGGAGTCGATACCGACCAGGACTGCACCAGATTTTTGCAGGTGAACGGCCGTTTCCCCCGTCAAAAATGTATGTCCTTCAAAATAGCGCTCCGTGTTCCAATGTTTTGACCAGCCCGTGTCAAAGAGAACTGCTTTCCCTTGAATATTTTTGTTTTGCAGCAGATCGGGGTGGAGGGAACGGCCGTAGCCAGCCGGCACGCGAATCACGACACAATCCAGATTTGCCAGCGAGGTCAGGGGCAGTTCCGATAAGTCCTTGCCGTCGGCATAGCGATGAAATGGGGAATCTACGTAGGTGCCCGTGTTGGCCACCATCTCAATTTTACCGATGTGGAACTCCGTGCCGCCGCTGTAATGTTCCCGCGAGGCTTCCCGGCTAAGAAAGTCACAAATAACAGGCGCGGGTAATCCTTGGTACGTAATAAGCCCATCGGCAACTGTGTGGCTGACATCAATTAAATTTTTAGACATGATCATATTCCTTTTATTTATATTTTGATGGTGAGAAATTAGTAAACGGCCGTTTGAACCCGCCACAATTTATGATACGCTACCGGGAGCAAAAGCAACAAGTTATGATCGGGAGGCAACCAACCAATGGACAAAGCAAAAAAATTTGCAACCAACGTGATGGGCTATAGTGTCGGAGAAGAAATTGCTAACAGCGTGACACACGGCATTGGAGCCGGACTCAGTGTGGCAGGATTAACGCTTTTGGTGGCCCTGGCTGCAATTTACGGCGATGTCTGGCGCGTAGTGAGCTTTAGTATCTACGGCAGTAGTCTGGTTTTACTCTATTTAGCCTCAACCCTCTACCACAGCATTCAACACCCAAAAGTAAAGCGCATCTTGCGCATTTTTGATCATTCTGCCATTTATCTGCTCATTGCGGGAACCTACACCCCCTTTACCCTGGTAAGCATGCGTGGGCCTTGGGGCTGGACGTTGTTTGGCGTCGTGTGGGGATTGGCCTTGTTAGGCATTGCCTTTAAGACGGTGTTCATTGGTCGCTACGAAAAGTGGGCAACGGCCGCTTACGTGCTGATGGGCTGGCTGGTTGTCATCGCCTTCAAAGAGATGCTTGTAACCGTTCCACCTGGGGGCATCGTCTGGCTGGTGATTGGCGGCGTGGTGTACACGCTAGGCGTCCTGTTCTACGCCTGGGAAAAACTGCCTTACAATCACGCCATCTGGCATCTGTTTGTGCTAGGCGGCTCCATTTGCCACTTTTTTGCTATTTTGTTCCATGTGCTGCCTGTACAACAGTAAACCACAAAATTTTTTTGAACAACAAAGCGCGATCCCTCAGTAGGTTGATCATTTCTGCACCCCAGGTTGCGATTCATATTTCACATTCAGACAAACCCGGTACAATGGCGGCATGAAAACACTTTACTCCTGGAATGTTAATGGCCTGCGGGCCGCCCACAAAAAAGGATTTCTCGACTGGCTGCACCAAACCCAGCCCGACATCCTCAGTCTACAAGAAACCAAATGCCACCCCGACCAGCTTGAGCCGGAACTGCGCCAGCCCGACGGCTACCACACTTACTGGGCCTGGGCGGAGAAAAAAGGATACAGCGGCGTGGCGCTCTACAGCAAAACGGAGCCAATTAATGTGCAAATTGGCCTGGGCATTGAGGAATACGACCGCGAAGGACGCACCATCGTGGCCGAGTACAACGATTTTGTCTTCATCGGGGCTTACTTCCCCAACGGCAGCCGCGACCACAGCCGCGTGCCCTTCAAGATGGCCTACAAAGCGGCATTTTTAGACTTCTGCAACGAACTGATTGCTTCCGGTAAATCGGTGATCTTTTGCGGGGATGTAAACACCTCACACAAAGAGATTGATCTGGCACGGCCGAAACAAAACCGCCAAACAACGGGCTTTTTGCTGGAGGAATGTGCCTGGCTGGACGAGATTGTTGAGCAGGGCTACATCGACAGCTTCCGCCATCTTTACCCGGAACAAACGGGGGCCTACTCCTGGTGGAGCTACATCGGCGGGGCACGCGGCCGCAACGTGGGCTGGCGGCTGGATTACTTCTTCACCAGCCCAGATTTAGCCCCGCGCATTGCTGAAGCCAGCATCCATGCGGAGGTGATGGGGTCGGATCATTGTCCGGTAAGTTTAACTTTGACTAGGTGACAGGGTGAAGGGGTGACAAGGTGACTAAACTTTGGAGAGGGGGGAACGGCCGTACACCCTCACCACCTCAGCCAACAATCTTTGCGCCAACTCACCCAGCGGCTCCCCGGTTTGCGGATGGGGAAAATCGGGCAGCAAGTCGGCGACCGGCACGGCGACGTGGGGAAATTTGGCTAAATCGGGATCGGGAATGGGTCGGGAACGGCCGTCGCCGCCATCATATTCAAACACCGCATCGTTAAACAGCACAATGTCCGCGTCAATGGTGCGCGGCGCGTTTTTGTCCGTCTGGCGCACCCGCTTGAGCTTTGTCTCGATGGTGCCGATGATTTGCTGCTTGATCTGGCTGGCGGTGAGATCGGTTTGGAGGAGAACGGCCGTATTCCAAAAGTTGGGCTGGTTGCGCAAACCGACCGGCTCTGTTTCGTAGATGGGGGAAACGGCCGTAACCTCACACATCTCCCGCAGCAACTCAATCGCTCGCGGCAGATTTTGCTCCTTCTCAATATTTGATCCCAGCGCAATGACAACTTGGTTTAGCATTTTTTAGAAGCGGAACACAGAGATTCGCAGAGAAGCCACAGAGTTTCGCAGAGAACAACTCTCTGTGTAACTCTGCGCCGCCTCCGTGTAACTCGGTGTTCCTCTTATTCAAAGTCAGCGCGGGTGCGCTCAATTTCGATGCCGACGGATTCGGCAAAGCGCAGTGCGCCCGGTTTTTCTACGCGCACCCTCACCCGCTCCACGCCAAATTCGATGATGACCAGTCGGGCCAAATCAGTTACCAGCCGCTCCACCAAAAAATCTGACGATGCTTCTACGTGCTGGATCACCCGCTTGGTGATCGACTTGTAGTCAACCGCGTCTTCGATGGCGTCGCTGGCCGCCGCCTGGCGAATATCGGCCCAAATGACCATGTTGATGAGAATGTCCTGCTGCTTCACGCGCTCATCGGGGTTAATGCCGATGATGCCCCGCAGCAGCAAATCACGAATGATAATTTTGTCCATAACCTACTCTGTTTTGCGTCATTCTGAGTGAAACGAAGAATCCCTCTAAGCCTGGCAAGGCCACAACAGTTCTCGCGTTTCAGGGATGCTGGCTGACAGCGTCAGCTTTTCATTCAGCATGACAATTTTAGATATGAGCTTCCAGCCATTGCTCAATATCGGCAATGACCTGGTCGCGGTGAATATCGTTGTGCGATTCATGCACGCCGCCTTCGTACACAATCAGCTTTTTGTCTTCACCTGGCACTTTGGCAAAAAAGCTGCGGCTGGCCGAAACATTGACGATGTTGTCGCTGTCGCCATGAATCATGAGCAGCGGCGGTTGGAATTCGGCGGCGTGAGCCATAGCCCATTCCGCCGCAGCAGGAAATTCCACGCCAAAGCGGGGCGTCGCAAAGCCTAGCACCAGCGGATCGTCACCGTACGCTTGTGCTTCCACCGGATCGCGAGAGATGTCCGTGAGTTCCAGGTTGGTTTTCACCTGCATGGCCGGGGCCAATTTAGACAAGATTTTGCTGATAAAGGCCAAAATGGGCGGCACATCCAGCTTGCCCACCGCCGGAGCTGAGGCAATGACGCCGTTGTAGCCATCGGGATGGCGCAAAACGTAGTTGAGGGTAATGTTGCCGCCCATGCTGTGCCCGTACAGGAAAAACGGCCGTCCCGCCCACCTATCCTTCACGAGTTTAATAAACAAATTCAAATCATCCAGATATTCTGACCATTTATTCACAAACATGCGCTTGCCGGGCGAACGGCCGTGTCCGCGATGATCGGCCGCGTAGATGGCAAATCCTTGGGGCACGAGCGCGTTCACCACGTGCTGATAACGCCCGCCATACTCGCCCATGCCATGCACAATCACAATCACCGCCTTCGGCTCTCCCTGCGGCAGCCAGCTCTGGTAGTACAAATCCAGCCCGTCGGCGCTTTTGAAGGTTGCTTCTTCGTGTTTCATCTTCTTCTCCATTTGATGGAGTAAAAAGTGATAAGTGAAAAGTAAAAAGTGGTGTCCACTTATCACTTATCACTTTTTACTTTTCACTCTCTTACTTCAAAGTAAGTGTTCCCCAAGTGGTCGGGTTCGTCAGGGTGCGGTTGGGCATGTTCGACATCATCACTTCCTGAACGGCCGTTCCCACCGTGTCGTTATCATTGGCATTCAAAGCCAGACCAATGGTCAAACCCTGGCTGGGCGTCAGGTTAAGGTCAGACCAGGGAATGGCCGCTTCCAGCGTGTAGCCGCTGCCGGTTTGCTGCGCCGCCACCGCCACACTGTTGCCGCCGGGCGCGTCCAAAATCGACCCGCTGGTCGTACCCTGGTAGCGAAAAGCCGTTGGCCCGCTGCCGGCAAAATCACCCGGCGACAGCGTGATCTGAAAATCATCCGGGCTGAGGCCATCACCAAAATCGGCCTCGCGGGCGGTGTCAAACTGCATATCCACGCTATCCCCGCGAAAAATCTGGTTGCCGCTGGCCGTTTGCACATGCGTATCATCCGTCACGGTGACCGCCAAGTATAAATTTGCGTTGTCCCAGGCGAGCTGCCAGACGGCCGTTAAATCCTCACTGCCATCCCAACCCGCCACAGTGTAAACGCGACTGCTCGAACTGGTCGCCATAACGCCATCCCACTCCCCCAGGCTGCCATCAATCGTTGGCGTTGAAGCCAGCCGAACCGCTTCTACATTGCCGCTGCTGGGGGCTGCGGCAGCAGGCAGGGTGCTGGTTGGGGCAATGACGGCCGTTTCTGTGGGGGAGACGGCCGTTTCTTCTTCATCCGTTGATGGCACAACAATCGGCGCAGCTTCGTCCTCGCCCCCTCGCTGCCGAAACTGCGTCCAAATAAAGTAGACGGCCACCACACATACCACCAGGCCAAACAACCCGGCAATGCCCATGCCCGCATACAGCATCATCTGCGAACCGCCACGCGGCTGTTGCAGTTCCAATCCTTCCCAATCATCTTCCATGTTTTGCTGTGGTTTGTGCATGATAAACCTTTACTTACAGGGCCGTTTTTTGTAAATGCCAAGCGCGGGAATGGGCGATCAGGCCCATCTCTGTTTGGATATTATGCGCTGGCAAACGAGGTACAGGCAAATATCTGACAACTCTGCCGCTATCCTTTATAATTTTCGTAATGAGTAGCTTTTCACCTCCAAAGCGTCCTCGTAGCGTAACTATTACAATTTGGAGTGTTATTTTTTTAGGAACATGGAACCTTGGGCGAGCCAGTGCCATTGGCCAGCAGCTCAATTTACAAAACGTTCTAACCCTTCAACCAGACCCGCGCCTGCGATTGGGGGTGGCGGTATTTTTTACATTGTTATTTTTTAGCCTCGCGTGGCAGCTCTGGCAGAAACGGCCGTTTACCATCAAGGCGATTCCCCTGGCAATTGCTGCATACACGGTGTATGAAACGGCCGTGTGGCTGCTATTTGCCCAACCGCCGCGCAACTGGGCCTTGTGGTTTATCAGCAGTTTGATTTTATTCTGCACCATTCTATTTACGCGGTGGGCCTTGCAGCGTGCCGCCCAAACCTACTTTCCTTATGAGCGATAAACTAGAGAAACTTCAGCAGCTTCGACAAGAATCACAGCAAGGTGGCGGGCCAGAACGCATCGCCCGGCACAAAGAAAAAGGGAAGATGACCGCCCGCGAGCGCATCGATCTTTTGCTAGACAAAGGCTCCTTCCGCGAGATCGACGCCTTTGTTACCCACCGCGAGCGCAACTTTGGCATGGACAAGCAAAAATTCCTGGGCGATTCTGTGGTGACGGGATGGGGGACGGTAGACGGCCGTCTTGTCTACATCTTCGGCCAGGACTTCACCGTCTTTGGCGGCAGCCTCAGCCAGGTTCATGCCGAAAAAATATGCAAAATCATGGACATGGCCATGCGCAACGGCGCACCCGTCATTGGCCTAAACGACTCCGGCGGAGCGCGCATTCAGGAAGGTGTGGTTAGCCTCGGCGGCTACGCCGACATCTTCCTGCGCAACACCCTGGCCTCCGGGGTCATTCCCCAAATTAGCGCCATCATGGGGCCTTGCGCCGGGGGTGCGGTTTACTCCCCCGCCCTCACCGACTTCATCTACATGGTCAAAGAAAGCAGCTACATGTTTATCACCGGGCCAGATGTGGTCAAGGCCGTCACTGGCGAAGAAGTCTCCTTTGAAGAGCTGGGCGGGGCCATGACCCACAACGAAAAAAGCGGCGTGGCCCACATGGCCGCCGAAAGCGAAGCCGATGCCCTGTACCTCATCCGCGAATTGATGAGCTACCTGCCTTCCAACAACATGGAAGACCCCCCCTTCAAACCCAGCAAAGACGACAGTCTACGCACGGAAGCAGCCCTCAACACCCTTGTCCCCGATAATCCCAACAAACCATACGACATCAAAGACGCCATCCACCTCATCATGGACGATGGCGTGTTTTATGAAATTCAGGAGCATTTTGCCCAAAACATTGTGGTGGGGTTTGCCCGACTGGGTGGCTTCTCTGTGGGGATTGTGGCCAACCAGCCAATGGTGCTGGCAGGCGTGCTAGACATCGCCGCCAGCGAGAAGGCGGGCCGCTTTGTGCGCTTCTGCGACAGCTTCAACATTCCCCTGATTGTATTTGAAGATGTGCCCGGCTTTTTGCCCGGCATCAATCAGGAGCACGGCGGCATCATTCGTCATGGGGCCAAGCTGCTGTATGCCTTCTGCGAAGCCACCGTGCCCAAAATCACAATTGTGACCCGCAAAGCGTATGGCGGCGCTTACTGCGTCATGAACAGCAAGCACATCCGCTCAGACCTGAACCTGGCCTGGCCCACGGCCGAAATCGCCGTGATGGGGCCAGACGGCGCGGTCAACATCATCTTCCGCCGTGAGCTAAACAAGGCAGAAAACCCCACGACCCGCAAAACGGAACTGGTAGACGATTACCGTGAGCAATTTGCCAATCCTTACGAAGCGGCCCGGCGTGGCTATGTAGATGACGTCATAGAACCCAGCCAGACCCGCCCGCGCCTCATCAACGCCCTGAACATGCTGCAAAACAAGCGCGACCACAACCCACCGAAAAAGCACGGGAATATTCCCCTTTAGGCAGTAATCAGTTATCAGTAGGCCAGTAATCAGTAATTTTTTACTGAAAACTGACTACTGACCACTGAATACTGAACACTGACCACTGAAAAAATGGCTACAGACAGTTTACTACCCAAACGATTCAACAAGTTACTCATTGCCAACCGGGGCGAGATTGCCATGCGCATTTTGCGTGCCTGTCATGAATTAGGCATTAGCACCGTGGCGGTTTATTCGGATGCCGACCGGAGCGCCCTGCATGTGCGTTATGCCACTGAGGCGTACTACATCGGCCCATCCCCTGCCCGCGACAGCTATTTGCGCATGGACAAGCTGATTGAGATTGCCAGGTTGTCTGGCGCGGAGGCGATTCATCCGGGCTACGGCTTTTTATCGGAGCGAGCGGAGTTTGCCCAGATGTGTGTGGATAACGGGCTGGTGTTTGTTGGCCCGCCACCAGAAGCCATTCGGGTGATGGGGGATAAGCAAACGGCGCGGGAAACGGCCGTTGCGGCCGGGGTTCCGGTTGTGCCTGGGGCTTCGGCTGGTTCAGACGAAGAGCTTATTGAAGCGGCCAAAACGGTTGGTTTTCCGCTGTTGGTAAAGGCAACGGCTGGCGGGGGTGGCAAGGGAATGCGCCCGGTTTACAAGTCGGTGGATTTGCCGGATGCGCTGGCAGCGGCGCGGCGTGAGGCGGCAGCGGCGTTTGGTAATGACCAGGTTTATTTGGAACGTTTGATTGAAAACGGCCGTCACATAGAAATCCAGCTCCTGGCCGACATGCACGGCAACGTGATTCACTTGGGCGAGCGTGAATGCTCCCTCCAGCGCCGCCACCAAAAAGTGATTGAAGAAAGCCCCAGCTTTGTGGTAGACGAAGAATTGCGCCAAAAAATGGGAGCGGTGGCCGTGGCCGCGGCCAAAGCCGTGGATTATGTCAGCGCCGGAACCATCGAATTTTTGCTGGATCGAGACAAAAATTTCTACTTTTTAGAGATGAACACCCGCGTCCAGGTTGAGCATCCCATCACCGAACTGGTGACGGGTGTAGACATTGTGCAAGAGCAGCTGCGCATTGCCCGCGGGCGGCGGCTGCGCTTTAAGCAAGAAGACATCAGCATGAAAGGCTGGGCCATCGAGTGCCGCATCAACGCGGAAGACCCGTACAACAACTATTTGCCATCCACCGGCACCATCACCGTCAGCCGCTTGCCCACCGGCCCCGGCGTACGGATCGATACCGGTGTTTTCCCTGGCTACGAAATCACGCCTTACTATGACTCAATGATCAGCAAGCTAATTTGCTACGGCGAGACGCGAGGTGAAGCGATTTTACGGATGCGCCGTGCTCTGGAGGAATACCGCATCATGGGGGTGAAAACCAACATTCCTTTTCACCAACACATGATGGACAGCCATCGCTTTTTAACGGGCCAGTTCGACACCCATTTTGTGGAAGAGCGGTTTAAGATGAGTGATCGAGAAGCGCCATTTGTGATGGAAGCCGCCATTTTAGCCACGTTGATGGCCCACCAACAGGGGCAGCAGGCCAGCCAAATTGTGGCCCCTGGCGAGCGCGATGTGAGTAACTGGAAATGGTACAGCCGCTGGGAGCGATTGCGGAAATAGTTAACTAGGAGGTGCGACGCACTTTTGAAGTGCGTCGCACCTGTATGAATACACCCATGAAATACATAACAACGGTAAACGACGAAGAATTTATCATTGAGATTGAGCAAAATAATCAAATTTTGGTCAACGGTGAGCGGTATGACATTGATTTTCAGCATTTGCCAGAAGCAGATGTATTGTCTCTGCTGTTGGATCACCGTTCGCTCGAGGCGGTGGTGGAAGCCCGCGATGATGTGTGGGACGTGCTGACAAAGGGTGAGCTGTACACGGTGAAGGTGCAGGATGAACGCGCCTACCGCCTGGCCAAAGCACGTGGCGTTGCCGGTGAGGTGGCGGGCGAGGCGCAAATCAAATCGCCAATGCCAGGGCTAATTGTGGCCGTCCCGGTAACGGAAGGCCAAACGGTAGAAAAAGGGGACAAGGTCATTATTCTGGAATCGATGAAGATGGAGAATGAGCTGCGTGCGCCAAAAGCTGGCGTTGTGGCTCGCATTAATGTGGCCGCCGGTGCCAGCGTGGAAAAAGACCAGGTGTTGGCGGTGATTCTTGACGAAGAGGAGCCGGTTGTGGGGGAACTGTAGCCGGTAATCAGTTATGAGTATTCGGTAGGTCAGTAATCAGTGAAAAGTGATAAGTGAAAAGTGGGTGCGGAGCAGCAGAATTTAGAAGTTGAGGTGAAGTTTTTTGTGCCGGATTTGGCGGCGTTTCGGGAGCGGCTGCTGGCGGCGGGGGCGGCGCTAAAAAAGCCGCGTATTTATGAGCGGAATGTGCGTTTTGATACGGCCGATGAGCGTTTGTACCGGAAGCTTTCTTTGTTAAGACTCAGGCAGGATACGGCCGTAACCCTCACCTACAAAGGCACCCCCCAACATCTGCCGCAAAGCGAAGCTAAAGTGCGCGAGGAGCTAGAAGTACAGGTCAGCGATTTTGACACGCTGGCCGAGATTTTTAAGCGGCTGGGTTTTGCCCCCATGCAGGTGTATGAAAAGTACCGCGAAACGTTCCAGTGGCAAACTGTGGAAATTGTGCTGGATGAGCTGCCGTACGGTAATTTTATTGAGTTGGAGGGGAATGAAGTGGGCATTAAAACGGCCGTTTCCCACCTTAACCTCAATTGGCAAGAACGCATCCTGGGCAACTATTTGGGACTGATGGCTCAACTTAAAGCTCACCACAACCTCCCCTTCAACGACCTCACCTTTGCCAACTTTGCCAACCTGCCTGTCTCCATTGCCGATATTTTGTCTTAACATATCCTTTATCCATTTTCAGCAAATTCTTGCTTGATTGCCTACAAACCATCTGCTATAGTCCATTTATGGAATTCAATGCTTCTTCTGCCAAAATAGATAAAACGGCTTTTTCTGTAGCTGCTTTGGAAGAGCGCACAGATGAAGATGCCTATTGGCAGCAAAAAACCCCGCAAGAGCGCCTGGCTGCGCTTGAACTGATGCGACAAATCGTTTATGGCTACGATCCAGCTACCTGCCGACTTCAAAGAGTTCTTACAATTACTCAACGCGCATAACGTTGAATATTTATTGATCGGTGGATATGCCGTTGGTTATTATGGCTATCCTCGCGCTACGGTAGACATGGATGTTTGGATTGCCATTCATCCTGTAAACGCTGCTCAAGTTGTAACCGTTCTAAAAACTTTTGGCTTTGACTTACCCGAGTTGAATGAAGCCCTCTTTTTGGAAGAAAATCAGGTCATCCGCATGGGTGTACCCCCAATGCGACTAGAACTCCTAACGTCAATATCCGGGGTTGAATTTGACGTTTGTTTTGCAGAACGAGTTGTCGATGAAATAGATGGTGTTATGGTGAACCTGATCAGTTTGGCCCATCTTAAACAAAACAAGCTGGCAAGTGGGCGCTATAAAGACCTGAACGATTTGGAACATCTTCCCTAATGGTTTCCGTAATCAAATACGGCCGTATGCCAGTATAGGTTATTAATTAATCATTCCCCATTCATAATTGCTTCTCCCTGCTTGTCAGCCATCAGCCAATTGCTATACTCCCCCGTTATGAAACGGATTTACCTTTTACTTGGCGCGTTCCTGCTGTTGGCCGCCTGTGCCAGAAACAATGTAGAAACGGCCGTTACCCCCATTCCCCCAACACCCACCGCTTCCGCCACGGAAGAAGCCATTCTCCCTGTCGGCCAGCCAGATTTCATTGTCGTGGCCACCGATGCCCCGCTGCCGCCCTTTACCGCCTTCGATAAATTTGGCGATCTAGATGGCTTTGTGAGCCGCCTGATGGAAAATATTGCCGTAGAAGCCGATCTTGATTATGAATTTGTGGTGACGCCCGCGGAAGGCGTGCTGGAAAATCTGGCGGCCAATCCGGGCCGCGACTTCGATGCCGCCATGTCCCGCCTGGTCATCCCGGCAGAAGCTCCAGAAGGCATTGCTTACACCCAGCCCTACCTGGAAGTGGGTCAGGTGCTGGTGGTGCTGGCCGATGAAACGCGGTTCAACAGCTACCATGATTTACAGCCCGGCACGGCCGTTGGCGTGGTGCAAAACAGCGAAGCGGAGCAAGCTGCTCGCTCCATTGTGGGCCTTAGCGAAGCAGATATTCTCAGGTACAACAACAGTGTGGAGGCTCTACAGGCGCTGGTAGATGAATCGTTAACGGCCGTTATCACCGACAGCTACGTGGCCAACTATTTCAGCCAGACCTACAGCGATCAGATTAAAGTTGTGGGCGGAAACGGCCGTAATGCCTGGATTAGCCAAAAAGCGTACGGCATTGCTGTTTCTGCCGCCAATCCAGACTTATTAGAACGACTCAATGCAGCGATTACGGCCGTACAAAACGCGGGCGACATCGAACGGCTCACCGTCGCCTGGCTGCTGCCCTCAGACACGCTCACCCCTGGCGAACCCCGCGTCGTTGCCTCGCCCAACGAAATGGTCATCGGCATTGTGGGCGACTTAACCGACTTAGACCCGGCGGCGCGCTTCTCCAACTTCTCCAGTTGGGAAATTAAAATCAACACCATGAGCGGCCTGTACGCCTTCAACACAGACAACGTGCTAGAGCCCATGCTGGCCAGCAGCCTGCCCACCGTGTCAGAAAACAAGCTGGAATACACCATCAGCCTGCGGCGCGGCCTCAGCTTCCCCGACGGCAGCGAGTTCACCGCAGAGGATGTGAAATGGTCAATTGATCGGGCACGCAGCCTGGGCAACTTTTTGGTGAATGGCTACCTGAAAGACAGCAACGAAGACGGTTTTGCCGACGATGACGCCGTACAGGTCATCGACCAATTCACCGTGAAGTTTGTTTTGCAAGAACCAGACGCCACCTTCTTTAGCCTGTTGGCCACACCGCCTTACTTTCCCATCAGCAATGAATGTTACAGCGAGGCGCAGGATAATTTAAGCAGCTGCGGCGGGCTTGGCCCGTACACCATCGTAAGCTGGACGCCTGGCGAGCAGATGCGCCTGCGGGCCAATCCAGAATGGCCCGGCCGCACGCCGCCTGCCTTTGAGAATATCTTGATTCGCTTTCAGGATGATACGGCCGTTATGCGCCGCTCCCTCGAAGAATTCCAATCTATCGACATTGCCTGGACTGGCCTGCCCTACAGCGATTTCACCGCCTTGCAAACCACCGATGGCAATAGCGACGGCATTCCCGACTACAAAGCGTGGACAGGCCCAGCCGCCTTCAAAAGCTACGTCATCTTCAACCAGGAACAGCCGCCCTGGGACAATGCCAAAGTGCGCCAGGCATTTGCCCTGGCCGTAGACCGCTCCGCCCTGGCCGAAACCGTGTTCAACGGCAGCCGCCTGCCCCTGTTCAGCCCCATCCCCGACACGGTGCCAGGTCATTTACCCATTTTCCCCCAGCGCAACTTGCCCCTGGCCCGCTCATTGCTGCTAGAAGTGGGCTACAGCCAGACAACTCCGTTAGAAATTGAGCTGTGGTATGTGAATGACGGCCGTTACAGCAACGCTGAAGCCGCCTACGCCGCCGCCCTACAAAGCCAGCTAGAAGAAACAGGCGTTTTCCAGGTCACGATTACCGGTGCAGCGTTTGAACAATTCATAGGCCAGATTGCCGAATGCAACTTGCCCGCTTACCTGATGGGCTGGCCCAGCCCCGGTCGCCCCGCCGACTATCTAGGGCCAGGTGCCTGGACCGACGTCATACTCACCAGCAGCACCTTCTGCCCCAACTACGAAAGCCCGGCCATAGACGCCTTCCTACAAGCTGCCGATGAAGAAATAGACCCCGCCGCCCGGCTGTCCGTCTTTGGTGACATCCAACAACTGTGGGCTCAAGACTTTCCCACGGTAGACCTGCTGCAAGAGCCACGCATTGCCATCTCATTGAACAATGTCAACAATGTACAAATTGACGCAATGGGGCTGCTGCACTATGAATTTCTAACCAAGGGTGGGGGATAAACAAAAAGTCAGTGAATCAATTTGAACGATGATTCACTGACTCGATTGCTTAATTTCCGTTTTGAGGGTCTTGCCTACGTTTCAGGCGGCGGGCACGAGGGCCAACTACGCGCTCGGTGCCGTTGAGCAGCCGCTTGATGTTGGGGCGCAGCGCCCAGGCCACAATGGCAAAGGCCACCAATCCCCCAACAATATAGGCCAATGAAGCATCAAAGGGGGGAACGCCCGCCAGGTACAGCACAAAAAAGACGATGGCGATCAACGCACCCATTGTGAGGGAAGCGACAGAAGCCATGCCAATGCCCAGCAGCATGGCAGACATCACCACAATGGCAATGGGCAGCATGGGCCACCACAGCGCAGTGCCCCAGCCCACATTTGGCCCGGTTCCCGCCCCACCACGCCAGCCCATAAACACAGACCAGTTATGCCCGATGACGGACATGACGCCTGCCAACGCTAAGGCCCAGGGCAACAGTTCAGGGCTAAGCTGGTTGGCTAAAAGCCAGCGGCTAAGTATGATGCCCAACGCGCCTTTGCCTACATCGCTAAATGAGGTGGCCAGCCCGACCCCCAGCCCTGCCGCCCGCAAAGAGTTGGTGCCTCCGGTACGGCCGCTGCCAATTGTGCGGATATCTTCACCCTTCACCAAACGGACATACAGGTAGCCAAACGGGATGGCCCCACACAGGTAGCCAATGATCGCCGCAATTAAAAAATAAAAGAGTGAAATCATCTGTTTTGTTCCTCTCCGTTGTTCCTCATGGTTTTTATTCAGCAAGCCACAGAATGTGGTTTGGAAATCGAATTATGATTTCTCGGTGGTTTGCTCCGGTAAAAGCCAGGGCGGCACCTGTTTTGAGTACAGCGGCTTTGGCTTTTTCAACATGCCACATTCAGGACAACTTTTTTGGTTTGCACCTTATTAAACACAATTTTTGTTAGATGGTTACATCTCCTTTAGAACCTTCATTTTTTGCTCAACAACTGTCTGTTCTACAATTTGAAATGCGCGGGCCACGGGGGCGGTTTGTTGGCGCAATGAGACAATGACAGTGATTGCTTCAGGGTAAAAAGCCTGGGAAATGTCCGTGGGAGAAGGCCATTCTGGCCCCTGTGGATGGGAATGATAGATAGCCAGCAGTTTTTGGCCGGTGGCTTCTATTGCCAGCATGGCCTCAACTTGCTGGTTGGGATTCATTTTGTATGCTGTTGGGCTTTGCAAGATGTTGTGGATGGGGTAAACGGCCGTAACCCTTCCCGCCTCATTCCCGGCCAGCAGCCCACACCCTTCCAAGGGGTAACACGCCTGTAAATGGGCCACCATTTGGTCAAAAAGTTGCTGTGGGATCATCAACATAAACAGTGAGAAAGAAAAAGGGTCGCCCAATATTACTTGTGCGACCCTTCTTGACTTTTGGGTAAAACGGCCGTTACTTCTGAATACCGCCATCCGTCAGAGCGCGCACGTTTAACAAGCGATCCGCCTCTGCTTCATCCAGATACCCCTTCTCAATCACCACCTCACGAACCGTACGATTGGTCGCCATCGCCTCTTTGGCCACTTCAGCGCCCTTCAGGTAACCAATAACTGGGTTCAGGGCCGTCACCAAAATGGCATTTTTAGCCAGCCAACCTTCGGCTTTTTCCCGGTTTGCCTTTACGCCAACGACGCATTTTTCTGTAAAGGCATTCACCGAATTAATAATGACGTCCATGCTTTGGAACAAATTATAAGCCATGATGGGCATCATCACGTTTAGTTCCATTTGGCCAGCCTGTCCGCTCATCATCACGGTGAGATCATTGCCCATCACCTGGAACATGGCCATATTCAGCATCTCCGCCAGCACCGGGTTCACTTTGCCGGGCATAATGGAGGAGCCAGGCTGCACGGCAGGCAAACGAATCTCGTCTAGCCCAGTGCTAGGCCCGGAAGAAAGCAGGCGAAAATCGTTGGCAATGCGGGTCAGGTCTTGGGCCAGGGTGCGCAAAGCCCCACTAAAATGAACCGCGTCTGCCAGGCTTTGCATGGACTCAAATAAATTGTCTGATTCGTGCAGCTCCAGTCCCGTAAGCCTTCCCAGGGTGGCAACCATACGCTGATGATATTCTGTGTGGGCGTTCAGGCCGGTGCCGGTTGCCGTACCGCCAATGCCTAAACGACGTAACCCGTCGCCTGCCTGGGCAATTTTTTCGCGGTCGCGCTCGACAGCACGGGCGTAGGCGCTAAATTCCTGGCCCAATCGCACCGGTACAGCATCTTGCAAATGGGTACGGCCGCTTTTCACCACATCATCAAATTCAGACGCTTTGCCATTCAGCGCGTCGGCCAATGTTTTTAAGGAAGCCAGCAACTCGTTCAGCCGCCACAAGCAGCCCAACCGGATGGCAGTGGGGATGGTGTCGTTGGTGGACTGGGCCATATTCACATGATCATTTGGATGGACGGGCTTTTTGGCCACGTCTAGCCCGTAGCCCAAATGCTCGTTGGCCAGATTGGCAATCACCTCATTGATGTTCATGTTGTGGCTGGTGCCTGCCCCGGCCTGGATGGGGTCTACCACAAATTGATCGGCGTAACGGCCGTCTATCACCTCATCCGCCGCCATCATAATTGCCTGGGCCATTGCCTCGCCAGAAACAACCTTGCCCTCTATCTCTTTATCCTGGAACAGTCCCAGGTCTGAATTCACTTCTGCGGCCGCTCGTTTAATGGTGGCCATTGACCAGACAAAAGCGGGATACGGCCGTAAACCTGTAATGGGGAAATTGTGGATAGCGCGCTGGGTTTGTGCGCCCCAGTAAGCCTTAGCAGGAACTTGTACCTCTCCTAATGAATCTTTTTCCACGCGGTAGTCACTCATTGTTACCTCATATCTTTTTGCCAGCGAATTGTGCCGATCTAAATTGGTGGCTGGGCTCCGCACAATCACGTTGTAGGGGGGTGAAGAAAAAAAGCCGAATCAGCACTTTCGCAGTTACGCGCCAGAGCTCATTCGGCTTTTTAAGTGAAAGACCTGCGACAAAGTGGCAGGGCCAAGTAGTTACTATTAATCCAGAGCGTCGTAGCCTGGGCCTTCGGAGAAGAAATCGTAATTCGGTGGAATATCTTCAGTGAGGTCTAGGATTTCACCGCCAGAAAGCTGCTTGGCATTGAGCAATTTCACCTCATGCCCATCTACCTCACCTTCAAACGGAGCGCCATCAAGCAGTTCTTTGGTGTTGGCAATCCATACGCCAGCAGGCGCTTCGTAATCAAACGGAACTTCTTCTTCAGGGAAAATTGCCTCGTAAGGGCATTCTGGAACACAAGCGCCACAATCGATGCAGGTATCGGGATCAATATAAAGCCAGGGCCATTCTTCTTCTGGTTTTCCCAAAACCATGCACTCAACCGGGCATACATCTACGCAGGCGGTATCGCGTAAACATAAACGGGTTACAATATGGGTCATAAATCCTCTCCTTACTTTTAAATCAGAAGGTTAATTGGTTTGCGTAACCGGTTTCCTTTTTTAGAAATCACCCCAATTTAGCACACACCGATTACAAAATTTCCCACGATGGCTTTGTAGCCAGTTGCCACCTTGGACATGTGTGGAGTTAATTTCCAATTGTTAATTGACGGGTGGGTCAATGGGTTCATTCTAGCCACACTAAACTGCTTTGTCAATTCTTTTCGGGTTTGTGAAAAACGGCCGCTTGCGCAGCTTATTTTAGGGGGAAAATGCGTGGTTTACAGCTAAAAAATGTGGGTGACTTTGCCTAAAATTTGATCCTGGCGAACCGTACCAAAACTGCGGCTGTCGGAGGATTCTGTCGAGTCTGGGTTATCCCCTTGTAAAAAGTAACGGCCGTTTTCCGTTACGGCCGTTATGCGCTTAATCATCTGGTTATTTTGCTGAAAGGGATGCTGAGCCAGAACAATATCGTTAATTTGCGGGGCGGTGCGCTGGTAAACGGCCGTGTCTAGCAAAACAGTAGCTCCGTCTGGGAGCGTTGGCAGCATGGAACGGCCGTGTACCCGCCGACGCTGCCAGCGGGGCCAAAGCAGCTTCAAATACACCAAAACAGAAGCAGAGCGCAAAGGTTCTCGCATCAAAAATCTAGAAAACAGAAAACGCCGACTATCGCAAGCAATAGTCGGCGTTGAAAACCTAAAAAAGGACAGCCATTAATTAGCTGGCCGTGTAATAACCAACGTCCCGGCCCTTGGTGTCCCAAAAGATCGTATGAATCTTTTGCACCGTTGACATCAGTTCTTCCGCGTGCTCCAAATTCACTTCCACTTTGCAGGCAGAGCAAATTTTAGCTGCGTGCCAGAAAAGCGTATGCAAATCAGGATATTTTTCCAGGTGAACCGGCTTAAAATAATCGGTCCACAAAATAAGCAGTTCATCCTTGGCGCGTTGTGCCTGCTCTTCCTTAATAGCAATGTACCGCGACATCGTATTCAGGTAAGCCGCCCAGGCAGTTGCATCGCCATCTGTTGGCGGCGAAAGCGCCAGAATCTTCTTTGTCATCGAAAGCACAGCTTCCGCTTTAATACGGGCATCCGCTGGATCGTAAACACCGCAAGGCCCATCGCAATGCGCATTTGCATCTTCCGCCGGAAAAAAGTCATTAATCATCGCCGTCAGGTTTTTCATTGATTTTGCTCCTTCCTAATGAAAATATAATCATCGTTTAACTGATTATAGTTGTACCAACAATTGTTGCACCTGTCCATTGGGTCAGGACACATCTTGAGCACCAGGCACCAAAGGCATAGATAACTACAAATAGCTACCATAAGTTCACCCTTTTTTTACACAATCAACAGAATGCTCCCCATGATCTCCTATGTTAATCAACTACAGAATGCTTTAAAGTAACCTGGAAATGAGCGCTGCAATTGAAGAAACAGACAAAAAGAATAAAGTCAGTTGGAAAATTCGCCTCCGCAATATGCGCCAGGTCTATTCGGCTATCTTGTCCTTGGCCGGGCTGGCGATCATCATAATTGGCCTCCTCTTCTTTCCTAAATACGAAAACCCCTCAATTCTGCTGCTCCTCTTATTCTTTGCAATTGCCACCCAAAGCACCATGACCTACCTGGTAGGCGGGAATGTGAGCGTCTCTGTTAGTGGCGCTATTAGCTTTGCCGTGGCGGGTTTATATGGCCCCATTGCCGCTGGCATGGCCGCCGCTATTGCCGAATTAGGGCTCTGGCTGCTTAGTCTACGGCCGAATAATCGAGATTGGCACCATGAAATAGAACGCCTGGGTGTAAATGCCGGTATTCATGCCATCTCCATCTTATTAGCGGGTCTGGTTTTTACCTGGCTGCGTAACGAACTAGGCACCGATAGTTTCTTCTACGAAGGGGTTCCTTGGGTTGTGGGAGCTATCGTTGGTGACCAGGTTAACTTCTGGCTGCTTTCCATCATTATTTACCTGGCAAATGGTGTCCGGCCGAAAGAAGTTTTCCGCGAAAACCGGTGGGCCATCCCCATGAACGTCCTCGTCATGAGCATTGGGGGCGGCCTGATTATGCTAGCCGTCGTTCAGTTTGGTTTGCTGGGGCTAGCCATCTTTGTTTTACCCATCATCCTCTCCGCCTACTCTTTCCGGGTTACCGTAAACAACGCCAAACAGCAGATGGAAAAACTAGAAGATATGGTCACCATACGCACGCAAGCCCTGGCAGACGCCAACCACAAGCTGGAGGAGCTGCACAAAGAAAAGGATTCTTTTCTTGCCGTGCTGACACATGATATGCGCACCCCACTCACCAGCATTCGCGGCTATGGCAGCATTATGCGTGACCGTGAGCTAACGCGGGATCAGCAAACAAAGATTGCCAAGGTTATTCTAAACAGTCAGGATACATTATTAGAAATTGTGAACAACATTCTGGAGTTAGAAAAGTTGCAGTCTGGCACGCCAGTTTTGTTAGAATCTTCAAGTTTTGATTTGGCGCTGTTGGTGAAAAACACGGCCGAATCCCTAGAAACCCAGGCGCTAGAAAAACAAATTACCTTGAGCTATGAAGAAATCCCCTCCCCCATCATGGTAACGGCCGACATGAGCAAAATACGTCGTGTCATTCTTAATTTGATTTCCAATGCGCTGAAATATACCCCAGAAAATGGTCAGGTAGCGGTACAGACAGAAGTGAACGGCCGTTACGCCATGTTCCAGGTAAAAGACAACGGCTACGGCATTCCCGCCGACGAACTCCCCTACATCTTTGACCGCTACAGCCGGGTGAAAGGGCATCGCCACCTGGCCATTGGCACCGGACTTGGCCTGGCCATCGTAAAAAGCCTCATTGAAGCCCACGACGGCGAAATAAGCGTTGAAAGCGAAGAAAATGTCGGCAGCATCTTCACCTTCAAACTCCCCCTAACCTAATTACCCGCAGCCCCTGGCCACAACCTATATCCCGCCTGTTCAAAATGTGGGTCAAAGCTAAACGCCTGCCACACTTGCTGCCGCTGCATCACAATAAAGCTGGTGCAGTCTGTAAACGCCCACTGCTTATCCTCATACGCCTGAAACATTTCCCAAGCCGCTTGCCAGACCTCGTTATCAACAAACTGGATTTCCAGATATGAAGTCGCAAACGCCCAGTGACCAAATTGCAGCGCTACCTTTCTCCCACACCGGTAAAGTAAATGGGTCAAAGTTTCATCCAGCACATAGTCGGTTGTGAGCAAATTGAGCCGCTGATTGGTTAACCCCCGATATGCCGCAACCGCTTGTGGATGAAACTTATCTCTATCCCCAAAAAGCGCTATCCAGCCGCTGCTGTCCACAAAAAGATTCATGCAGTGGCCTCATCTTCAGGGTCCCAATCTCTGGCGTAGATGTATTTGTCATGATTTACAGAGCCATCCGGCGGGCCACCTTTGCCAATGCCAATGAGCTGCCAGATGGGATCATCTTCGGTGAGAATGTGCTCTTTCTTTTCTGGCTTCTTGACCACGTACTCAGCCAGCGCCTCCCGAATTTGGGTCGCCATCGTCACACCTTCCTCATCGGCGCGGGATTTGAGCTGATCGTAAATATCTTGCGGCAAATAAACCTGTGTTCGCACCATTTTTTCTGCCATAATCTTGCTCCATTTCTACCGCTTTTACACTTTAACTGTCATTCCCGCGAATGCGGGAATCCACCCACCCGCGCAAATAAATGGATACCCGCCTGCGCGGGTATGACACGTTGGTTGAAATTAGATGTATGCAGTATACATCTACATCTACCAATGTCAATCGCTGCCCAGCTCACAACTCCTATCCCCCGTTTCCCAACCGCGCTGGGAGTGAACGGCCGTACCACCCTCACAAATCCCCATCTCGACTATCAATTTTCTCCTGCACCAGCGCCGCAAACGCCGCCAGCGCCAGCCCATTTTGCCGCGAGCCATCCCGCTTGCGCAGCGACACCGTGCCCGCCGCCGCTTCCCGCTCGCCCACAACCAGCATGTACGGCACCTTCATCTGCTGCGCCGCCCGGATTTTGGCCTGCATCCGGTCATTTTCTAGCATGGCTTGGGCACGTACACCGCTGGCTTTTAACCGGGCAGCAATCTGCTCTGCATACTCATTTTGCCCATCCGTAATGGGGATCACGCGCACTTGTTCAGGAGCCAACCATACTGGGAAATTACCCGCGTAATGCTCAATCAAAAAGCCAATGAAGCGCTCATGGGCACCCAGCGGCGCGCGGTGAATGCACCAGGGCGTTTCTACTTCGCCATTTTGATTCGTAAACGTCAAATTGAAGCGCGGTGGCACGCCAAAGTCGAGCTGGTTCGTGGCCAACGAGAATTCCCGCCCAATGGCGCTCCAAATCTGCACATCAATTTTAGGGCCATAAAAAGCGGCTTCATCTTCTGCCTCTACAAAGGGGACATTGTGCTTTAGCATTACATCGCGGATGATGCGCTCGGCCTTGAGCCACATACGGCCGTTGTCCACGTACTTCACGCCCAGCTTGTCCGGGCTGTGTTTGCTCAGGCGCATCACGTACTTCTCAATGCCGAACAGGTCAAAATAGCTGCGATACAAATCCACCACGCCCATAAACTCCTCTTCGATCTGACTTTCGGCGCAGTAAATGTGGGCATCGTTTTGCTCCAGGCCGCGCACGCGCAGCAGGCCCATCAACGTGCCGCTTTGTTCGTAGCGGTATACCATGCCGTACTCGCTCAGGCGCAAGGGCAGGTCGCGGTAGCTGCGCGGCTTGCTGGCGTAGATTTTGTGGTGGAAGGGGCAGTTCATTGGCTTGAGATAGTAACGACTGCCGTCTCGCTCCATTACCGGGTACATTTCATCTTCGTAGTAAGGCAGATGGCCGCTTTGCAGATAAAGCGACTCCTTGGCGATGTGCGGCGTGGCGACGCGCACGTAATCGGCTTTGTCTTCCATCTCGTTGGCCAACTTCTCCAGCTCTTCGCGCAAAATGTTGCCGTTGGGCAACCACAATGCCAAACCTGGACCAACATCTTCATCCAGAATGAAGATTTCCAGCTCGCGCCCTAGCAGGCGATGGTCGCGCTTTTTGGCTTCTTCCAGCATGGCAAGGTGCTGTTTGAGCTCTTTTTTGTTGGGCCAGGCCGTGCCGTAGATGCGTTGAAGCTGCGGCCGTTTCTCGTCACCACGCCAGTAAGCCCCCGCAATACTCATTAGCTGAAGCCCGTCGGCAGGGATTTTGCCCGTGTGGGCCACGTGCGGGCCACGGCACAAATCCACAAAGCTGTCGTGCTGGTACAGGCTGATTTGCTCACCTTTTTCGGCCAACTCCTCGATCAGTTCCAGCTTGTACGGCTGGCCCGCCAATCGCTGGCGCACTTCCTCGGCAGAAACTTCCTCGTAAACCAGCGGATGTTTCTCGGCGATGATTTGGCGCATCCGCTTTTCCAGTTTGGGCAGGTCGTCGGGATGGAACGTTTGGGAACGGCCGTCTTCATCCACCCCCAAATCAAAATCATAGTAAAACCCATCCGCTATTGGCGGGCCAATGCCCAGCTTCGCCTGCGGATACAGTTCCAGCACCGCCTGCGCCAAAACGTGTGCGGCCGTATGCCGCAGCTTGTACAAATGGGATTGTTCGTAATTTTCCTGTTCAAACATGAGATTTTCTCCGATAGTTTTGTAGCCGAGGATTCCAATCCTCGCTTTTTCGCGCTAAGAAAGCGCAGCTACAACAAAAAAGGCCACTCTTGCGAGCGGCCTCTTTACTGATTACCGTTTACTGCTTACTGATTACTGGAAACGGCCGCTCATAATTCCATCGACTTGGTAGTGATCAAAGTAGTGGCCTGGGTTTTGAAATCGGCCACGGAAACAGCGCCTCGATCTTCGTTGTCGCGCGTGCGTACGGCTACGGCGTGGGCTTCCTCTTCTTTGTCGCCGACGACGAGCATGTAGGGCACTTTTTGCAGCTGGGCATTACGGATTTTGGCATTCATACGGCCGTTACTCGCATCAACCTCTACCCGCATACCCACAGCCCGCAGCTCCGCCGCCACCTTGTTGGCATAGGGAATGTGGCGATCCGTAATCGGCACCATCACCACCTGCACCGGAGCCAGCCACAGCGGAAACGCCCCATTAAAATGCTCAATCAGGATACCCACAAACCGCTCCATACTGCCAAACGGCGCACGATGAATCATTACCGGACGATGCTTCTGCCCATCTTCACCCGTAAACTCCAGATCAAACCGTTCCGGCAGCAAAAAGTCCACCTGAACCGTACCCAGCTGCCACTCGCGCTTCAACACATCCCGGAAAATAAAGTCCAGCTTCGGCCCATAAAACGCCGCTTCACCCTCTTCAATCGTGTAGCGCATTCCAACTTTGTCTGCTGCTTGTTTGATGGCCGCAATCCCTCGCTGCCACATTTCCGGCGCGCCAGCATATTTGTCGCTGTTGGGATCATTCGTTCCCAGCCGGGCGCGAAAATCATCAAACCCCATCGTGTTAAACACGTGCTGAATCAAATCCACCACACCGATGAACTCTTCCTCAAGCTGGTCTGGCGTCACAAAAAGATGTGAATCATCCACGGTAAACCCGCGCACCCGCGTTAGCCCGTTTAGCTCACCGCTCTGCTCGTACCGGTAAACCGTACCAAACTCTGCCAATCGCAGCGGCAAATCTCGGTAGCTGTGCGGTTCGCTCTTGTAAATTTCAATGTGATGCGGGCAGTTCATCGGCTTCAGCATGAACTTTTCGTCGTCTACATCAATGGGCGTGTACTGGCTGTCCTTGTAATAAGGGTAATGACCGCTCTTAATGTACAAATCCAGCTTGCCAATGTGTGGCGTAATCACCGGCAAATAACCCCGCTCCAGCTGCGCCTGCCGCAAGAAATTTTCCAGCGTTTCGCGCAGCACCGCACCCTTGGGCAGCCATAGCGGCAAGCCAGAACCCACCAACTGCGAAATGTGGAACAGCCCCAGCTGCTTGCCCAACCGCCGATGGTCTCGTGCTTTGGCTTCTTCCAGCAGCTTCATGTACTCGTCAAGTTCAACTCTGTTATGCCAGGCCGTGCCATAAATGCGCTGGAGCTGCGGCTTATTTTCATCGCCGCGCCAATAAGCGCCGCCCGTGCGCAGCAGCTTCACCGCATTGGCTTTAATCTGTTTAGTAAAGCCAACATGTGGCCCCCGGCACAAATCCACAAATTCGCGCTGGGTATAGATGCCAACTTCATGCACTGGCTCGCTAATTGGCTCCCCATTCTCATCCACCTTGCCAGCGGCCAGCTCTTCGATCAGTTCTAGCTTGTAGGGCTGACTGGCAAAAAACTGTTTGGCCTCGGCGATTGACATGGAAGATTGCTCAAATTTAGCGTTTTTCTTGAGCAGCTCTTTCATTTTGGCTTCTATTTTCTCCATATCCTCAGGGGAGAATGTGTTGGGCTTGTCGTGCTCGTCTTTGCCCAAATCAAAATCATAATAGAAGCCATCTTCGATAGGCGGGCCAATAGCCAGCTTGGCCTCTGGGTAAAATGACAGGACGGCTTCGGCCAGCACATGCGCTGCCGAGTGCCGGATTTTGTATAGTTCTGATTCGGCGTATGGGACACCGTTTTCTAGTGACATCGTTCTAAAATCCTCCAAATCTTTTGAGATTGGAGACTGGAGATTAGAGATTGGTTGTCAAATCTCCAATCTCTAATCTCTAATCCCCCAAAATAAAAACGCCATCACCCTGTTTGGGGCGATGGCGTCGCGGTTCCACCCAAATTCGGTAATCAGAAGTCAGTGGTCAGTAGGTCAGTGTTCAGTAATCGCTATTTAACTGATTACTGATAACTGTCCACTGGTAACTGGTCACCCTTGTAACGGCCGTTAACGGGGCCAGCCGGATTTCCTTAGTCAGTTTTTATGGGGGGCAGACCGAAAAGTCTGCCCCTAAATAGGCAAACAATAAAGTTTGCCCAACCTTTCAGAAAATCACTCTTGGGGGGTCTTCATTGCCACTCTTGTGATGATGGCTCTCAGCTAACAGTTTTGCCCGCCTTGTCACGAATCAACTTCAGCATCGCAAAAAAGAAACCATCACTCTCTTTCACAAAATGTGCAACTACTCATCCCAATCAACGTATTGCCTATAAAATTGAAGCACTTTCGATTATAAAAGAGGGTTTGGCATTGTCAAGCATGACGATAAAAAGTAATAACGTATTCGCCCCCAACCAGGCGGCGGCAAACAAAACAATTCCTGCTATACTGCGTACTGACAAGCGTCAGGAGAAAAAGGTGAACGAAGAGCAGGTTTGGTTGGATCAGGCGAGGCGAGGCGATAAGAATGCCTTCGGCAAAATAATAGAAGCCTATCAGGGGCCTGTGTTTAACCTGGCATATCGCATGTTGAGCAATTCTGGCGAGGCAGAGGAAGCGGCACAAGAAGCCTTTATACGTGCTTACACCCGCCTGGATAGCTATAACCCAAACCATAAATTTAGCACCTGGCTTTTGTCGATAACGTCAAACTACTGTATCGACCTGATCCGCAAGCGACGAGCCATTTTGCTTTCTATAGATGAACCATTGCCGCCGCATCCGTCTTTAATGTCAGAGAGATCATCTGGGCCAGAGCCGCAGCTTGTACAAAATGAGCAGCAAGTGATGGTACAGAGACTCTTGTCAGAGTTGGCTCCTGAGTACAGAGAGGCTGTTGTGCTGCGTTATTGGTACGAGCTATCTTATGAAGAGATTGCCGAAATGATGGACACAACGGTTAGCGCTATTAAATCTCGGCTATTCCGAGCGCGCAGGCAGTTAGCAGAAATCGGCGTTGCTGCCGGGCTGCATCAGGAAGCGGAAGGGGCAGCGGCCTCTTAATTTTTAACGATGATACGCCAGCAGGTTGTTTCAGCTGGTGATGCAGGCACATCGCTCTGCATGCTCAATATTTGAAACTTGTAGATGGAGTTAATTATGGAACATGAAAGATTTCACTTGTTGATGATGGACGCGCTCGATGGTGAGCTTGTAGCTGAGCAAAAAGCCGAGCTGGAATCTCACCTGCGCACGTGTCCTGAATGCCGCCGTGAGTGGCATGCCATTTTGGCCATCGACACGCTGTTTCGGCAGGCTCCCCTGCTTAGCCCAGCAGCCAATTTCACCCAAAGAACGGTGGCCATGCTGCCCAATCGACGGGCGCGGCTTTGGGCCATCAGCATTATTTATGTGCTGCTGCTGTTGAGCGGCATTTTGCCGGTTTTGCTGGTGGTGTGGGCGGCAAACACGGTTGTACCGGTGATTAGCCAGCCCGTTTTTATTGAAAGCGTGCAGCGTCTTTGGGATCAAGGAACTCGTTTAGCTGGGGTCATTGCTGGCGCGTTGTTTAAGGGGGTTGGTGAGTTGATTATGCAGCAGCCTGCGATTTTGGGTTGGCTGTTGGTTTTGGCCGGGATGGTTTTTGTCTGGAGTGGTGTTTACCAGCAGCTTGTGAGCCAGCCTACGGCCGTTTCTGTTCGGGGGAACAAGTAAGTATGCAACGTCGAATTTTGTTATTCCTTATGCTTTTGCTACTGCTGGCAGCAGTGCCTACGGGCGTGGCGCTGGCCGCCCCAGCCACAGACAAAGTGGTAGAAGCCGACGATGTTATTCGTAATGACATTGTCTTGTTTGATGAAGATTTTACGCTTGAGGATGGGGGCCGGGTGACCGGCGACGTTATTATTTTTAATGGCGACGCTCATATTGCCGGCACAGTTAACGGCGATGTGGTTTTGTTTAATGGCAATCTCACCACAGAGCCTTCTGCCACGTTAGTTGGGGAGTGTGTGCTGTTTAATGGCACAGCTTCTGGTGCAGGGGAGAGCAGCATTACCTGCACAAATCTAAATGTGGTACTGCCAGACGGCGTTTCTAATTTTGTTAACCAGCTGGCTGCTTCTGGCGATTTTGCCCCGCCTTCTTCCATCGATGTGGAACGGCCGTCGCCATTCTCGCAGTTTGTGAGTGGCACAGCAGGGGCCATAGTGCGCGGCTTATTGTTTGGGCTGCTGGCCTTTGCCGCAGCTTCACTTATCCCGCAGCCTATGCTGCGCATTGAAGAAGCAATGCGCAAGAAACCAGTGGCCAGCGGCGCGGTTGGCTTGCTGACGGCATTTTCTATGCCATTTGTGGTGCTCCTCATCGCCCTGGTTTCGATTCCGCTAATTTTGGTCTTTTGTGTTGGCCTGCTGGGGTATCCGCTCATTGCTGTGTTGCTGCTGGGCATGGTGGCCGCGAGCTTCTTGGGCTGGTTTACTGCGGGCAACATCGCAGGAGAATTTTTGGCAGAGAAGCTACGGCTGCAGAACCGCAGCCAGCCAATCACAACTGCCTTGGGAACGGCCGTAATTACCTTTACCATCGGATTTTTGGGCGCGATTCCGTTTATGATTGGTGAGAGTCTTATCTGGATGGTTGTTATGGCATTGGGCTTGGGAGCCACTGCCTTGACCAAGTTTGGCACAAGGGCATATCCTCTTGTGGCGGCTCCCGTGGTGAATCAGGATAAGGTTACGGCCGTATTGGACACGCTCCCAGACGACGCCAATACCAAATAGCTTAATTTTTATAAACCCTCTTCCCTCTTAAAAAGAGGGTGCATCCATCCCCGGACGCACCCTCTTTTTGCTTTAACTATCGCAACCCCAATCGATAAAGAAAGCCAGTTTCAATCGATAAATTAGCACTGACTGTAATATTATCTGACTCTTTCAGATTGAGTTTAAGCCCAACCTTGCCCCTTCACGAAATCGGTAATAACGGGAATGGTGACCTCTTGTCCCTGGTAAGCCTGCCAGCCCCAGTAAATGGCCACAATCCACATAAGCAGTCCAGGGATACCACACAAGAATGATGTTACGGCACCAATTATCAAACTGAGTACACCCCAGGCCAGCGCCTGCGCATTGTGCGCCTTCAAAAACGGCCGATTCTTCTTATCCTCCATCAACAAGATAATAATCGGAACCAGGGGTGAAAACACATAGGCCAAAAGCGACCACAGCTTATCATCGTCTGACGGTCCGGTAATACCCATCTGGTCATTCATTACATCAATGTCATCACTCATTGGAATTGCCTCCTAAATCTTATTTGACTGCTAGGCTAACTAGGTAAACTTCTAGTTGCCACTCCTTGGAATTAATGATTGCATTGTACGGGGCAGTGTACGTTACGTCAATAAGTTTGCAAACGAGAAATTCGTGGTTAGAATGCCACTATGACAAATATTGTGTTTATGGGTACGCCTGATTTTGCGGTGCCCATTCTGCAAACTTTAATTGAAACACAAAATGTGGTGGGGGTGGTCACCCAGCCAGACCGGCCTGCGGGACGCGGTAAACAGCTACGGCCGTCTCCCGTCAAACTCACCGCCGAAGCCGCCAACATCCCGGTTTACCAACCCAAATCACTGCGCAGCGAGGCAGCGGCGCAACCTTTGCGCGATTGGCAGCCAGACATCATTGTGGTAGCCGCCTTTGGCCAAATTTTACGGCCGCACGTGCTGGAACTACCCCCGCACGGCTGCCTGAACATTCATGCCTCGCTGCTGCCCCGCTGGCGAGGCGCATCCCCCATTCAACACGCCATCCTCGCGGGCGATGCCGAAACAGGGGTTTGCCTGATGCAGATGGATGTGGGGTTAGACACCGGCCCGGTGTTTGCCTGTATGCCCACGCCCATCTCGCCAACCGAAACGGCCGCTTCCCTGCATGATCGTTTAGCCCAACTGGGCGCAAACCTGCTCCAGGTTCATTTAGACAATATCGTGGCGGGCAAGCTCGGCGCTACGCCGCAAAACGATGAACTATCGACTTACGCCCCGATGATTAACAAGGAAGACGGCCGTTTAAATTGGCAGCAAACCAGCAGTGAAATTGACCGTCGCATTCGGGCCATGACGCCGTGGCCAGGCGCGTTTACCACCTGGCAAGGGGACATGCTCAAAATAAAATCGGCGACGGTGGCCAACGGCCGTATCCCCCCAGGCAGCCCCGGACAGGTGATTGCGTATGAAGAAGGCGCAGCCGTCCGCACAGCCGATGGAGCATTGGTTTTAGAAGAAATTCAACTGGCCGGTAAACGTGTGACGGCCGTATCCGACTTTTTACGCGGTTACGCTCACTTTATCGGAAGCACGCTTGGTGCAGAATAGAAAAAAGTGTTGATTGGCGGCTGGAAAACCTCCAACCTCCAATCTCTAAAAATGTAGCGGAATAAGCTTATGGACATTCTAATTTATGGCGCGGGCGCAGTGGGCGGCTACTTGGGCGCACGGCTGGCCCAGCAAAAACACAACGTCACCCTCATCGCCCGCGAGGTGATGGCCAAACTCGTTGGGGAAACCGGGTTAGAAGTCACCGAAGGCAACAAACGCATCCTCACCCGCCCCCAGGCCGTGACCTCCGTGGCCCAGGCCTTCAAAGATGGCCAGACCTACGATCTGATCATCCTGGCCATGAAAGCATACGACATCGCCAACGCCATCAATCCCCTTATCGCCTTTTGCCCCCAACCCAACATGATTCTCACCACCCAAAACGGCATAGGCATTGAGAAAGGGCTCGTCAAGCAGTTTGGCGCAGAGCACGTTATGGCTGGCTCATTTACCCTGCCCATTCGCAAAGAAACCACCACCCAACTGGTAGCAGAACGCACCGACGGGGGCATTTGCCTTGCCCCAACCCAGCCCAAGCAAGAGATTAAGCAGTGGGCGGCGCTGTTCAAAAACACGGGCATGGAAACAAAAATTTACAAAGACTACGAGTCGATGAAATGGTCCAAAGCGCTCCTAAACATCATTGCCAACGCCTCGTCTGCCATTCTGAACCGGCGGCCGGGTTTGGTTTACCGCTCGGATTTAATTTTCGATTTAGAAATCAAGATGCTGCAAGAAGCGCTGGCCGTGATGAAAGCAGCGGGGTACAAGGTGGTGGATTTGCCTGCGGTGCCCGCCACCAAGCTGGCTTTTTCGGTGCAGCGTCTGCCCAGAACCTTGCTCAAGCCAGGGCTGAGCAAGCTTGTGGCTGATGGGCGCGGCGACAAAATGCCCTCGTTTCATATTGATCTGACGGCCGGAAAGGGCAAAAGTGAAGTGGTGTACCACAACGGAGCCATTGCTAAAGTGGGTAAGGAGCATGGCATTGCTACGCCTGTTAATGCTGCCCTGACCGATATTTTGTGGAAGCTGACGCTAGAAAAGCTGGATTGGCGGGAATTTAACGGCAAACCCTCCCGGCTCGTTCAGGAAGTAAAGCGATATGAAGCAGCTTTTGGTGGGGGCGGCAGATGAGACAAAATGAGCAAGATTTGCGGGCCACCTTTGTAAAAATCGGTCGGCTGATGTACGACAAGGGCTTTATTTGCGCCAGCGATGGCAATATTTCGGCGCGGCTGGGACCAGACCAGCTGCTCATCACGCCGTCAGGTTTACATAAAGGCTTGCTGGAGCCAGAGCATATGCTGGTTGTGGATTTGGCGGGGAATGTGGTGCGAGGTGGTTACGGCCGTTCCGCCAACCTAAAACCCACCAGCGAACTCCCCATGCACCTGGAAGCCTACCGCCAACGCCCCGACATTCAGGCTGTGGTTCACGCCCATCCCCCCATCACCATCGCCCTTTCCATTGCTGGCGTGCCCATGGCCGACTGTTTATTGCCGGAAGTCATCGTCATGCTGGGCCTCATCCCCACCACCGAGTACGCCACCCCCTCCAGCGAAGAAAACGTGCGTGCCATCCGCGACCTCATCCGCAATCATGATGGTCTCGTCTTGCAGCGGCACGGCTCGCTCACCGTGGGCGATTCGCCGATGCAGGCGTTTATGCGGCTGGAAACGCTGGAGCAAAATGCCCGCATTGGCTTTATGCTGGCCCAGCTCGGCGTGCGCAACCCACTGCCCGCCCACGAAGTTGAGAAGCTGCTGACCATGCGGGAGCAAATGGGGTTGAGCCATCCCGGCGAGCGCGAAGCATTTTGCCAGGTATGTGGCACTTGCCATCCGGCCAGCCAACCTCATCTGCCAGCGATGCGTGCAAACGGCACGGCCGTTTCCCCATCCACCCCCTCCCCGCTCAACCAAACCGACCTACGTGAACTCGTCGCCCAAGTGGTACAAAAAACGCTGGGCACGCCGTAGGTCAATTTTACAAAATTGACCCACACACAAGGACAGTAGTATGTTTGAATTGAGACGCGAGAAGAACGGCCGTCCCCTACTCGTTGGCCATCGGGGGGCGATGGATGCTGCCCCAGAAAACACCCTGCCCGCCTTTGAAGCTGGTCTGGCAGGCGGGGCCGATTTGCTAGAGCTGGACGTGCAGCTCACCGCCGACCAGCAAGTAATTTTGTTTCACGACACAGGTTTGGAAACCAAAACAGGCATTCGCGGCCAAATTGGTGATTTTACGGCCGAATTCCTGCGCAGCCTCGACGTAGGCAGCTACTTTGACCCGCAGTTTGCCGGGCTAAAGATGCCCCTGCTGGATGAAATGCTCGCCTGGGCCAAAGACCGCGTGGCGCTCATGATCGAACTCAAGCATGGCCCCATTTTTGACCCGCGCCTGGATCAGCACGTGGTGCGCCTCATCGAGCAGCACGGCATGGAGGACCAGGTGGTGCTCATCAGCTTCGACCAGTTTGCCCTGCGGCGCGTCAAGCAGATGAATCCGAACCTGACGGTGAGCCTGATTTATGTCGGCCGTTTTTGCGACCCGCTGGCGCTGATTGGCGATGTGCCGCTGGACGCCCTCAGTCCTGCCACCGACTTTCTCACGCAGGACGAGGTGAAACGCATCCAAAAAGCGGGCTACGCCTGCACCCCCGGCGGCTTCTACTGGGATTATCCCACCCTGCTGGAGTGGGGCGTGGACACCATCAGCACCAACAACCCCGCCGCGTTTTCATTCCGGTAGGGGCGACCCGGCGGATCCCCCTACGAGATGGTGCCATGGAAGTGGGGCTGGGGCGCAACCGGCTCGTCCGACCAGGTGAGGGCGGCAAGTAGGTCTTCGCGGGCCTGGGCCAGCTTTTCGGCGTCGCTGGCGTGCACGGTGCCCAGTTCGTCGCCTTCGGCAAACGTGTCCCCAATTTTGGCGGACAACACAAAGCCCACAGCATGATCAATTTTGTCCGTCTTCACAAAACGGCCGCCGCCCAAACGCACAGCCGCCCAGCCAATCTCCCCGGTGGCCATCGCCGCAATGCTGCCGGAGCGCGGAGCCAGGATTGGCTCCACAAATTTAGCCTGGGGCAGCAGGCTGGGATCGTCAATTTGGGCCACGTCGCCACCCTGAGCAGCCACCATTTGGCGGAATTTTTCAAGGGCAGAACCATTTTGGCGAACGGCCGTCACCATCTCCTTCGCCCCGTCCAAACTATCCGCTTTACCTGCCAGCAGCAGCATGTGCCCCGCCACCTCCAGGCAATGGGCCCAAAAGTCGGCCGGGCCGCCGCCTTGCAATGCAGCAATCGCCTCCTTCACCTCTAGCGCGTTGCCGATGGCCTGTCCCAGCGGCTGATTCATATCCGAGATGAGGGCCACCACCTTGCGCCCGGCGTCCGTGCCGATGTCTACCATTACCTGAGCCAGTTCGCGGGCGGCTTTCACCGTGGGCATGAACGCGCCAGAGCCGGTTTTCACGTCCAGCACCATCGCGTCGGCCCCGGCGGCCAGCTTTTTAGACATGATGGAGCCAGCAATCAGCGGCGTGCTGGCCACCGTGCCGGTGACGTCGCGCAGGGCGTACAATTTTTTATCGGCGGGGGCGAGTACGGCCGTTTGCCCGGCCAGCACCAGCCCAATCTCCCCCAACTGCTTTTTGAACTGCTCGATGGGCATCTCAAACGACCAGCCGCGAATCGCTTCCATTTTGTCCAGCGTACCGCCACTGGAACCGAGGCCGCGACCGCTCATCTTGCCCACGGGCACACCGCAGGCCGCCACCAGCGGCTGAACAGCTAATGTCGTTTTGTCCCCGACGCCGCCGGAGGAATGTTTATCCACGACCAGCGGAGCCACGTCGTGCAAATCCAGTTCGTCGCCGGAGTGGGCCATTGCCAGGGTCAGGTCTACCGTCTCGCGGCGGTCCATGCCGCGAATGTAGATGGCCATCAGCAAGGAAGCGACCTGGTAGTCGGGCACCTCGTCAGCGGTATAGGCGTGGATGAACCATTCAATTTCGGCCGTGGAAAGCGTTTTACCGTCACGTTTCTTTTCGATCAAATCAATCATGCGCATGGTGGGAAATCCTTTTGGAATGGGTAATTGAGTAATCAAGAAAGACCCTAAGGGTTTGTTTTGCTAACCGAGCGTTTCGCCAGAAGGAAACCCTTAGGGTCTGCATCGTTACACAGTTTTTTCGTAATAAGTCCAGGCGGGGATGAGCTGGAAGCCTAAATCCAGGTTGAGTTGAAACATGGGATTGTTTTCTTCATTGTTGGTGTAGATGGTGGTGAAGCCATTTTCTTGGGCGTACTGGATGCTGCAAAGTTTGAGCGTGGTGGCGATTTTGCGGCGGCGATGGCTGCGAATGACGCCGGTGATGCCTGCAAAAAGACCAGACGGCCGTTTCCGCATCACATTCACCACACACATTCCCACATAGCCAGCCGCCTCGTCCACGGCAATCGCCCAGGAATTTGGCCGAAAATCATCGCCTTTGTAATAGTTGGCGTACTCCTCAAACGGCGTTGGCGGCTCTGGATGTGGCGTGGGAATGTCTTGCTCGACTTGGGTGAAAAGCTGCCAGATATTGTGCTGCCACTCCGGATCGCTGGCCATCACGTCCGTCAGGGTGACAAAGCGAATGCCCTGCTGCTGAACAGTTTGCAGCACACCGGCGTAATCGTCCAGATTAACTTGCCCCACATCTAGCGAGGAGCGGGGAAAGCGCATCAGCAGCTGAAAATCGTCTGCTTCCAGCAGCCTGGTGCGGAAGGTTTCATTTTCTGGCGGTTCGCTCACAACTTTTTCTGGCTGCATTTTGGCGATTTCTGCCAGCAGGTAATTGTGCATTTGGGCGGGAACGGCCGTTTCTTGCCAGGCCGGTACCACATAAAGCGCAAACTGAATCTGCTTCGATCCGGGTTTATGATAATGGCTGCCTTGGGCCACCACCTGCCCATCCAGCTCGCCCAGCACGCGAACGGCCGTAAACTCCTCCTGAAACTCAGCATCTTCTAGCCGCACAATGTCCAGCGTTAGCTGCTCATCCGGGTTGCGAAACTGGTTCATTTGGATGAGTGCGGTGTAATCGTGGTCGGTGGCTTGGAACGGCCGTATCCGTAAATTCTCAGCGCTCTTCATGAAATGTTTTCACCCCTGTGAATAAAGTCCCGATTATAGCAGGAATTCGGTATAATCCGTCCTGACCAGTAATCAGTAATCAGTTTGTCGGTTGTCAGTAAAAGCAACGGGTTACCGAATACTGCTCACTGAATACTGATTTACTGTTCACTGAATACTGATTTACTGACCACTGAATACTGAACGCGGAGGAACCATGCCCCAAAAGGCTGATATTTTGCTCACGGGTGGCACCATCGTCACCATGAACGAGCAGTACGACATTATTCCAAACGGCGCGGTTGCCATTGTGGGCGATTCGATTGTTGCCGTTGGCTCTGCAGAAACCATCACCACCCAATTCCAGGCCGGTGAAACAATTGACTGCACCGGGCAGGTGATCATGCCAGGGCTGGTGAACGCCCACACCCACATTCCCATGACCCTGTTTCGTGGCCTAAACGACGATCTTCGGCTAGACGTCTGGCTGGGCTACCTGATGCCCGTCGAGCGGGAGTTTGTCACACCGGAATTTGTAAAGTTGGGCACGCGCCTGGCCTGTGCCGAGATGATTCGCTCTGGCATCACCACGTTTGCCGACATGTACTATTTTGAAGAGGCGATTGCGGAGGAAACGGCCGTAATCGGTATGCGTGCCCTGCTGGGCCAAACCGTCCTTGTCTTCCCCGCGCCAGACGCGGCCACTTACGAAGATGCTTTGGTGCTTTGCCGCCGCTTCATCGAGCGCTGGAACGGCCATCCGCTCATCCAGCCCGCCGTGGCCCCCCACGCCTGGTACACCGGCACGCCAGAAATGGATCGCGCCTGCGCCGATCTGGCTCGCGCTTTTGATGTGCCCATTCACACCCACGTGGCCGAGACAAAGCTGGAGGTGGATAACTGTCGCGCCCAAAACCATACGGCCGTTGTGCCCCACATCGCCAGCCACGGACTGCTCAACACCAAGCTGCTGGCCGCCCACTGCGTCCATCTGGAAACCAGCGAGATGTTTGCCCTGAAGGAAGCTGGGGCAGGCGTAGCTCACTGCCCCAGCAGCAACCTGAAGCTGGCCAGCGGCATTGCCAATGTGAAACAGATGCTGGAAGTGGGTCTCAACGTGGGCGTGGGCACCGATGGCCCGGCCAGCAACAACGATCTGGACATGGTAGAAGAGGTGCGGCTGGCGGCGCTGCTGGCCAAAACCCAGGCCAACGACCCTACGGTGCTGCCTGCACGGCAGGCGCTGGAGCTGGCCACGCGGCGCGGCGCACGCGCTCTGCACATGGGGGACGTGACGGGCAGCCTGGAAGTGGGCAAGCGGGCTGATCTGGCGGTGGTGGCAATGGCGGGCGTTCACAACTGGCCGCATTTCCACAACAATCCAGATGGCGTTTACTCCCGGCTAATTTATGCCGCCAAAAGTGGCGACGTGCAGCATGTGCTGTGCAACGGCCGTTGGCTGATGCAAAATCAAACGCTGTTGACGGTGGATGAAGTTCAGGCACAGGCGGACGCTGCTCAGGTTGCGGCTGAGATCGATGCCTTTGTGGTGCGGCGTGAATCCAGCCCCTACAACAAGCTGGTTTTGCTGTCTGGCGTGCAGCGGCAGGAAAGTTTTGAAGTGCAGGTAAAAGCGCCACTGTTGGAGAAAACGGCCGTAATCGACTTCCTGAACGGCGAACATTGCACCATCGGGCGCAGCGCCCATTACAAACAGTACGACCATTACTTCATCTTTGCCAACGAAGACCCAGACTCGGCCCGGCTGCGCTATCGCGAGGACGAGTTTGTCGATGAGAAGGGACAGGTCTACCAGACGCGCACCCGGCTCACCCTCATTGGCGAAGGCGAGCGGCAGGAGTTTCCCAACGCGGTCATGCTGTCTCGCTCCCGCTTTTTAGCAGACGCCGACCGCAGCCTGCGCTTCTATCGGGAATATTTCGACCCGGAGTCAGAAATTGAGGTAACCAAGGACCGGCTGCGCTGGCACATCATTTACAAGGAAACCGATTTTGCCATTAATTTCGACAAGGTTGTCGAGCCAGAAGTGCCTGGCTACTTTCTGGAAATCAAGTCGCGCACCTGGTCACGCTCCGATGCAGAGCGCAAGGCGGGATTGATGGCAGAAATTTTGTCGTTGGTGGGGGTAGATTTAGAAACGGCCGAACGGCAGGAATATGCAGAGATTGCCCAAACAGTGAGTAATTGAGCAACTGGGTAATTGAGTAATTAGATGATAATTACTCAATTACCCAGCTATATTTTTTAACCAGTCTTGAACAGGGTCTGGAACTTCATCACGGTGTTCAGATCACCGCTGACTTTTACTTTGCCCCCCATAAAAGCCATCATCGGGTTTAGCTTGCCCGTCATCATATCCACATAATCGTTGCCGTCCATGCTGATGGTGGCGTCTGCGCCGTCGGCAATGCCATCTTCTACCGCGCAAGCGCCATCGGCAATCTTTACCGTCCATTGGCCGCCTTCCGGCCCAGAAAGGTCAAAGGCAACGGAGGCGCTGATACCACTCGCCTTTTCGGGAATAAGATTCTCAGCGGTTTTTGCAAAAAGCTCAGCTGGGGTTGTCATAGTAAATCTCCTTAATTATCAGGTTGGTATTTGTCTATTACGCACTGCGGCATGAGAGGAGTATAACAACGGCCGTTTCCATGTCAAGATGTAGCGATATTACCTGGCAAGCTCCGTATAAAAACCGCCATTCTTAACGTTTCCTCAATGATTTGCCCACAACATTGTAGGGAAGCTTGTGCTGGTTTGCCTCCTTTTTAATCCTTGTGCTAGAATGTCCGCCGCTCTGGTAGATTCATATCACCAGTGGTTAAGCGGCTCATGATGAACGTCGATTAAGAAGCGTAAGCTCATTTATTAGCAGGCAAACAATCGGGCTAACCGATGATTCTGCTAAGCAGGCACGTTCAGTAGCCGCTTTTTGCATGTACCCATTTGCAAAACTTTCGCAATTGGCAGATGGGAAAAGCAGCGTTTTACAAGGGCTGCAATGAATACGAAAAGGGCAAACCAGCTTGTATTCATTTAATAAAGGCACTCAGACCAGGTTGCTTTTTAGGGAAGAGGAAACAAAAGAGATGGGCAGATCGCATGTCGGCAGCGGCATGATGAACACCCCACGCCGGTAAACGGCCGTTCCCCAACCCTGAAGAAATGCCAAACACAAATCGCCTTTATTACACAATGGAGGTACCAAATTATGGAAGAGGAACGGCCGTCTGAAGACACCACCTCAGAAATTGAAGAACAAACGTCCGCCGAAACCCGCCCATCGGGTATGCTAATCGCCGGGATCGTTGTCGTGGTTCTGCTCATTATTGCGGGGCTGTTTTGCCCCAATTTCGTGGGCGAACGGCTGAGGCAGGCGGCGGTGAAGACACGGCCGAGACCAGCAGCGACTCTCCCACAGCGTCTCCAACCGAGGTGGAAACTGCGGTAGCTAGCAACCCCTCTATTCCCGGTGAGGTGGATGTTATCGTTAGCGATACCAGTGCGGTGGTTAGTGTAACCAGCCTGAGCGCAGCCGAAGCTGCCAGCAGCATTGGGGCATTCCCGGCCAACGCCACCGTGCGGGGCAATGTGTTTAAGGTTGAGCATGATGCCACCGCTTTAAGTGGCAAGGTTGCCATCAATGTTCCGGCAGGAACGGCCGTTGAAATGGCCGATCTGTACGGTTGGGACGGCAGCAGTTGGCGCTTTATCTCCAGCCAAATTGATGTAGAAACTCGCCAGATCGTCTCCCCAGAACATAACTTGTACCAGGCATTTGCTTTGGTTGAACCGGGCGAAGCCGAGATATTGACGGTGGGGGCCGAACTGCTGCCCTTGCAAGAACTGCCAGACCCTATTCTGGCCAGCCTGACAGAAATGTCTGCCGGAACGTTAACCCTGGTAGGCAGCGGTGATCTGCAAGGGGAAGTTATTGAACTGCCAGAGGGCAATTTTGCCAGCCTGGTTCGTGTTACCAACGTGGGTGTTGTGGTCGATCAAGCGTCTTTAGCTGCGCTGTTGGGCGATTCTACAGCGCAAACAAACCAGATTAACGCTTTGGTTAATACGGCCGTTTCCGGTGGATACGCGGGCATCAATCTGGATTACCAGGGTGTCGATGCCGCCCAAACCGAGGCATTTAGCTCCTTTGTTATGAGCCTGGCAGACGCCCTTCATGCCCAAAACCTGACGCTGGCTGTAACCCTGGCCGCACCGCAAGAAACCGACGGTCAGTGGGACAGTGCTGGCCAGGATTGGGCCGCCATCGGGCAAGCCGCAGACATCGTTTATGCCCAATTGCCACTTGACCCCGCCGCCTACAGCGACAACGGCGCGGCAATGCAAATGCTCAACTGGGCCACCCGCCTGGTTGATCGCAATAAATTGACCGTGTTGGTCAATGCCGGGGCAGTTGACCGCGTGGGCGATGCCTTCCTGGAATTACCAAATGAAGAAGCGCTGGCAAACTTTGGCCAGCTAGAATTTGTCTCTGGCAGTGAAGAAGTGGAACCCGGTACGGCCGTAGAACTGGCTTTATCTGGCAATGCCTCACCCTTGGAATGGGATGGCGCTAGCCTGACCTACCGCTACGGCTACGACATGAACGACCAGACACATTCTGTCTGGCTGGGCAATCCTGCCGCGCTCAGCCACCGGCTGGGGCTGGTTGAACGCTACCACCTGCGTGGTGCGGCCGTTCGTGGCCTGGGCAGCGTTACCGATGGCGCTGGCTATGCCTCGGCTCTGGCGGCATTCACTGGCCTGAGCGCCGCGCCAGAAACCAGCGGTGCGGCCATTGTCTGGACCGTTTTAGATGAAAGCGAAAGCGTGCTGGCCAGCGAAAGCGGCAGTAACCTGACTTTTGCCTGGGCCGGTGAAGCAACCCCCGGCAGCTACAGAATCAACGTAGATTTTGCCCTGGGCGAAGCCGTTGCCTCACTTGGCTCCGTCACGGTCAATGTTGCCGAACCTGTGGTAGAAGCGCCCGAAACGGGAACGGCCGTTGCCTCAGGCAGCAGTGGCGCAATTGACCCCGGTAATGCCGACGCCGTTATAAACACCAACGCCAACGTGCGCGTTGGGCCAGGCCTCACCTATGGCCTCATTGCTGGCGGCCTCAACCGAGGCACCCAGGTGTCGGTTATCGGGCGTAATTCAGACGCAAGCTGGTTCCAAATTCTGATGCCCGATGGCGAACGCGAAGGCTGGATTTTTGGCACGCTGCTTGACCTCAATTCAAACCTGGACGTGAGCAGCCTGGAAGTTGTAGAAGTGGAACCCGTTGCCAGCGATGGCGGTTCCTCCGGTGGTGGCAATCCAGCGCCGCCCCCGCCTGTAGCCAATTCTGGCTTTGAGCTGGGCGGGCAAACCCACGGCTTTGCCAACCCCACGCTCATGTCGTATGCGGGCATGAACTGGGTGAAATTCCAACATAAATGGGGCACCGGGGACTCCCCCGACGCTGTTGCTGGTCGCATTCAGCAGGCTCATGCCAACGGCTTCAAGGTATTGCTCAGCATCCCCGGTGCAGATCACAGCAGCATCAATTACAGCGCCTATATTTCTTTCCTTGGTGGCGTGGCCGCGCTTGGCCCAGATGCCATCGAAATCTGGAATGAGATGAATATCGACCGCGAATGGCCCAACGGCCAGATC
>JACKBR010000024.1 GCA_020634495.1 Ardenticatenaceae bacterium | reverse complement strand
TGATACATTGACGATTACGGCCGTTACGCAGGGCAGTAAGGGCAGCGTTAGCCACAATGGCACAACCGTGACCTACACCCCCAATGCCGATGAAACAGGCAGCGACAGCTTCACCTACACCATCAGCGATGGCAATGGAGGCAGCGACACGGCCACTGTGACGATGCAGCTGGGTTCCTTCGAGATTTTTGTACCCACAATGTTGAACAACTTTGTGAGCGCCCCAGATTTAGTGGTTACCCAAATCAACGCCAGCAGCAATCTCATCGAAGTCACTGTTGAAAACCAGGGAACACAGCCTACGACAAGTGGTTTTTGGGTTGATTTTTACATCAATCCCAGCCCGGTACCGACACATGAGAATGAACTTTGGGACGATTTGTCGGCGGAGGGTATTGCCTGGGGTGTGAACATTTCTATTGCAGCAGGCGAGTCATTGACGCTGCGCTACAGCACGGCGGCCAATGCCCCCAATTTATATTTCTCGCCAAACGACAGTGATTATGGCGGCACGCTGCCTGTGGGGACGCCGGTTTACGCCCAGGTTGATTCGGCCCACCTAAATACGACTTTTGGTGGCGTGTTGGAAACGCACGAGATTTTGGGCACAGCGTACAACAATGTGAGTGCGCCGTTTACGGCCGTTGCCTTTTTGGCCTCAGCAGCAGAACAATCTGCGGCCAGCCAGACGGCAACCGCCCCTGACCCATTTGATTTGCCACTGCGGTAGATAACATCAGCAGAGGATTTATCAAGTAATTTGATTGATGAGGGAGCAATAAACATGAAACAAGACAATAGTGTAAACGGCCGTATCGGCATCTATTATTTGGTTGCCCTGTTTTTCCTGGGGGCAATGGGCCTGCTGTTTATGCAGGCGCAAAACGCCTCCGCCGAAGATTATGATCTACCACCACGCGAAAATGAAGGCCCAGCCGAAGTGGTTGAAGTACAGACCAACGGGCAAGGCGCGCGGGTTCATTTGCAGGCGCACTTTAGCCAGGATTGGCCGTGGGATGCTATGCACTGGCAAGAAGATTTGTGGTTAAAGGTGCAATGGCTCGACCAAGATGGCGTTTGGCAGGATGTGGATGGTTGGCAAGGCACGCTGGACACCATTCAACAAGCAGAAGATTGGATGGGCGTCAAGGAGATATGGTTGGCAGATGTGCATTTGGGAACCGGGCCATATCGCTGGCAGGTTTATGACCAGCATGACAATCATCTGCTTACCACCAGTGAGGAGTTTTATTTGCCTGGCAAAGCTGGCGACCTTATGGCGGTGGAGATGATGCTAAAACCGTAACGGCTATTTTGCTGTATTGGACGATTAGAGACCCTGGCTCTTCAGATGAGGAGCCGGGGTTTTTGTTTTTGGAATATCTTTCGTGTGGCTCGTTGTGCTAAAATCAGCATGATTCATTTAGGCAACTGCTGAAAGAGGCAACAATTTAATGGTTTTTGCGAAGTGGGGCATTTACGTTGTGGTAGGAACGGCCGTTTGGCTGTTCACGGTTGGTTGGCGGCGCTCTTCCACAAAGAATACCGCTTTGCTGCCAAATCGCTGGCGCATTGTTGCTTTTTTGGCTGCCATGTTGGTGTTGCTTGTGGCTTTGGTCTCCCCGTTGCATACCCTGGCTGCTCGTTATTTTTCCTTTCATGTGTTGCAGCGGCTTTTGCTTGTGGCAGTTGTCCCTTCTCTTTTTTTTAGTGGGAATCCGCTACCAATTTTGCTGGCGGGGCTTCCCCAAAAGCTCCAGGCCAAAATAAGCCAACTGCCGCACACCGCTCCCCGGCTTGCCAGGCTGTTTATTCGCTGTTCTGGGCCTGTGCCCGTTTGGTTTTTGTTTGTTTCCACGTTTTGGCTGTGGCACGATGTCCAAATTGATCGTTTGTTACTGCAAATGGCTTGGGTTCATCGCCTGGAAAATGTTACGTTGTTGGGAACGGCCGTTTTTTATTGGTGGCATATCATGGCGGCGTCCCCCAGATTGCATTCGGCCATGCCGCTATTGTGGCGGGTGGGGTACGCTGCGTTGGGAGCAACGCCGATAAAGCTGGCTGGCCTGGTGCTCATGTTTACCTCAACGGCCGTTTATCACTATCCGGCCGAAATCTCATTTTATAACCTGCAAATTACCGACCAAAGTGTGGGGGCTGCTTTGGTGTGGGCTGTGGGAGGACTTGTGTTTACCTGGACGGCCGTTTTGCTTATGCGCAGCTGGCTCCGAGAAGAGGATGATAAGCCCAGTTTGCCTGAATCGGCCTGGGCTTCTGGCGAGATGATGCTGGCTCCCGGATTTGGTAAATCATCTCCCCAAATACCTCCTGGCAAATAGCTTGTCAAATGTTTGTAAATCGTCTAATGTATCATCAAGCGAAACGACAACCATGGAAAGAGGGTAAGGAATGTCCAGATACAAAGAATTAGCTCGAAGTTATAGCAATGCCCGCAAGGCATTTCGAGATTATGAAGAAGTGTGCCGCAACTTTGCTCGCGACCTGATATTTGGTATGGTGGAATATTTTGAGTGGCCGCAAGATCGAGAAATAACATATATCCCTCTAGGTGAAGAACTAGACCCCAACAATAAATTTTATGCGCTGGCTGGGGCGATGCGCATGGATGCCCAATCCTTTTGGCATTTTGGTGTAGAGCTAAATTTAATGGAGGCTTCTGGCGCTTATCCATTGTCGCTTGTGTTGAGCTTTTTTATTAAGAAAGTGGGACCAAACTTTATTGTTAAGCTCGGCCCAAATGGACGCGAGATAAAGATTCCAGAAGATAGGCAAGGGGAGTTGGAGCCGTTTTATGAAGCGGTTTTTCGGCAAATCAAGGAATTTTTAGCCAAACGATATATTCAGGCAATAACGGGACAGGAGAAAGAGTACGGTTTTATTACCATTTTGTGAGCACAACCTGCGTTTCTTTGTATTAAAACGGCCGTTTGTGAACCAAAATCAAATCTGACAAAACTCAACTTTTTTAAAAGTTGAATTGCCAATTAATTTGAACTTTAAGCAACAATGACTATTTTATTGACAAGCTTGCAAAATGCTCATATTAAAAACATCCTCAAACTTAACAATCGGCGGCAACGGGATGTACAAAAAAAGACAATTGTTGAAGGCATACGAGAAGTCGAGCGTGCTTTACGTTTTGGAATTGTCCCGCATGAAGCCTATGTTTGCCCGGAACTCATTACAACTGCCGAAGCAACGGCCGTTTGGCGGCAGCTTCAATCTCTAGAAAAAGACGGCCAGCTGGCCTTATTTACTGTAACCCCGGAATTATTTGCAAAAGCCGCGTATCGAGGTCAGAGCGGCGGTATCATTCTAATAATTCCCTATCTGGCACACTCCTTATCCAGCTTATCCTTAGGCGAGTCGCCTCTATTGCTCATCATTGATGGCAGCGAAAAGCCTGGTAATTTAGGCGCAATTCTCCGTACGGCTGATGCCGCCGGGATTGACGCGGTTTTGGTGACCGGCCAGACCAACAGCGGCACCGATATTCACAACCCCAATGTGGTACGGGCTAGTTTGGGTGCTTTGTTTTCTTTACCCGTTATAGAAGTTGAGCCAGCCGTTTTGCTTAAATGGTTGCGCCAGCAGCAGGTGGCAATTGCAGCAGTAACGCCAGAAGGTGAACGGCCGTACACCGAAGCCAATCTTCAAGGCCCTCTGGCTCTGGTCATGGGCAGCGAAGCATTTGGCGTGGCTCCAGAATGGCTGAATGCGGCAGATATGCTTTTGCAGATACCAATGTTTGGTATGGTAGACAGCCTGAACTTATCCGTGGCAACGGCCGTTATCGTCTTTGAAGCTATACGTCAGCGCAAAAAAATACAAGAGCTGTCACCCAGCACCGCTCTTTAGATTGAGTATACAACGTATGCGAATCGCTTTAATTTCAGATGTTCACGGGAACCTTATATCTTTAGAAGCTGTTCTGGCTGACATCGAACGGCAAAAAGTGAATGAAATTATATTCCTTGGCGATGCAGCCACGTTAGGCCCACAACCTCACGAAGTCTTGCAGCTGCTCAAAAAGCTAGGCTGTCCCTGTATCATCGGTAACCACGAGACCTATCTTTTTAAGCCCGCACTAGGCCGAGCCTACATGCAAGGAACCCAATGGTTTAACGACATTCTCACCTGGTGCCGGGCACGGCTAACCCCCGAAGATTACACGTTTATGCGGTCATTTCAGCCCATGCTCAAGATAAAGCTGGAAGGCAACAATACCCTTATCTGTTTCCATGGCTCACCGCGCCGCCACACCGACAATATCCTGGCCACCACACCGAATCCTGAATTGAATGAAATGTTGGCTGGCCGTCGGGCCACTGTGATGGCCGGGGGGCACACCCACGTGCAAATGATGCGGCAGCACATGGGAATTCTAATAGTGAATTCTGGTAGTGTGGGTATGCCGTTTGAGCAAATGCCCTTTGGCGAACGCGGTCCGCGAGTCATGCCTTGGGCAGAATACAGCATCATTTCTTCAAAAGATGGTTTGGTAAGTATTGATCTGCGCCGAATTCCTGTTGATATCCAGGCCATTAAACAAGCGGGCATTGATGCCAGAATGCCAGAGACAAGTGACTGGTTGCACAATTGGATCTCTATCACAGAAATGCTCAACCAATTGTGATCAAAGCTGGAATACGGCCGTTTCCCCCCTAAAAATGATGAAGTTCACAATCTAAGTGACATTGTACACTGGTAATCAGCTGGCTTCCGGCACAAAATTCAGTTGCCAGTTTTGGCACCTTGGCGATAATTGCCTAAGTTAAGTTTGCTGATTGACAGCTTAAGATTAACGTCCACTCTGAAGGAGAGTTTCATGTCAAGAAAAAATGTGAAGGTGGCCGTCACTGGGGCGGCTGGTCAAATTGGGTATTCGCTCTTGTTTCGCCTCGCCTCTGGCGAAGTGTTTGGACCAAGCACCAAGGTTTCACTTCATTTATTGGAGATAACACCGGTGTTGCCAGCCCTAGAAGGGGTGGTCATGGAGCTAAACGATTGTGCCTTCCCCTTGCTAGAAAACGTCGTTGTTACGGATAAAGCGGAAGTTGCTTTCGACGGAGTTAATTGGGCCTTGTTGGTGGGTTCAAAACCACGTGGCGCAGGGATGGAACGAGGCGATCTAATCCGAGAAAATGGCCCCATATTTGTGGGACAAGGCCGGGGCCTCAACAAGGCCGCAGCCGATGCGCGCGTTCTGGTTGTGGGTAATCCGGCAAATACCAACTGCCTGATTGCCATGAACAATTCAGATTTGCCAGATAACCGGTTTGGTGCCTTAACCCGTTTGGACCAAAATCGGGCTTATGCGCAGCTGGCTGAAAAAGCTGGCGTACCGGTTAGCGCGGTTAGCAATGTCACCATTTGGGGCAACCACAGCGCGACGCAATATCCAGATGCTGAAAATGCCAAGATCAATGGCAAGCCAGCCATGGATGTTATTACCGATCATGATTGGTTGCGCGGTGAATTTATTACCACTGTGCAAAAGCGTGGGGCTGCCATTATTGCGGCAAGGGGTAAATCTTCAGCGGCCTCCGCCGCCAATGCTGCTCTGGATCACGTGATGAGTTTTGAAGCGAAAACGCCTGAGGGTCACTGGTTCTCTGCGGCCGTTCCCTCTGATGGCAGCTATGGCATTGAAGAAGGGCTCATGTTCTCCTTCCCCGTAACCAGCGACGGTGCAGGGGGGTATTCTATTGTTCAGGGGCTGTCATGGAGTGACTTTGCCAAAGAAAAGGTAGCAATTACGGAAAACGAATTGAAGGAAGAAAAAGCGGTAGTTGTTGATTTGTTGAAGTAAGCAGTTTGTAAGTTATCTGGCTTTCAACATCCGATCTGCTAAATAAAAGGTAGATCGGATGTTGCTTTTTAGGAGAAGTTGCTGACTTGGCGCAGAGGCGTGTTTCTAGCGACGTAAAACAATCCACTTCAAAATGGCTGACGATTTGGCATTGGCTGTTTAATGTGTCGCTGACGGCCGTATTTATCTCCTTGTTCATTCAGTGGCCAAAGTTGTTACTGCGGCTCCGGTTAGCCGAGAACAACTCCGTTTTTCGCAGCGGCTGGTTGGTGTTGCTCGTCATGTCATTGCTCTTGTTACTCACGGCCATGGTGCATGAAGTTGGCCATCTTTTGGCCGGTTATTGGGTGCGGTTTCGCTTTCAAGTGTTGGTGGTTGGCCCACTGCGCCTTTCTGCTGAAAACGGCCGTTTACGCCTACAGCGCCAACGGGGCGGTTCGCTGTTTAACGGCCTGGCTGCCAGCCTGCCCCAAGAGATGGATAATTTGGCCCGTCGGCTGCTTTATTTTGCTCTAGGGGGGCCACTGGCCAGCTTGCTGCTTTCGCTAACTTGCTTGGTCGTTGCTCTTTACTTGAGCAATGATTTAAGCCGAATGTTGGATTATTTGTGGCTGTGGGAATGCTGCTTGTTTACGGCCGTTGTCTCTTACTTTTTCTTGCTGACGTCTATGCGGCCGGGGGCGTACCACAACGGCATGGTTGCAGACGGTGGGCGCATTTTGATGCTGGCTACCAAGTCAGCCCAGGCTGCACGTTGGCAGATGCTGGTAAAGTTAACGGTAGCAGATCTGGCCGGGGAACGGCCGTCTTTGTGGGACACAAAACTGCTGCAACAAGCCCTCGCCCCGTCTGAAAACAGCCATGATTATCTGACGGCCGTTTTGATGAATTTTCACCACTGCCTCGATAAAAATGCTCCCCAAATGGCGGCCAATTTTTTGGAAGAAGCGCTGAACCTGCCTGTTACCTGGGAGACTGGTATACATACCCGGTTACTGCTAGAAAAAGCGTTTCTGGCTGCGGCCTTTGGGGCGGATGGTCAGAAGGCACAAGCGTTAGTAGACCAGCTAAAATTAGGCCGCCGACAAAAAGATTCATTATTTTGGCGTACCCAGGCAGCCTTGTATTTCCTTGCAGGAGAGAGAACTTTGGCGCGAGAAACGGCCGTGCGCGGGCTGACACTTCTTGAGAAAGAAAGGCAAACCGGACGACAAAAAGCCGAGCTTGCCTGGCTAAAGGCGCTAATGGAAAAAGCATCTGACCCGTAAAACACAAAAAGCCTCGCTTAGCGAGGCTTCTTGCGGGAAGAGGAGAAGAAGGAGAAAAGAGGAAATTTAAGAATAAATCAATAATAAAAATACAATTTTGTTACAGCTTCTTATACAAAATTTGAACTCATTACAACTCAACTATGCTGGTAAGTATAGGCAAATTTTGGATTTCGCGTTGGCGATCTGAATACATTTGAAATGTAAAATAGTTTACATTATGCCAAAACGCATAAAATGAACGCAAAATACATTGGATATAAACATGATCAAAAAGATAAATCATATAGCGATTGTTGTGCCAGATTTAGAAGCTTCTAAACATTTTTGGGTAGATGTGTTGGGCCTGGAACTTGCCCATCAGGAACACGTAGCAGATGAAGGGGTTGATGTTGCTTTTTTGCCCCTTGGAGAAAGCAAAATTGAACTTTTGCAGCCTACAGATGAGCAAAGCGGGGTAGCCCGATATTTGGAAAAAAGAGGGTCGGGTATGCACCACCTTTGCTTTGAAGTAGATAATATTGAAACTGCTTTGGCTAAGCTGAAAATAGCTGAGGTTCAGCTAATTAATGAGACACCTGTTCTGGGGTCTGATGGGCGTAAGTTTGCCTTTATTCACCCGAAGTCTGCGAATGGGGTATTGGTGGAATTGTATGAGCTTGCTGCGGCATAGCAACAAGCTAAAGGCAAAAATGATACTTGAAGAATGTCATAAATTGCGCATGACAAATGGCACTATGTACCTTTAGTAAAGCTGATATGATATACGCATAAGCCGCCGTTAAAGAAAAAACGGCAGAGTCAAAACATAATGTGTAATCTGGATTGGCTTGGGTTGCTAGATACAGATTGTAGTAGCGCCAGCATCCTAAAATTTGTGGTTATGATTGCACTCCATAGCGTGAAATCTTACGACGGCTTAATGAAAACTGCCTCTTCAAGATAGTAGTTTTTTGGGTGAGCCAGTATCCTGCCAGGGGTACTCTTACAGCGAGTTGTTGAATCGGGTTGTTGTAAACAGGTGCCCTGCCTCGTTTACTTCACAGTAGGTGTTTACTTCCATAGCGAGAGGCCAAGCTTCTGTTTGGCCTCTCTTTTTGTGTTTATATGCTGTTTAATCACATCGCTTCTTGTAAAGTATTTTGACCTGGTCACAGGCTTGTTGCCACTCTGATGGAGAAATGATTGTTGGGGCGACAACGGCCGTTTGCTGGATGAACTCATTGTTGGTTTGGGCTGCGCGTAAGGTTACGGCCGTTTCGATAGCCAAACTAGCCACAGCAGATGAACCCCGCCGGGCGGGGACTTTTGGCCCTTCGGTTGGGATCGGGGGCAACGGGCCTGCATCCCCCTCGCTGCCCGTCGCTGAGGGAGGTTCTGTATCAGATTCTTCCTCTGGTTCAACTTCTATAGATTCAACAATCGTTTCGGTAACAACACGGGTTACCTCCACAGATTCTCCCTCTTCTATAACTGTTTCGGTCACAACCCTGGTTACTTCTACAGTAATGGTCTCGGTTTTGGGCGAGCAGGCGGCTAGCACAATGAGCAAGAGTAACAGAATTGTGCCTGGGACGGACAACAAGCGCTTGTTTTTATTTTTCAAAAAGGATTGTTTAAGGCGTTTCCTCATCTAAGGCCTCTAACACAATTTCCACAAGCACGGCTGATAAATTGGTGCTGGGCTGAACGGCCGTTACATTTGCCGGAGGCGTTTCTGGGTTCTTAGTTAGGTAGGTAAAACGGCCGTTGCTACGGGCAGCAATCGTCTGGTAAATTGCAATGCCAGACGCATTTAAGCCATCGCTGCCAATGGTAAATATAGTGATATTTTTCTCTGCCGCTATAAGGATGGTCTCATCGTATGGAACCGTATCTGGGATGTTTGGCTTGGGTGGGGCGTCCCCTAGCAGGATCAGCAATCGCTCGGCTTCTGCACGCCAGTTTATTTGGGTGACGGCCTGGTGCAAGCCTGCATTCAAATTTTCTGGGTAATCTCCACCGCCAACGGCCGTTACCTCACTTAAGTTTTCTGCAAAGAGCGCCCAGCTATCTGTTAAGTCAAAACGCTGTACGGAACCGTCTGGCCCTTGATCCCGGTAGATAACAAGGCCAAATTGCAAATCAATATTGTCAGGTAATGTTGCCAATAATGCGCCAATCTCATCTGCATCGGCTTTAAGCATGGCCAATTCGTTTGCCATGCTGCCTGTGGCATCGAGTAATAAGACAATATCTAGCTGTTGGGGAGTGGTCACCAACTCTGGGTCAGTGCGGTTGACGGGGGTGGTTAGTGCGGGTACGGCCGTATTGCCACTGGCAATCACATTCGGTGTGGCGCGAGGCGCTTCCACCTTATTGTCTGTATCTGGGGTTGGCGGCAGTTCGCCGCTGTCTTCTTCACTGCCGGTAGCGTTGATATCGTTGTCCCCGATTGCTTCACTTTCTGCTGCCTCATCCATAGAAACCGCGTCACTGCCGCTGGTGTCCTCTACAGCTTCATCGCTGCCACCGCCGCAGGCTGCCAGTAACAGTAAAACTGTGATAAAAATTAGCCAACTCTGTGCCAGATGGCGCTTTTTCACAATATGTTTTCCTGAAAGAATCTGCATGATAAAAAGCCTTTATAAACGCCAGGGAACAATGCCATCCTGCCAAGCATACCTTAGTAACGAAAAAATGTGAATTTAGGTTCCACCAAATGGAAATAGGCAAAAAAAAGCCGCCCCTAGGGGCGGCTTGCTTAATTCACCAGGGGAGTGGGTCATCAAGCTGCGATAAATATCCGAGTCGAGGAAGGGGTGGATAATTATCTAGATCGCAGCCAGGGTTGTTCCAGTCGCATAGCTAACAGATTTGTTAGCCTCATTTGTGCCAGTTTGGGGGGAGGAGTTCCTCTTAACCTGACCGAATCTTTTCTTATCATAATTATTATCAAATGCTTGTCTATAAAAAATACATAATAGGTTGTGCTAATAGCGCAAAATTGCCCATTTTATGACAAAAAGGATCGCTTCTTTGCTTAAATGTTGATATTTGTGTAATAACCTGCGAAACCTCGCCAATATTTGCGGAGAGTTTTGGGAAATAGCTTGCTTTTTTAGCAGACGGCAGGCAAAGTAAAGAGTAATTTTTAGATGGAGAAATGGATATGCAGCAGAAAGCAGCTTATTTTGCGACATTAGTTTTGTTGATACTTTTCATTGTTGGTGGCTGCCGACAAACGGCCGTTCCTACCCCACCCCCGGCAACACCAGCCACAACTGTAGAAATTTCGCCTACGGCCGTTCCCCTCGCAGACACGATTCGGGAAATAACCATCTTGTACACCAACGATGAGCATGGCTGGATGGCCGGGCAACAAGAAGATGCCAGTGCGGCAAACCTGATGGGCTTGTGGCAAACGGCCGAACAATATCAACCGGATGGCAACTTTTTGCTGCTTAGTGGCGGGGACATGTGGACTGGCCCAGCCATCTCCACCTGGTTTCAGGGGCAGAGCATGGCAGAAATTATGAATAGCATGGGGTATGACGCGGCGGCCATTGGCAACCATGAATTTGATTTTGGCCTTGAGGCGCTGCAAGCCCGCGCTTCTGAATCGGCATTCCCATTTTTGAGCGCGAATATTCGCTATAAAAGTGATGGCACAACGCCAGAAGATTTAGGGATACGGCCGTACACCATCGTCACCGTCAACGAGATTCAAGTAGGTATCATTGGCCTGACTACTACAAGTACACCAACCACCACCAATCCCGTAAATGTGGCCGAATTTGACTTTATTGATTACGAAACCGCGCTGCGCGAAGTGATACCCCAGGTGAAAGACGCAGGCGCAGAGATGATCGTGGTGCCCGCCCACATTTGCCAAAACGAGTTGGAAAACCTGGCCCAGGACGTCGCGGATTTAGGGATTCAACTGCTGGGTGGCGGCCATTGCAATGAGCTGTTTGCCAGCGAGGTGAATGGCATTGTTTTGTTAGAGGGCGGTACGGCCATGGCCAGCTATGCTTATGCCACCTTCCAGTTTGATACGGCCAGCGATACGGCCGTCTCAGTAGAATATGGCGTGGAAGGCAACAGCGGCGGCGCAGCCGATCCCACCGTGGAGTCGATCTTGCTGCGCTGGCAGGATGAAGCCGACGCCGAGCTAAACCGCACCATTGGTTACAGCGAGCAGGGGGTGGCGCGGCGGAGCCAGGAAATGCAGTCACTCATCACCGAGGCGTGGCTATGGGCATACCCCACAGCCGACGTGGCCATAACCAACCTGGGCGGGATGCGGGCAGACTTGCCACCGGGCAACATGACGCTGGCAGATGTGGTGGGGGTGATGCCCTTTGAGAATGTGATCGTAGAGCTTTTGCTAACGGGGGAACAGCTAGAGGTGATGCTAGGGCAAGATTCGGCCGCGATTGGTGGCGTGTACCGCGACAATTTCCGTTGGTACCTCAAAGAAACGGATGAAGAACTTGAGCCTGAGGCATTTTATACCGTGCTGGTGAATGATTTTATGTACGCTGGTGGAGATGATTATGCGCTGCTGGCGGTGTATGATCCTGACGGCTACAACACTGCCATCAATTGGCGACAGCCTGTTATTGATTGGATTATGGCCCAAGATTCCTCATCAGAAAATCCAATAGATGCCGCTATTGACGATTTGAGCAGGCCATAAATTGATTGACAATCGGCGGCTAATTTTGTATGGTTACGCCACTATGAATGATTGGCTGATTGCGACGAACACGCCCGTACCTACCAGCCCCGTTGCCTGGGCAGCGGGAGGCTGGCGTTTGTCGCATATGCAGCAACTGATAGTTCTCATCTAATTCAACGACTAATCTGCAACTGTGAAAACGTTTTGCCCCGTGTCTGCCCGGCACGGGGCTTTTTTGTGTTCACAGGCGATTGTATGTTTTTTTATTTGCCACAGAGGGCACAGAATTTTAAGAGAATTGCCTCTTTTTTCTCTGTGCCCTCTGTGGCCAAAGGTTTTAGATCATGAAGATGAGTCGATTGATGAACGAAACGCTGCGAGAAGCATCGGCGGCGACTGAGGTGGCCGGGCATCAGCTGCTGCTGCGGGCTGGTTTTGTACGACAAATGGCGGCAGGCGTGTTTAGCTATTTGCATTTGGGGCAGCGCACATTGCAAAAACTGGAAGCGATCATGCGGCAGGAGATGAACGCGCTGGGTGGGCAGGAGATCAAAATGCCGCTGGTGCATCCGGCGGCGCTGTGGCAGGCATCGGGGCGATGGTATGAGATTGATGCGGAGTTGGGGCGGTTGGTGGATAGAAACGGCCGTTCCCTGACCCTCGCCCTTTCCCATGAAGAAACCCTGGCTGAACTGACTCGCCAGGAAATCCATTCCTACCGGCAGCTGCCGCAAATGGCCTACCACATCCAAACCAAATGGCGCGACGATCCGCGCCCGCGGGCCGGGCTAATCCGCAGCCGCGAATTTACCATGCTAGACAGCTACAGTCTGGACGCCGACGATGCGGGTTTGGACGTGCAGTACCAGGCACATTATGCGGCGTATTTCCGCATTTTTGCCCGCTGTGGCCTGCCGGTTTTGGCCGTAGAGGCAGACGTGGGCATGATGGGCGGCAAGTTTGCCCACGAATTTATGTACCTGACGCCCATCGGTGAGGATACGCTGCTGCTGTGCGATAGTTGTGGTTACCGGGCCAATCGCCAGGTGGCCACATTTCGTAAGCCAAAAAAGGTGACGGGCACGGAGGCGGTTCAGTTTGTAGCCGAGTTGGTGAGGGGAGAAGAAACGATTGAGCAGGTGGTAACGGCCGTTGTCTACCAAAATGCTCAGATTAACGAAACCAAGCTGGTGCATGTGCTAGACGCCCAGCGCGTGCGTCCGACGGCCGAACAGACCACCGACATCTGGGTGGTGGATGATGCTGTGGACGAGTCAGGCTGGGATGGCGCGGTGGACGTTGTGGCAGACATCACGGCGGCGCAGGCAGGCGATGCCTGCACAACCTGCGGCCAGCCGCTGCGCACGGTGCGCGCTGTAGAGGTGGCCAATATCTTCAATCTGGGCACGCGCTACAGTGACACGATGGGGGCGACGTTTGTGGATGAGCAGAATGTGGCCCAGCCGATTGTGATGGGGTGCTACGGCATCGGTGTGACCCGGCTGCTGGCTTGTCTGGCAGAGCAGCACCACGATGAAAATGGACTGACCTGGCCGGTGGCGATTGCGCCGTACCAGGGGCATTTGTTGGCGCTGCGCGGTGGGCTGGAAACGGCCGTTTCCCTTTACGCTCAATTGCAAGAAGCAGGGGTCGAACTGTTGTTTGATGACCGTGACGAGCGTCCGGGCGTGAAGTTCAACGATGCCGATCTCATTGGGCTGCCGCTGCGCCTGACGGTAAGCCAGCGCTCCCTGGCGGCGGGTGGCGTGGAGGTGAAGGTGAGAAATGGTGGGGAAACGGCCGTTGTCCCCCTGGATGAGCTGCTGGCTTATGTCAAAAACTGGCTCGCCGCCGCATGAAGTTTCTCGAAGTTAGGAACACAAAGTGGCCAAATGTGCCGACTCCGCTTTCTTCCCTGGGGTGAAGGTGGAAACGGCCGTTTCTGGAACATTGGTATCTAAAAGCGACTTTTTGGTGACAACATGCCTCATTTCATGCACATTTCATGCAAAACGCATGAGATTTTAGCCACAATACATTCATAATTTGGGGTGGGTAGGCGCGTCTATTTCCCATCACTTGGTACGCGCTAGCCCAAAATCTTCCTCCGTCTACAAAAATTCATAGGGGTTTTTTTGTAGACCGAAAGGGGCAAAGTTGCCAACAACTCTGCCCCTCGTTCCTACCAAACAGTACAGAATAAATATTTTTTAGGGCCAATGGAGGTAAATTGGGAAAGACACGAAAAAGACAGGAAGTTAAAGACTCAGCAAAAGTTCAAAACCCTACATTCCTAAGAGGAGGAATACTTATGTTTTCTAAAAAACGCTGGGCACTTGTTGCCCTACTCGTAGCACTTGGTGCAGTTGCCCTGGCAGCTTGTACCCCCACAACCGAGACCGTAACCGTAGAAGTTACCCGCATTGTAACTGAAACGGTTGTCGAAGAAGGTCAAGAAGTGGAAGTTACCCGTGTTGTAACTGAAACCGTTGTGGAAACCGTTGAAGTAGAGCCAGAAGCAGAACCGGCCGGCCCCAAAGACCTGATCGTTTGTATGGCTCAGGAACCGGAAACTCTGTATGTCTATGGCGGTAGCACATTGGTAGCCTCGGCTATCCGTCACGCTGTTTTCACCAATGATTTCACCACCCTGTCCTATGGTTACCAGTCAGAAGGGCTTGAGAAAATGCCAAGCCTGGCTGATGGCGATGCCATTGTTAACGTGGTTGAAGTACAGCCTGGCGATATGGTTCGGGATGTCACCGACACCGTTGTTGCCTGGGGCGAGGGTGTAACCGTAGCCAATGCTGATGGCGAAGATGTTGTCTTCGATGGCAATCCTGTCATGATGGAACAGATGGTTGTTGATTTCACCATGAAACAACGCTACTGGTCAGATGGCGAACCTGTCACCGCTGACGACTCCGTTTACAGCTTCGAAATTGTTGGCGATCCCGATTCCACCACCTCCAAATACACGGTTGAACGTACCGCTAGCTACGAAGCTACTGGCGACCTGACAACCCGTTGGACGTCTGTGCCTGGCTTTAAGGACGCTACCTACTTTATTAACTTCTGGGGCCCGCTGCCCCGTCATCACTTAGGTGGCTTCTCTGCTGCTGAACTGCTGACAGCCGAAGAATCCAGCCGTTTGCCATTGGGCGATGGCGCTTTCAAGATCGACGAATGGATCGCTGGCGACAGCATCCGTCTTTCCCCCAACGAATTCTACTATCGCGCTGACGAAGGTCTGCCCTATCTGGACAGCGTCACCTACAAGTTCATCCCCGACACCAACCAGCTGATTGCTCAGCTGCTGTCTGGCGCTTGTGACATCGGCACGCAAGACGGTATGGATGTGGGCCAGGCACCGTTCCTCATCGAAGCAGAGAACAACGGCCTGCTGACCCCGTACTTCCAGACTGGTACCGTGTACGAACACATCGACTTTGGTATCAACAGCTACGGCGACTACGGTGATGGCGTTGGCCGTCCCGACTGGTTCGAAGATGTACGCGTCCGTCAGGCAATGACGATGTGTACCGACCGCCAGAGCATGGTAGACAACATCCTGTTCGGCCGTTCCGAGGTTATTCACAGCTACATCCCCAGCGTTCATCCGCTGTACCCGGCTGGCGAACTGACCGAATGGCCCTACGATGTAGAAGCAGCCAATGCCTTGCTGGACGAGGTAGGCTATGTTGATGGTGATGGCGACGGCATCCGCGAAGATTCAGTCACAGGTGTTCCGTTCCATGTAACCCTGGGTACAACCACGGGTAATGAAATGCGTCAGCAGCTGACCCAAATCTTCAAAGAGAATCTGCTGCAATGTGGTGTTGATGTAGAACTGTACTACCTGCCTGCTGGTGAGTGGTTTGCTGATGGTCCCGATGGCGTTCTGTTTGGCCGTCGTTTTGACCTGGGTGAATTCGCCTGGTTGACGGGTGTAGAACCCAGCTGTAACCTGTACAACACAGTGAGCATCACTGGTCCAGAAGAAGAAGGTTTTGGCGGTTGGGGTAACTCCAACGAAACTGGTTGGTCAAATCCTGACTTTGATGCCGCTTGTTCTTTGGCTCAAGGCTCCCTGCCTGGCACAGATGAATACACACAGGGTCACATTGACGCACAGATTATCTTCTCTGACCAGGTACCGGTAATTCCGTTGTTCCTGCGCTTGAAGGTTGCTGCGGCTCGCCCGAACGTTTTGAACTTCGGTGTGGACCCGACACAGAACTCTGAACTGTACAATATTTATCAGTTCGATCTGCAACAGTAGTTTTTGAGTCTACTATCTATCTGCAGAGCAGAGTGGTGTTTGGAAAATCCTGATACGCTGTGATTTTGCAGAACAGATTTTAGTATAAATGAAGAGGCGATGTGCTTAACACATCGCCTCTTTTTGATTTAGGATCAATCCGAAAAGCCACAGGCTTGTACTGAGCGCAGTTGAAGTTTAAGTAAGAAAAAGCGAATTAAGAAGCTCTGTGGCTGATTTTTGGTTAGGCATTTAGGTGAAAGGATGGTGTTTGCCCAAAACGGGAGCAAAAGCAGTCTGGCAGCGACGATAGGCATCAGGCAGGCTGTATTTTTGGGCAAGTTCTAGCACGGTGAAGACGTTGTTGATTTCGGCGGTCAGCATTTCATGTTGGTCATGATGCTTTTCACCATAATCGACGAAGTAGTTGATGAGTCTTAGATGTGCTTCTGGGACATTCAGTTGGCTTACGGCCGTTTCTTCGGCATATTTGCTGAGTAGCGGATGGAGTCGATATCGAGCCTGTACCCCCGTGCGTCCTAACTGGCAAAGGGAAAGAGCATACAGCTTGCGCAGCCGGTCTTCGGCTTGCTGCTGGGATGTTTGGGCAACTGCGGCAGCTGCCGCCGAGGTAAATTCGCGTCCGCCAAATAAACCCATTAAACCAAAAAAGGTTTGCAAGGTGTCATCCAGCAGGGCAAAGCTGGTAGAGAATGAAATTTGTACGCTTTGGTCTTCAAACTCTAGCTCCGAAAGCTGCTGGGTTTGCACCAGGCGGTCTAAAAAGGCGGCTGGCGACCAGCTTGGCTCGTATGCCAGGCGGCTGGCGGCAATAGCAATGGCCAGGGGAAGATGCCCTAATAACTCTGCAATTTGCGAGAGCAATTCTTCATTTGAATTTGTCAGGTTGTCGCCGAGAAAGTGGTTAAACAATTTTAACGAAACTTGCTGGGAGGCGTCGAATGGGCCAACCGTCAGGCGGCGCATACCAGCGGTAGCGAACAGGTCTTGGCGGCGAGTGGTGATGAGCACGGCCGTTCCTTTTGTGGATGGTGGCAGCAGCGGTAAGATGTCCTGACCATGCCATACATCATCTAAAACAACCAGAATGCGTTTGTCGGCAAGCAGCTGGCGAACGACCTGGCTCCGGCTTTCCAGGTCGGCGTACTGGCTCAGGTTTTCGCCGTAAGCGTTGCCAAATGCGGCCAGGATGGTCATTGGCGTGGTGCGATGCGGATTTGCCCACAGGACGCCATCGGGGAAGTGTGGGCGCAAGCGGTAGGCTATTTGTGCCGCCAGCGCCGTTTTGCCTGCCCCGGCCATCCCTTGCAAACAGCAGGCATGTACGGTGGGATCGGTGAGTAAGGTTTCTTCAATTTGCTTGATCAGGCTTTGCCTGCCTACAAAATAGGGCAAGATGGGGATGGCCTGGAATGGTGTGGAAGAAACGGCCGTTTTGGCTCGATCATTTTTGGCGGCGGCTCCTGTTTGCTGGAGCCTTTCGGCAGCATCCATAAAGCCGGCTGCTGCCAAAAGGTGGGTGGCTTCATCTGGCTTGAGCCGTAAAGATTCGGACAGCTTAACCAAATCTGAGTAGGAACGGGGGTGTTTAACACGGCCGTCTAGCCAGCTTAAAATGGTCGGTTTGGGAATGCCTGTCAGGCGGGCAAGCTGACCGGCAGAATAGCTGCTTTGGTTGACATAATTCTGTAAGACATCGGCAAAATCGGATGATTCGCTCATAGGGCAATTATAAATTTAAACAGCCTTGGCGGGAAAACCTTTAGGCTAATTTTCATGAAAATATTTACATTCAATTGAAGTAGTGGGCATATTACAGGAGCAGGCAAGCCTCGACGGCGAGCTGGAAGAGCCGGGCGCGGGTGGAGCTTTCTTTTTGCCAGTTACGGCCGTCCCAAGCATCCCCCGTTAAATCATCGCCACCGTAAAGCAGCTGACCAAAGCGTACGCTCCGAAACTGAGCGATGGCAAAAAAGGCCGCTGCTTCCATTTCTACCACATGGCAGCCTTCCTCGCGGCGGCGGGCAATGCGGGTGGGTGTCTCGCGGTAGACCCCGTCCGTGGTCCAGGTTTTGCCAATGATGTAGGGAACATGATGTTTTTGCAGAGCTTGTTCGATGGCCTGGACCGCGTCTGGATGGGCGGCAACTTCCCGGCTGGGCGGTAAATAATGATAGGAGGTGCCTTCGTCACGAACGGCCGTTGCCGGAACCACCACATGCCCCAGGCCAATAGATTTGTCCAACACCCCACAGCCGCCGCAGGCGATAAAATCGCGGCAGCCCAGGGCAATCAGTTCCTCTAAAAATGCACCGGCCAGCGGTGCGCCCACGCCGGGGTGCAGCACGGCAATGCGCTCACCCTCAACGGTCATCTCGTACACCATGTTCCGCCCAATTTCTGAGCCAAGCTTGTAAACCGCTTTTAGCTGGCCATTTGCTTGCCCCTCTTCCAAAATGTCCTGAAAGAAGCAAAGGATGCAGCGGCGGGCAATGTCAATAGGCTTAAGCAAATCCTGCGGATCAACAAAGGCGCTGGAATCGGGATCAAATTCAAGGATGGGGTAGGGTTCGTGATTCATAATTTAATTTCACAGGTGCGACGCACTTGTTCTGGTGTGGGGTGTGGCTAACGGAAGTGAGTCGCACCCCACATACTGTTAAGGATTGGGCATAAGCCTGAGGCTGCGACGGCCGTTTATCAACAAAATCCCCCCGCCAATCAGCACCATGCCCAGCAGCATCCACAGGGTAATCGTTTCGTTGAGCCAGAGCACCCCGGTGACGGCCGCCACCACGGGAATAACGTAGCTGGTAAGCGAGAAGGCCGTCGCGCCAAACCGCTTGGTGATGTTAAAGGCCAGGATTTGGGCCGAAAAAGCCCCAATCAGCGTGGCGTAAATCAGAGAAAACCAGCCGCTGCCCGTTACCTGCGACAAATCAAAGCCGCGCAGCAGGATGGCAACAGGCATGACGGTTAACCCGGCGACAGTGAGGCGAACGGCCGTGACGTCAAACGCGCTAAACTGCTGCATCCGCCGCCGAATCAAAATGGTGCCGACCGTCTCGAACAGCATGGCGCTCATGACCAGCGCATAGCCGATTGGGCTGCCTTTGGCCACATCGGGCAGGCCGCTTTCCCCGCGCAAGACGATGAGCGCCGCGCCGCCCAGCGCCAGAAAAACGCCCAGCAGCTTGCGGAGATTTATTTGCTCATCGGGCAAGAAAAAGTGGGCGGCAATGGTGATGTACGCCGGTGCGGTGGTAATGAGCAGGGCCGTAACGCCGCTGGATTGAAAGGTGAGGGAGGAGACAACGGCCGTCATGGGGATGGCCGTGCTAAACACGCCCAAAAACGTGGCATACAGCCACAATTTGCGGTCGGTAGGGATGAGGCGGCGGCCAGAGAAGGTGTACACCAGCACAAAGGCCAGGCTAGACAGCAGCAGCCGCACCCCGACAAAAACCATCGGGTCGAACTGCCCCACGCCGACGCGCATAACAACAAGGTTGGTGCCCCACATCAGGCCTAAAAGGCCCACGTAGGGTAAAGCTTTTGTGTGCATAAGGGGGGAATGATAGCGGGTTGTGGTGGATTTGTCAGATGTGTGGAAGGGAACGGCCGTTTTGCCTAGTCGCTTTTGGGTTTTATTTCAAATGTGGACTGTGAACGGAAAAAGCAGACGTCGAACGCCATGAAGAAATTAATCTGCCCTAACAGTAACGGCACTTCGTCTGATTGGCTCCAGGCAAAAGCCAGATCGACTAAAGGGAAATGTGCTGTTTTTGCCGAAACAATAACGCCTTTTGCAGGTAATTTTGCTAGATTGCCGGTGAGTTGGATTTCTGGATGAGTAGCTTCCCAAACTAGCCCTAGTTGACGGCCAATGGAAAAGGGCAACACGTTGACAGCCGCCCCGCTGTCTAAAAGACCGATGGTTTCCACAGATCGATCATTAGACGTAAGTTGGAGGGGGAGCAATGGCAAAAGAATTGTGGGTTGATCTGTTTGGGAGGGAAGGTAGGGGTAGCGAACGGCCGTTGTCATGCGCTTTCGTGATTTTCAAGCAGTTGAAGCAAGGTTTCACCAGCGGCAATGGCATTAACAGGCGTCCAGACTGGATATGATTCACGCAGAATTATTGGCTGTGCGCCCTCTTCCTCAACCAAATCATCTGCCAGCACCTGCATGAGGCGTAGTTTGTCAATGCGTGGCAGGTCTTTTACAGCTGGAATCAAGTCATTTAGTAGCATCTTTGCCTCCATGAGCCTTTAACGATCTGTAGTATAAGATATTTGTAAAGTCCTATCAATTCTGAAATTGAGTTGAGGTGTGGATGGGGAAACGGCCGTAATTATCTAATTTGTTATGGGTTTAGCGACCAATCTTGGTTTGGTCTTTTCCGGCGCAATAAATCTATGAATTCTGGAAGACGCTTTTTTAGTGCCAATAATAACAATAGATCTCGCTTTTTATCTTTAAGCACTTCACCCTTTAGATCATCATAATTGATACCTAACTCCACACAAATTGCTCTGAATTCTTCTATGTTAAAAGCCGTAACGAGCAGCCGTAATAGATTGGATAGTTCTTCAGTTTGTGTTGCTACGCCAATATTTTCAAGTAACGAATTTATTTCTACATTGTTGAATGGCGGAATATCACACTCCACGATATCTACGTCGTGATCTAGCCGCATTTTAAGCATATCCAGGGGATAGAAATTTGGCACGTCAAGCGACTGACAAGTAGTACAGTTGCAAGGAATCAACTTGTCGTATTTGAGATTGTGAAATACTTGATTCAATTCATCAAGTTGAAAACTGATGATTGTCAATAAATCACGTGCGTTTTTGCCTGTGACATGAATACGAATTTCTCGGCGATGGTAAAATTCTACCACCTCTGCACGGGTACCATTTTCTTCTAGTACGACGCCTGTGCGCCACACTAGCTGGTTATTAACGATTAGAAAATGCATCGCCACAATGAAGCGTGTTAATATTCCTCTGGGCATGAATTCTTCGTACTTATAGCGTAGCTCTAAACTCTTCTTTTCTCTTTCTGCAGTGGTTAAAGTCAGATCATAATTAGGGGGTTGCACACTGAGCAGTTGGGGAGCGATATAGTGATCTTTCTTGTGAGGAAGTGCGTAGCAAATCTCAAATTTCATCATTAAAGCTAATAGCTCATCCATTAAGGAAGCATATGTTTCTTCATGCCAAATATTGCGCAAATGCTCTCGATTGAAAAAACCTAAATTATTCATTAAGATCGCATTGTCTAATACACGATAAACAGCATCAGTAACCCAATTTGGGTTGAGTATAACAATTAGATTTAGTAATGGATCCTCTTGAAAGTGAAGGATTATTCCAAGGTCATGAAGATAACTACTAAGTTGCAGAGCATCCTCTCTCCGAGAGAGGCCGTTTTCTAGACAAAGATGCAAGAATTCTTGTAGAGAGATAGCAGGCCGAGTATCGGCCTCCAAAGCGTGTCGCACGTTAATCCAGGTGACTGGTAGTATATCCCCGATGTGAGGCAGTTTGATAATTTGATCCTGAATTTCCATACGTAAATTAGCTAGACTTTCATTGTCGTTGGCTAGATTAAAGGCAAACACTCCTTGAATAATATCCGGGAAGTTGGCCCGCAGCCTCTGTTCGTTGATAGCCCAGGGACGATTCTGTATCTCATTATTGAAAATAATTACTGGGCTACGATCCCCAAGATGTTGAATAAGATTAAGCCAGTAATAAAAGTCCGTTTTTTGTTCGCGAGCATCCGCTACTATTACATATAGCGAACGCTGCCTTAGAAAAAATTGATGTGTAGCATGGTAAATCTCCTGCCCGCCAAAGTCCCAAACATTGACCCGAAAATCGATTGTCGAGAAGATCTGAGAATCAATTGCGCCAAGATCTGCTAAGGGAAATGTCCAAACATTGATATCAATACCCTCAGTGCTTTCTTCCCAAATAGGAGTAGATGCGTTGGGCTCAATAAGTTTGCGGACAAGGGAGGTTGCCCCAGCACCTGGTTCTCCTAAAATAAATAGATTCGCTTCGAATAATCTTGGCAATCCTTCTTTGAATTGCTCAAGTGAATTGTTACCTAAAGCTTGGTTATCTATGCTTTTTTCTGGGGAATTTTCGTTAGAAGATTTGGTCTTTTCAGATAAACCTTGAATTGAAAAAAGTGTTACATGGCTCCAGAAGGGTTCGCGGTGGGTGGTGGCCAGGTGGTAGCGTGTGTTTTGGATGGCCTCCTCAAACGACAGCCGATCAAACAGCAAGGCATGGTAAAAAGCCTTCCAGAGCTGAACGGCGGAGTTGACAGCCAGCACAAACTGCCCGGCCAGGACGGTGGGGATGCCTTGCTGGATGAATTGGGGGGCGAGTTGGGTCATGCCGGTTTCCTGATTTGGTTCGTTTTGCGAGCTGCTCCCGCCCGGGATGAATTGGGAGCCATATTGGCTGACGTTGCGTTCCCCGGCGGCAACCGGACTCAAAATCACGCACTGCACCGGGGCGGGTGCCAAAATTCGCCTGATTTCGCTGACGGGGACGAGGTTGCTGAGGCTGGACATATTTTCCAAAACCAGTGACCCTTCTTTTTCGCTGCTGCTGTGGCCGATGAAATGGACGATGTTTGGTTGGAAGGATTGGACAGTGCTTTCTAGCTCCCGCAGCGTGGTGTGCTGAATTATTTGATAGTCCAGTTCACTGCTGGTGACCAGCTCTTCTGTTGCGAAGTGGATCATTTTTTCCTGGTCGTATACATCAATGTGGCCCTGGTCTGTTGGGGCGGCGATGGCCACGAGCAGACGCACGGGGCGGGGGAGCGGTGGCGGTGTCTGTACAGTGTCTAAGCCAACGGTGCGGGTCAGTAAAATTGGCTGGTCGGGATTGTTGAAGATGAAGGAACGGCCGTCATGACACAGCTCCCAAGGTAAACGTTGTAAATTACTGTCTACAAATTTAACTCTTACGCGTAATCTGCTTTTGCCGCGTTTTTCTGCATCCTGCCTGACTTGTTCAAAGAGATCAAGCACTTCTTCGGGGAAGAGAAATTCGAACAATCTTTTGCCTAACTTTACAGCTTCACTTGGCTTTGAAAATAAATCATTGAACTGAGTAAGGATTTGAACACTGTCACCAAGAATAGAATCGAGTTGTTGCCATTTTACTTTTGTAGTCCAAGCTGAATTTTCAACGGATTCTGCGGTTACAGGATGACGTCCCCTGTCGTCAGCTTCACCAACCCAGATGTCGAAATTGTCGTAGGTGGGGGCGGGGGTTGGTTCTGGCGGAACGGCCGTTTCATCCACAACAATCTTGGCCCACACATGATCGCCAAAAAAGATGTCCCGGTCATCTTGCAACCGCCAGACGCTGACGTGTGAGCCACTTTGCGTTGGTGCTGTGAGCGAAATTGAAATTCTAAGCTCTTCCCCAGGCTGAATTGGGAAAATGGGCTGGCTCAACGTAGTTGTCATTGGCTCACCTTCTACAAACGTAAGCCTGAACCCCTCGCTCCATTTTTGCGTGCCGGTGTTGCGTAGCTGCCAAATTTTGTCAAAGGTTTCCCCTGGCTGGATGAGGCTGTCATCGGGAATGGTCATATCCTGCATAAATTTACTGTCGGGGCGGCGAGTGCCGGACGGCCGTTCCCCCTCAAATTGCTCCCAGCGGAAATTTTGTATACGCAAATCAGCAAGCATATTGACGATGTCTGAATTTTCGTTGGCTGCCAGGAAAAGGCGTAGAAAGGCAGGCAGCGGTGCCTCGTTCAGCAGCAGCGGAATGTTTGTGGCTCCTGCATACGCCAGCATCTCGTCCAGGCCGTCGATCAAAATGAGGACAGGCTCCCGTTGGCTAATGCTTTGCCAGGGCTGAATTAGCAGTTGTTTGACCGCTTCAAGGACGCCCATCTGGTTGACGATGTTGAGCTGAGGATGGTCTTCCCCCAGCTCGTCATCATCCAGACGGAACTCGGCAGGCGCTTTTTGCGCGGCCAGCTCGTTGGCGAAGTTTTCGATTATTTGGCGCAGGGCGGCGTTGTAGGCGGAATATTTATTCGCCAGCTGAATGGCGATTGACTGGATAAAACAGCGCGGGTTCATCGTGCGCGGGTCGGTGGATTGGTAAAGATGGTAAGCGGCGATGAATCCAGATTGAACGGCCGTTAACCTCGTAGTCAGTTCTGGTGGCAGTGGCAACAAACCTTGCGAATATTTAATGAGATTGGCCATCGCGGCCGATTTTCCAGAGATTTGTTCAGGGAAAACGCCACCATGCTGTGGCGCTTCTGGACTGGTTAACCAGGCATCCACGGCGGGCAGCAGCTCTGTAAATCCGGGTACGGCCGTTGGCATGGCGTTGAGCGCTGGCGAAAAATTGAAGATGGGTGCAAAGTAAGGCGGCAGCTCATAAATTTGCGCCTTAATGTTGGCCAGCTTGTCGCGCACGGCCGTTTGCATTTGGGCGGTGAGCAAAAAGCGCACGCCATAAACCTCGCGCAGCATCCGTAAAATCACGTCTACGATGTTTGTGTCGCCGGAATATTGCAGGGCTGCTTCCAAATCATCCACCAGGAAGATGATGGAGTTGGGGTCAACCGATTCGCTGTTTTCGATAAACGGTTTGATGAGCAGCCGCTCAACCAGCTCGTCTAGCGCATATTCTTCGTGGTTGTCGATGATGCTTTGCAGGTAAGCAAAATTACTGTCGCGGCTGGCCCACTGGCTGGCAATTGTCAGAGCAAAGCTGCGCGGATCGAGCGTGTTGGGTAATGATGGCTGGCAAAAGTAAACTGCGCTGGTGCTGGCTGCTCCGATGAGCTTGCGGCGCAGGGCTGCGGCTTCCACGAGTTTGGCATAGTTGCGGGCGTTGATGGCTGTCGGTACGGCATTGATCAGGCCGATGACGTACGCTTCGCCACCCACTTCTTCTAGCTGTTCGCGCCGCCGCAGTTCTTCTGTGAGGGTGACAAAGTCCAGCGGTTCGCGCCGCTCGCTCAGGCTCAGAATTGATTCGTAAATCCATTTGTTGGTGGTGCGGTAAAAGGCCTCTGGGCGTAAAAAGTTGGAGACTTCATACAGGGCGTCGGGGTCAATAAGCAGTGAGCCGAGCACGGCTTCTTCGGCCTCCTGGCTATGGGGGGGTAGGCGGTCGCCCCGGAAGTATTGGGCAATCAGTGAGGTGATGGTTGTTTTGCCAATGCCGGGTTCCCCAGTGAGGATCATGATGCGTTCTGAGTCGGTGGTGTGTAGCCAGTTAGAAACGGCCGTAAGCACCTGTAAATGTGCGTTTTCTTGAATACCTGAAATGTGGCGTTCTAACAGGGTGGAAAAATCGAGAACCGATGGGGACTGCGAACTGGCTAAATTTGTCAGGGAAATTTTGGCATTGCGGCTAAACCCTGATTCGTGGCTAACAATCACCTGCAAAACTTGTGCAGCATCGATTGAGGCTGTGACTTGAAGTTCAATCTCATCGTTGTAAAGCGTGTCATTGTCTATATTGATGCCCCCGATTTGCAAATTTGCATGGGCAAACTTTGATTCACCAGAAAAAATCAATATGCCATCATGACCATAGCCACGTACAAAACTGAAAGGAAGTCGTTTAAGTGTTACAGGTTCAGAAGTTGTTGGCAGAGTGGTTCCCTTTGCAAACAATGTGGTCATTTCCATGCCAGGAAAGGCGATGTGGATTGAGCTTTGCAGTGTGGGCTGGACAGGTTGGCCGGTAAGCTCGCCCAGGCTGGGGAGGGTTTGCCCGCCGATTTGGATGTTGCTGTCGCTGCCAAAGGCGGTTTGGAACTGTTGGGATACGGCCGTAACCGCTTTCCCTTCCGCCAATAGTGCCTGACCCGCGGTGTACGCACGCAATTTATTAAAATCTTGACGGGTCGGATCGGTCTCGTCGCGGGTGAGGGACACAGAGCGGTTAAACGAATTGACCAACGAGGCCAGGCGGAGGGTGGCCACCGGGTCTTGCTGGGGTTGAAGGGTAACGGCCGTTTCCTGCAAAGATTGCCGCACCCATTCTGGATTGATAATCACCTGGGCATTGAGCCGTTCTGCTTTGGCCGCCTCGCGCACGTAATGGCTAGGGTGGTTCATCTGGTGGGCGGCGTAACTTATCAGAAAATTTGCCACTTCTTGCAGTCGGCTGGAACGGCCGTCTTCCGACCAAAACCGCTCTCGATCTTCTTGCAGTTCAGCCAGCAGCACATCTTGCACTTGCTCGTCCAGGCGAAACGTTTCTGGCCGTACCTGGTGGCAAAGATGAGACAGCATCAGGTCGGCCACAGCCACCCAAGGAATGTGCAGGGCATGGCCCCGCATGTCCCGGCGGAACCGTTCTTGCAGGCGATACAGCAAATCGGCCGTAAACGTTAAAGGCAGCGCCGCGTGCCGGGCAAAATCCCGGTACGCCTGGTACAGATGGCTGCCTGGCGCGCCAAACTGGCGGCAAAAATCGTCAATTGCCTCCTGAGCCAGTTCCACCTCGATGGGGTCTACCACATCCATACAATTACCATCCTGTAATTCCCGCAAAACGGCCGCTCAACACCTGCACCGCCTCACTCATTTGGGCGGCATCCAGGCTGAGCATGGGGACAAATTTAGCAATTTCCGCAGCGCTGCTCTTTTGCCAACGCGCAGCAGGCATCGGATTCATCCAGGCCATGTACTCCACGCCCAAGGCACGCAGTTGAAAAATAAACGTCGCCGTACTTTCGATGCGTTCCTGGCTCCAACCGCCACGCGCTGCCCCGCCATCGCTAAAAATCACCACGCCGGGCAGGGTTGGCCCAAATTCGGCCAACGCCTGGCTGGCTGGCACTGGCTGCACACATTGCGGCTTTTGGAAGAGGAGATGCTCCCGGTAAAAGTCGCCCGGCAAAGTGGGCAGCAGGGTGGGTTGCACAGGCGGGCAGTTGTGAAAATGGTACACTGCCAGCTTTGCCAAATGGCCTGTTTCTTTGGCTGTTTTTGCCAGGCGGGTGGCAAACGCTTTGAACGGCACCATTGAGCCGTTTTGGTCCAGCAGCAGCAGCAATGTGGCCTTGTTGGTGCGGCGCGGTTGCAGCACCGGGGCCAGCAAAAAGCCATCCCGAACCAGCTTGTCGATGGTGGCGGGCACGTTAATTTCCACGGGCGGGCCTTCGCGCACCATGCGCCGCAAAAAGCGCCAGCTTTGCTTCATTTGCCGCTCGGTGACGGGCAAATATTCGGTGAACAGCAGCTGGGGATCGTAGGCAATTTCCATCTCGCCCGCCAGCAAAGGCAGGCTGACTTGCGGGCCTGGTTCACTCTTGGGGGGTGGTTCAATTGGCTCTGGCGGGGTGGGTTTCTCTTTGGGCAGCTCCTTTTTTGCCTCGGTTTTATCTTCTTCTTTGGCTGGCTTGTCTTCCTGGGATTTTGGGGGCGTGGTCGGTTTAGGCGTAGGGTCTGTTGGCGCCTCTTCCTGGGGAAAAGGGGTGATGAACTGGTTAAATAGCTTGTTGAAGGTGTCTATCTCTTCTTGCGACTCAACCCACAGCATGAGGCACAGGCGGCGCAGGGCGTCGTCGTTTTCCAGGCCAAAGCCCAGGCGCAGGGCGCGAGTTAGCAGCAGGAATTGGTCGATGCCCAGCGGGAATTCTGGCTGGCGGCGCAGGTGGTTATAGAGATTGGTTAGCTCGGTTACAAGCGGGAACTCTGGCTGGCGGTGCAGGCGGTTATAAAGATTGGTTAGTTCGGTTGTAAGTTGGTCCATGCGTTTAACCTACAAAAAAGCGGAACACAGAGTTGCGCAGAGGAGGCACAGAGCTTCACAGAGAATTAAGAGAAATCTGTGTTCATCTGGGCAATCTGCGGATTATTCAACGTCGGGTTTGTCGGCGTAACGGCCGTAATCCACCACGCTCTTAAGCAAGATGCTGGGAAAGAGCAGTTCGTCGGTGAGTCGTTCTGCCAGTTTGTCCCGGTCAGGACGGCCGTTCATGTAGCGCACCCAATCAATCAGCTCACTGGTATTTACCTTTTTGCCGCCATGCGGTTTGTCCTTCACCATCCTGCCGCGCAGCTCCCAAAAACGGCCGACAGCCTTCTTCACCAGTTCATCTTCTTCGTCCAGAGCCACGTGGTGGCTCACAATGCGGCGCAAATCATTTGGTTCTGGGAATTTGATGTAGTGAAACAGGCAGCGGCGCAGAAAGGCGGCGGGCAGCGGCTTTTCGTCGTTGTTGGTGACAAAAATGATGGGCTCGTGCCCTTTGGCGGCGGCTACGGGGATGGGCGGATTTGTCTCGTGTACCTGAAAGCGTTTGCGGTCCAGTTCGTTCAGCAAGTCGTTGGGAAAATCTAAATCGGCTTTGTCAATTTCATCAATGAGCACCACGGCGCGTTTGTGTTGGTTGCGAAAGGCACGCCCAAGCTGGCCCCAATTCACGTGCCCTTCCGGGTCGGCCAGCTTTTGCTTTAGCTGGGCACGCTCTTCATCTGAGATGTGCTGGGTGGCGACTAATTGGGAGTCACGCAGGCGGCCAATGGTGTCGTAGATGTACAGGCCATCCTGGGCGCGGCTGGTGGATTTGACGTGCCATTCAAAATATTGTTTGTCGCGCTCCAGGCCGAATTCCTCGGCCACGGCCTGGGCCAGCCGGGTTTTGCCGCAGCCCGGTTCGCCTTTAAGCAGCAACGGCCGTTCCAAAGCAATGGCAATATTCACCGCTTCCTTCAGCTCATCGCTGGGAAAATACGGCTCAGACAAGTTGGATTGATCGCCGGTATACGTTAATGTGGTTTGCTTTTCACTCATATTTTCTACACCATTCTCTTTTTTTGCTTTGCCAACTAATTTGGCATAAATGACCAATCGCCCGCATGACATAGCGGGGTTCGCCCTCTTTAACCATAATTTCCTGGAGCAACGCTTGGGGGTCGTGGTTCAGGCGCAGCTCTATCGGTTCAATGGCCTTTGTTTCATCTTTTAATAACCAGCTTTGAAGCTCTGATTCCTGAAAGTGTTTATTTATGGATGGCAAGGGTATGGCCTGGGTGGGCTGCCAGGTGGGTGATGAAAGTTCGGTAACTTCTAAACTGTCCTCCCCCAGCCTGCCCTGGCTTTCTACCAAAAAGAGCAGCTGCCACTGCTGCCCGGTATGATCGGCTGATTGGGATAAGGGCTGCCAGAATTTGTCTAATATGATTTGCACACAGCCTGGATAATGACCGACGTTGTCGAAGATAAAGATCAAATTTTTGTAGGCGCGTGCTTCATTTACGGCCGTTACAATCTCCTGTTGGCTGGCGGTAAAATTTAGCCCCATAAAATCTGCCACCGTTTCCCACCACAGCGCCGTTTCTGCTGGTGAATCGGCCATGTTCATATCAATCTTAATCACTTCATCCTGCACATGGCTGCCGGGCAGCATGGTGACCAATTTGTGCAGCAGCCAATACGGTTCTGTGTTTGGTGTGGGGGCGGTGATTAAAAAAGCGCCCATGCGCTGTGGCTTAAAGGTGATGCCCTGGAAGTGCGTTTCTTGTTGGCTGTAATTGAGCTTTAGCAGGGCGCGGCGCACCAGCTCTGCGTCGGGCGGTTGCAGGCTGGCAATGGGGGGCGCGGGCTGGCGGCTAAATAAATGCCCGTTGGCCACGCGGATATGCAGCATGGGGCTGGCAAAGTCGCGGGTTTCATACCAATCGGCATTGGAAATGGAACCGCGCCCCTCCTGCACGGATTTATCAACCGGTTCGTTTTTGGCAAGTCGCTGATAAAACTCCAGGCAAAAACGGTGCGCTCGCGTATTTTCCAGAGGATATTGTAAGGCCACAGCCACGGCAATATCCTGAGTCATGGCCTGGCAGGCCAAAGCCGGGAAGATGGGTACCGGGTGGGTCTGGTCTGAAGCCGCATCCTGAAAGAGAACCACCGCTGGCCTATGGCGGGCGAACAGGGTGCCAAATTGAGCAGCCGACACCCATTTGGCCTGCCCGCTGTCGTGCAGCACAGCAATTTGAGCTTCGGGTGGGGTGGCTTGCTCTGGCTTTTGGTGGGAACGGCCGTAACCAATAAAGTGAAAAATATGCGGCTTAAACCCTTCCAGCAAGGCATCCAAATTTTCTTTAGTTGGCTGTGTTTCTAACCTTACGGCATAAAGAGTTGGTTCTTTCCTTTCTAACTGCTTCACCTGCTGCCACAGGTCGCCGAAATCAATATCGTCGGGCTTGTCGCTGGGGTTGGCCACAATGACCGCAATGCGGATTGGTTCATCGTGGGCCAATTCGCGCTGGGGCAGCGCCTGCCACCGCGCTGAGCGGCGGGACAGCACCACATTGGGGTCTGTGCCCAGCCACAGCTCGCTGGTGATATTGTTTGTGGGCACGCACATAAATTCCCAGGGCAAAGCTGCCAGTTCGGGCAAAATAGCTTCATTAATGTCCAGCTCCAGGCGCAGCAGCCCGTTGGGCTGATTTCTGACGTGGTTGTACCCTTTCAAAAAATCAACGCGCAGGCTGTCGTCAAAAAGGGTGGAAAAGAGCAGGTTTCCCAGGTTGCGTACATCATCTTTGTCGGCGGTGTTGTTGTGCACGGCCTGGCACAAGCTTTGAATTTGCTGCTGTTTTTTGGGTTTGAAGCCGAGCTTGCCGTTGGGGTTTCCTGCCCAGCCATCGTCACCGCCGCTTTTTGTGGCGAGGACTTGCTGGTTATTTTCTACATTGAGGCGAAAGGTGAAGATATTGCTGCCCATAGCATAAAGTTAGATGCTGAGATTTATAGATGTGTTGGGGTAAGTCTCAGGGCCATTGTACCTTAGGCCGATCCCTTTTGCAGAGCGCCAGGAATTGGTCGATACGGCCGTTGCGTTCCAAATATTCAACCAAATGCTGGATAAACGTGTCTTTACCCTGGGTTGTTGGAAAATTGTCCTTGTCAATGTTCAAATCAAAGCAAAGGCCATAAAGGTCGTTCAGGCTAAAATATTTGCTAAGCTTCATCCGTAGTTGGCTGCGTTGTTCGCTGGCTAATTCACCAGGGGCATGAGGCGTGACAGGCTCTGGGTTTTGGGCAGCGGCGGACGGCGGGCTGAACAGATGGCCCTTCTCTGCCCGCATAAAAAGGACGGGCGTGGCAAAATTGCGGCTGGAATTAAAGTCAGAGATGCGGTTGCGACCTTCCTGCGCGGCCACGTCAACCGGCTTAAACTCGGCCAGCCGCTCGTAAAATTCCACGGCAAACTTGCGGGCAATGCTGTTGCTGACTTCATACTGCATGGCCACCACCACGGGAATTTGCTGCTGCACAATTTGCGAAGCCACGCCAGCAAACGCCTGCGAAGCAGACAGTTGGCCGCCCTCACAGGCTTGCAAAAGCACTACGCCAGGTTGGTGGCGAGCAAACAGGGTGCTAAATCGTTGCGCATCGACCCAACGCGCCTGACCACTCTCGTGCATCAGGGCAATTTCTCCAATTTCGTTCCCAGCTTCATTTTTGAGACGGCCGTGTCCGATAAAATGAAAAATATGAGGCTCATGATCTTCTAGAAGATCATCAATCGCTTCTTTGGTGGCCGACTGGACTAGCGGCAGCAGCTCAATCTTCTCTGAATTATCTTCGGCCAATTTTTGCAACGCTTGCCACAGCTTTTCATAGAGTACTTTTACTGGATTATCGGTTGGTGCGGAGACGACCACAGCGATGCGCAGCTTTTCATTGGTGGCTAGCTGAATAGGTGCAGCTGGCTCCCAAAGGTCTCTGGTACGGGACAGGACGACATTGGGATCGGTTCCCAGCCAGACCTGGCCTGTAATATCGTTGGAAGGTGCGCACAGGAATTCCCAGGGCAGGGCGGCGACATCTGGCAAGGTCTTTTCATCTGCTCCCAGTTCCAGGCGCAGGGTGATGTTGTTTTCTTTCTTAAGCTCATTGTAGGTTTTGAGAAAATCAACACGCAAGCTTTCGTTGAAGAGAACCTGGAAAAGAGTTTCCCCCAAAGTTTGGATTTCATCGCTAGTAATGGTACGTGCATTGGCTTTTTGGCTAAGGTTTTCGATCAGCTTTTTACGGTTGCCTTTGTAGCCAAATGTGCCGGGTGGGTTGCCAGCGGAACGGCCGTTTCCATCAATTTTACGAACCTGCACACTTTCCCGGCTGATGATGTTGACATGATAAGTATAAGTAGCGTCAGACATAAATTTTTCCTTACTGACTGATGTTACGCAGCGCAAACCCTAAGGGTTTACTATAGCTCTGGAAATTGGTGCTGGTTTTGCAAAACCCTTAGGGTTTCTACCAGAGTAACTACGTAACGTAAGTTACTGATTTAAAAATGAAAACTGAGCAAAGCACCTAATTACTCTGGCAAAGGCAGCGTCCAGGTTTCTTTGACGCCGATGGGCAGCCTTGCCTTGGGCTGCCACAGCGCCTGGAAGCGATCTGCCAGGTCGCCAAAAACGTTGTTTAGCTGGGCGGTAAGCCAGCTCATTTTGGTATCGGCGGTGACGATGCCGCTTAGTTCAATGGTTTTAATCTCTTTTGGCACCTTAAAAACAACAACAAAGTTGGCCGATTCTGTTTTTTGCAACTGCGGGTCTTCAATGCGCCAGCGGCAGTAGGTGTTGCCTTCGCCTGCGGCGTTGGTTTCTACCCGGCCCATCTCAAAACTGTAGTCTGGGAGGATGATGTGGGCTTTCATTTCGTTATTGTTTTTAAGCTGGGCTGCCGGTGCGCCGCTCATCTGCTTGGCAGCTTCCACTGCTTCGTTGTCGGGCAGGCCAATCTCCCAGTCGAGACGGCCGTTCAAAGCCAAATTCATGCCGCCGCCCCAGGACAAAACAGAATGCCATTTTGTTTGAGGGAACATGGTTTCCACAATCGGAGCCTTTAACCCGTCGGGGCCAAACTGTAGCTCACATTCTACCCGCTGGAAGGAAGCCCCGCGCTTGGGCGAGAGCGAGACGGCCAGCGTCATGGAATAAAATTCATAATCCCGCCGTTGTTTCTTGAGTATGGGGTCCAACTCGATGCCCAAAGCCGTAAAAAGGGCGGGGGTTAAGCGCGTCAGGCGATGCAGCGGATGGCCAAAGGTGATTTTGGTTTCGCGTAGACCTTGTACGGCCGTTCCTCCTTCAAAGAGCTGCTCCGTATCACCGCCAGCCAATGTGCCCTCTTCGTTGGTAACGGCCGTAAAGAGGGCGTCCAAAAATTCAGCGCTGTCGTTATCTGGGATGGGCAAGGGATTATTCACAACTTATCCTCCTTAAGCACAGGGAAATGAACAAATTTGCTAGAGGGTATCTTACTTAGGGAACGGCCGTATTGTCAACGCATCTCTAAATAGTCAAAAAAGTGCTGGAATGCACCATGTGGATTGGCAGTTGATTAAGGTTTTTTAGGCAAAGGTTTTTTAGGCAGATGGCCAATTGGCCAAGGAGAATTATTCTTTTTCCGGGGAAAAGTAGCTGCGAATCTTTTGGCCTAAAGTTAGTGGCGCTTTGCCTGGGTCGCGGCGGAACCGTTTTTCCCACCAGCCGGAGCCGCCCCCAGAGATTGGTTGCCAGCCTTCTTTTTTTAGGGCTGCAACTAGCTCGCGATGCACGCTTTGGTGCGCCGCATTGCGTTGATCTGGGATGCCCTCTGCTACGCGACCAAAAGGAATTTCGGTGGATTTGCCTGCACTGTAACGGCCGTTTGGCCCTTTGGCTTCAGCTACAAACCACAGCAAGCCATAATTTAGGCCCGCATGTTCCCCGCCACCCATGTTGTGGTAGGTGCTAAATTTGATCGTGCAATAATCCCACTCTTTTGCTTCCAAACCTGCCAACTTTACCTAACTTAAGCGGTACTTTGCTCAGGAAACGGCCGTTTTACCAACGCACATGTTTTGCAGGGGATTGTGACCGGAGATTGAGTAATCCTCAATCTCCAATCTCCAATCCCCAGTCTCCTACTATTAAGGCATCATCAACACAGGTTCAATATGCTCCAAAGCCCAATCAATATCTTCTTTTTTGATGACCAGCGGCGGGGCGAAGCGGATCACGTTTTCGTGCGTTTCTTTGCACAGAATGCCCCGATCTTGCAGCGCCTCGCAGAAGCGGCGGGCGCGGGTGTGCAGTTCTACGCCAATGAACAGCCCCTTGCCGCGCACAACTTTGATGTGTTCACTTTCGATGCGTTCCAGGCGACCTTTGAAGTATTCGCCCAACTCTTGGGAGCGTTCAACCAGCTTTTCATCTGTCAGGGCTTTGAGGGCGGCACGACCAACGGCCGCTCCCAGCGGGTTGCCGCCAAAAGTGCTGCCGTGGTCACCGGGGTGGAACAGTCCCAGCACGTTACGGTCGGTGAGAACGGCCGAAACCGGATAAAAACCACCGCTCAACGCCTTGCCCACAATGGTAACGTCTGGCTTGATGCCTTCATGATCACAGGCAAACAGCTTGCCCGTACGGCCGAATCCCGTTTGAATCTCATCGGCAATAAACAAAACATTGTGCTGCTGGCAAATGTCGTATGCTTCTTTAAGGAATCCGTGCGGCGGGATGATTACGCCGCCTTCTCCCTGGATGGGCTCAACCAAAAAGCCCACGGTGTTGGGGGTGATGGCTGCTTCTAAAGCGGCCGTATCGCCATAGGGGATCATGACGAAGCCAGGGGTGAAGGGGCCAAAGTTGCGCTTGTAGCTGGCCTCGCTGGAAAAGCCGATGATGGTGGTGGTGCGTCCGTGGAAGTTGCCTTCACAGACGATGATTTCTGCCTGGTTGTCGGGGACGTTTTTTACTTCGTAGCCCCATTTACGCGCTGCTTTTACGGCCGTTTCCACCGCTTCAGCCCCCGTATTCATGGGCAGGGCCATCTCGTAGTTGGTCAGCTCGCACAGCTCCTTAAGGAACGGCCCCATCTGGTCATTGCGAAAAGCGCGAGAGGTCAGCGTCACCTTGTGCATCTGCTCCGTGGCGGCCGCCATAATACCAGGGTGGCAATGGCCTTGATTGACGGCGGAGTACGCCGCCAGACAATCCAAATACTTCTTGCCGTCCACATCATACACCCAGACGCCCTCCGCTTTTTCAATCACCACGTCCAGCGGATGATAGTTGTGGGCGCTGTAGGTTTCATCGAGTTCAATAAATCTTTGACTGTTCATAATGAATCAATCTCCTTGCCAATGGGTTTGGGGAATTATGGGCAACGCCATGCCTGGATGCAGGACTGGCAGTCCTACAAGTGGTTGCCTGCCTGTTTATAAACTGAAGGACTGCCAGTCCTCACGCCGATAAAAAAAAGCCTGATCTAATCGAACAAATTGTCCGGTCATCAGGCTTTGCTCAGACAGCACATTGTCCTCAATGAGCCATCATCTTTTCGTAAAAACTATATTGTTTTCAAGGCTAATTATAGATTTGGTTCTGATTTCTGTCTATGGGTAAAAATGGTACGAGCAATCTTGTTTTTAGTGGGCAAGAACGGGTTGCGGGTGAAAAAAATGGTTCTGCATCGGGTTTGTTAGGGAACAAAAAAAAAAGCCTACCGTCACAAAACTGGTGATTGACTTTTGCAATATCTAAATTACAATTTCGCTCTAGACACAACTCGCAAAAATATCTCGTTTTTTAGTTGCTAACTGGAGTTGGAATATACGGAATATACCTGCTCGCTGACAGGCCCATCTGTTGCAATCCAGAGCCGCTGACAGCCCGTCAGCGGCTTTTTGTGTTAAGCGGTATTTTAAAGTTTGGAAGCAGTTAAAAGTTAAAAGTCAATAAAGGTGGAAAGGTGATCTAAATGTACATGTTGCGAATTGAACATCCAATTTTTGATTATGATGCCTGGAAGAAGGCTTTTGACAGTGACCCGGTTGGTCGGGAGAAGTCTGGTGTGCGCAGTTATCAGATTTTGCAGCCTGTTGACGATCCCAAATACATAATGATTGATCTCGAATTCGATACGGTAAGCCAGGCAGAGGCCTTGCTTGCCGCTATGCAGGTCGTTTGGGGCAAAGTGGAGGGAACCATCATGATGAATGCTAAATCACGGATTGTCAGGTCTATGGAATCTGGAAATTATTAGATTGGGCCGATAAGTGTGAGGTTTTTCAGCGCACACGGCCGTAAGCCTCCTCAATCACGCCCTGCCCTGCTTCTGATTGCAGCCAGGCCAGGAAAGCGCGCAGCTCGCCAGTTGGCTCTGCCTCGGTGGCGGCAACAAAGTAGAGCGGGGTGGTGAGCGGGTAGGTTTGGTCAGCAGTGGTGGCTGGGGTGGCGGAACGGCCGTCTATCGGCAACATCTTCACGGGGGATTGGCTGGCGCTGCTCATGCTGCTGTAGCCAATGGCGGCGGGATTGTTGGCAACGGCCGTTAGCATCGCCTCATTGCCCGTTTGCAGCAGGGCATTGGGGCTAATGCGCTGCTCGGCCATGATCTGCTGGCGCAGCAACGTGCGCAGCCCAGAACCCTGTTCGCGGCTCAGCAGCACAATTTCTTCATTGGCCCCGCCAACAGATTGCCAATTGGTGATACGGCCGTTAAAAATCGCCTGCACCTCTGCACGAGTGACAGTTTGCACCGGATTGCTGGGGTGAACCAGGATAACCAGCCCATCCAGACCCACCGGGTTAAAGTAGCGCGGGGTGCCCTCTGGAATGTGGTGTACCAGGATGGCATCCAGCAGGCCATTGGCCAGATCATTGTGCAGCGTGCCGTTGTTGCTCAACACAAACTGCAATTCTACTTGCGGGTTTTCTTGCGCATAAACTGGCTGTACCAGCGGAATGATTGCGCTGGCGCTGCTGGTAACGCCAATTTGCAGCAGCGCGGGTGGGGCGGCGGCTGGCAAAGTTGGCGGTGGAGCGGGGTCACTGTTGCAGGCAACGGCCGTTGTGCCAACCAGCGCCAGCAGCAGCCAAATCCATCGCATCATCATTTAACCGCCAATGAAGGAAATGAGCAGAAAAACGATGCTGAACAGGGCCACATAAGCGGCAAAGCCGTACAGCGTGTGGTTTTTTACCCAGGTGAGCAGCCAATGGATGCAGGCATAGCCGGTAACGCCAGCGGCAATAAAAGCAACGACGTAGACGCCGGTGGAAAAGTCGTTGCCATCGGCGCTGAAGATGTCCAGAATGGCTTGCAGACCCGCACCCAAAATGGCGGGAATACCCAGCAGAAAGCTGTAGCGGGCGGCAGTGGGGCGGTCTAGCCCGCGTGACAGCCCGCCCACAATGGTGCTGCCGCTGCGCGACACGCCGGGGAAGAGGGCCATCACCTGGAACAGGCCAATGACGATGGCATCGGTCCAGGTCATGTGGGGAATGTCTTTTTTGCCAGACAACATACGTTCACCCAGCACCAGCAGAACGGCCGTTACCAGCAAAAATCCGGCGGCGGCGCGTGGGCTGCTAAAAATATCTTCAAAAAAACCTTTTAGCGGCAGGCCAATCAATGCTACCGGGATGGAACCCACCACAATGAACCAGCCCAGGCGGGCATTGGCGCTGGCCAATGGTTGGCGTTGGGCAAGGTCGCGCAGAACGGCCGTAACAATGTCCCACAAATCTTGCCGAAAATAAATGAGCACCGCCAGCAGCGTTCCGGCGTGTACCAGCCCAATCAGCGTCAGGTCTGGGTTGGTCATCTGAAAAACCTCTGGCAGCAGCACCAGATGCCCAGAGCTGGAAATGGGCAAAAATTCGGTGGCCCCCTGAATAATCCCAATAATAATCGCTTCAATGATTGACATAAAACTTCCTGTAATTGTTTTATGTCATGCTGAACGAAGTGAAGCATCCCAACGGCGCACCATTTGTTCAAGTTTTGCCGTTTGCCGCAGGCTCTGCCTGCCAAAGTTTAGAGAGATTCTTCGCTGCGCTCAGAATGACAAATTATGCCTCGTAATGTTGTAAAAAATCCGCGCCGAATTGTGCCAGCGTTCCCTTGCGGATGGCCTCTCGCATTTGCCGCATCAGGTTTAGAAGAAAGTGCAAATTGTGCGTGGAGAGCAGCATGTGGCCCAGGATTTCGTTGGCCTTTACCAGATGGCGCAGGTAGGCCCGGCTGAAGTGGCGGCAGGTGGTGCAGGTGCAATCGCGGTCGATGGGCTGCGGATCGCGGCTGAACTGGGCATTGCGCAGGTTTATGCGTCCGCCCAGCACAAAGGCAGAGCCGTGCCGCGCCAGCCGGGTGGGCAGCACGCAGTCAAAAATATCCACGCCGCGCATGACGGCATTCACCAAATCTTCTGGCGCGCCTACGCCCATGAGGTAGCGCGGTTTGTTCTGCGGCAGGATAGGATGCAGCACGTCCAAAACGGCGTGCATTTGCGGTTTGGTTTCCCCCACGGCCAGTCCGCCAATAGCGTAGCCAGGCAAATCGAGATCGGTTACGAAACGGCCGCTTTCCGCCCGCAGATCAGGAAAAACGCCCCCTTGCACAATGCCAAACAGCGCCTGGTCGCCCCGCGTTTTGGCCGCCAGGCAGCGCTCCAGCCAGGGGTGGGTGCGCGTCAGCGACTGCTTGACATAATCATAATCATTGGGAGGTGGGCATTCATCAAAGGCCATGATGATGTCTGCGCCCAAATTTTCCTGAATAGCGATGCTGCTCTCTGGGGTGAAGCGGTGGCGCGAGCCATCCAAATGGCTCTGAAAGGTGACGCCATCGGCATCAATTTTGCGCGTTTCGCTGAGGCTAAACACCTGGAAGCCGCCGCTGTCGGTGAGGATGGGGCCATCCCACTGCATAAAGTTATGTAAACCACCCAGCTCCTGCACCAGATCATCGCCAGGGCGCAGGTAGAGGTGGTAGGTGTTGCTGAGAATCAGGCTTGCGCCGAGCTCATGCAGGTCAGACGGCCGTATCGCTTTCACGGTTGCCTGGGTGCCGACAGGGGCAAAAACCGGGGTCTCGATGATGCCGTGTGGCGTATGGAAACGGCCGTTGCGGGCCTGGGTGTGGGGGTCTACGGCCGTTACTTCAAACTTAAATTCAAAATCCATAGCGGCGCATTATATGTGAATCACCCCGGCACAACAAAAAAGGTGACAGCCACCTCTAATTTTCAGAAAAGATTAGATGACTCTCACCTTTTATTGGCTGAAGGCCAGTTGCTGGGTATTTCAGTCAGAGGAAAACAATTTCATTGACCTCTTTTTCTTGCTTGAGCCGGTTAATGCGGCGCTGCAAATAGGGGGAGAAAAAGCCATCGTACCGGGTTTGCAGGTTGGGCAATTTCCAGTCGTCGCCTGTGACCATGCCCCGGCAAATGCTGGCACCACAGCCACAAGCAAATTCGTCGTATGGGGTGCTGTCTGTCATGGCGTAATCGAAACAAACTTCTTCATTTGGCTGAATGTCACGCAGGGCAACCAGGGTAATGGAGTTGCTCATGCCCAGGTTGGGGTCACAAGAATGGTTTACATAATCGCCAGGATCAAGGTCGGCCCCGTGTGGAACCTGAAACAAATCCTCTTCAATTTGCACGCTGTGCTCGCGTTCAAACGGTGAAAGCTGGTCAAATTCTTCTGTTGTCACCACAGAACCACCCCAGCAGATGAGCAGTTCGCCCTGCCGGATGGCCTCACGGGCAAACAGCCCGTAGTTTCCCTTTGCCGGATTCTCTCTGACTTCCAGCTTGCCAGAAACAAAGCTTTTACGATTATCCATTGCCTTTTATCTTTTCCTTTTTTGTTGAATTTAACGCAAAACGGCCGTTTCCCTTCACGCTTAAAAGAAAGAATCCGGCACTCAGGCTGCCGGAAATTTAACTTTATTCATTTCTTTTGCAGCGCGTTTTTTGGGGATACGGCCGTTCTGCAAAATGCTCATAAATTTTGGCAAAATAGTACACGAATTTTGCCTGAATGCCATGAATTGGTGGCAGAATTTTTACGGCATCAACTGCCACCTGGCGCATCTCCTGCAAAATAGCCCAAAATGGGGTGAATATTTGCATTTACCTGACTTTTTGACCAATTTACCAGACGTGCTAACCCTGCTTTATGCTACACTATTTAGGTTAGTACACAGGGATGAATCATGATTGAATTTAAGGTAGCATCTTTCGTCAACAACTCAGAAGATGGCAATTTTTGGCAAGGGTTAAATGCAGCCTCACTCGCCTTACAGCAGGCGGCACAATCAGAGACGGCCGTTTACCAGGTTTTTAACGAGCAGTTGGTTAAATTAGGACTTCACGGCACCATCAACTTGATCGACGAATCTGGAAAAAATCTTCATATCACCTCTATGGTTTTTTCTGACCGATTGATGCGTGTGGTGAAACGAGCAGAAAAACTCCTCAACATTAAAACCCAAGAATTTACATATCCAATTGATGCCTCACTTGCCGATAAAATCGTCCTAACCAAGGGGGATGTCGTTTTTTTAGCGGACAACAGTGAAAAAATGCAGCAGGTCATTCCACCAAAGATCTACCGCATTGTTTCCAAATTGATGACGCCTTTTTTAAAACTGCCGGCCATACTTGCCCCAGTTTTTGCCAAATCTGAGGTGATTGGGGTGATGTATGTGGCCGGTTCCGTTTTGCGGATAGAGGATGTGCCTGCCATTGCGGCTTTTGCCACGCATCTATCCATTGCCCTGGAAAATGCCCGGTTGTTCCAGGCCGTCCAGACGGCAGAGTCCCAATACCGCCGCTTGTTTGAATCGGCCAACGACGGCATCTTTTTATTTGATAGAAAAACCAGGAAGTTGTTATCAGCAAATCCAAAGATGCTGGCTTTACTGGGCATGCGTGCAGAGGAGCTTGGCTCGATACGGCCGTCCCGCTGGGCCTCGCCTCAAATCTACCAGCTTTACCAGGAGCATTTTGATATCGCTTTTGAACAGGGGAACCATGTGTTTGAAGTTCCCTTTGTTACAAGAGATGGCAAAGAGCGTCATTGGCAAATTTCTACCACTGTGGTGGAGCTAAATGGCCAGCCAGTCCTTAATGGTTTAGTAAGAGACATCACAGAAGCCAAATGGGCCGAGGCTGCCCTGCGCCAGCGCGAAGAGCAGTTCCGCATTTTGGCCGCAAACGTGCCGGGCACCATTTACCTGTGCAAAAACGAACCAGATTTTCCGCTGCTTTACCTAAATGACGGGATCGAAGATTTAACAGGCTATCCAAAAGAAAAATTTATCGCTGGCGAAATAATGTTTAGCGGCTTAATCCATCCAGAAGACCGCGCTGAAGCCAATGAGGTGCAGACAGAAGAACAGCTTGCTTCAGGAGAGGCATTTCGCGTTATTTACCGCGTTCAGCACAAGTCTGGCCAATGGCGTTGGGCAGAGGATGTGGGCGCTGGTGTGTTTGACAACAAGGGCAACCTGCTGTTTCTGGAAGGGGTCATCAGCGACATTACCGAGCGGGTAAGAGCAGATATGCTGCAAAAAACGGTGTATCGCATTGCGGCGGTGGCCCACACCGATATTTCCTTGGAGGAGCTTTACCGTTCTATCCATGACGCTTTGGCGCTTTTTCTAAATGTCCAAAATTTTTACATTGCCCTGTACGACAAAGTCTCAGATGAGATTAGCGTGCCCTATTTTGTTGACAAGTTTGACAGCCGCCCTGAACCTTACCCGGCGGCAAATGGGTTAACCGAATTTGTGATGCGGTCCAATTGCTCAAAGTTGTTAACGCAGCAGCAAATTGGCTTTTACATTGATCAGGGCATGGTCACGCTGAAGGGCACGCTGCCGCAGGTATGGTTGGGCGTCCCATTACAATCGCAAAACGAGGCGATTGGGGCGCTGGTTGTGCAAAGCTATGAGGAAAGCACGGCGTATTCGGAGCAAGATGAGCAATTTTTAGTTTTTGTTTCTGAACAGATTGCCAGCGTCATTGAGCGTAAGCGGGCGGAGGAGCAGCAGCGCCGGCTGGCGGATGAGTTGAGGCAGCAAACGCTGCTGCTGGATGCTGTTTTGGCGGCAACCCCAGATAACTTTTTGGCGTTTGATTTGCACGGCCGTTTCCAATTTATTAGCCCTGCCGTTTCTGCATTTTTGAATATTCCCGCCGACTTGATTGTGGGTAAAACCTGGCAAGACCTCAACTTGCCTTTTGAATTTGGCACCCTTAGCGACCAAGACCGGGCTGCTGTGCTGCAAACTGGCAAGCCAATTACCCGAGAAATTCAATACCCTGTGGCAGACAGCGCCTATGAAATTGAGTTTATTACCAATCCTATTTTGGATAGCGAAGGCAGTGTTGTTTCGTTTGTCACCACCGCCAGAGATGTAACCGAGCGGCGGAAAACAATGCGGGCCATGCACCGCAAGCAAAAAATGGAAAGCCTGGGAGTGTTGGCTGGCGGCATTGCGCACGATTTTAATAATTTGCTGGTGGCTATGTTGGGGCAGGCTTCATTGGCCCAGGTGCATTTAAATGGTCACCATCCCGCGTTTGGGCATGTTCATAAAGTTGTAAAAGCCGCCGAGCAAGCGGCCAGTTTAACCAGGCAGCTGCTGGCCTATTCTGGTGGCGGTCAGTTCACCATTCAGCCGTTTCATTTGAATGACCTTATTGAAGAAAGTTTTGATTTGCTTAGAGTTGCTTTGCCCAAGAAAACCTTTTTAGAGTTTGATTTGGCTGAGGATTTACCGCTGGTTGAAATAGATACGGCCCAACTGCAACAGGTGTTGATGAATTTGCTAATAAACGCGGCCGAAGCAATTGGGGAGCAGCCTGGAACCATTTTGGTGCAAACGGCCGTACGGCACATCACAGAGCAAGATACCATCTTTTGGCGCTTTACAGACCAGCCTCTGCCGCCAGGGCCATACGTTTCTTTGCTAATCGAAGACAGTGGTGGCGGCATGGCCGACGAAACAATCACCAAGATTTTTGATCCGTTCTTCACAACCAAGTTTACAGGACGAGGTTTGGGTTTGGCAGCGGTGCTTGGAATTGTTCGCAGTCACCAAGGCGGGCTGAAAGTGTCTAGCCAGGTAGGCACAGGCACACTTTTTGAGCTGCTGCTCCCTATTTCTGGAAAAACAGAAGTGGCAACTACCGCCGATTTTGCGCCAGAATCCGTGGCAGATTCAGAAACGGCCGTTGCGGGTCTGGTGTTGGTGATCGATGATGAACGCGCCGTGCGCGAAGCTGTAATTGATATTTTAGAGATGGAAGGCATTGATGTCCTTACCGCTGCCAACGGCGATGAAGGCATTGCCCTCTATAAAACTCAGGCCCAAGACATCGATCTGGTTCTGCTCGATTTATCCATGCCGGGCAAAAGCGGGCATGAAACATTTTTAGAATTGCAGCAGTTTGATCCCAACGTGCGCATTTTGCTTTCTTCCGGCTACAGCGAAGCTGATGCCACACGCGGCTTCGCCAGACCGCCGCTGGTTGGATTTTTGCAGAAACCGTACCGGCTGGATGCCTTTATCCGGCGATTGCGAAAATTTTTGCGAGTCATTAAGTGAGCGGCCAACAATAACTTACCTGAAAGAAAGGTCGCTTACTCGAAACCGTCCGCCCGATACCGCTAACTTATTTGCGGGCAAGCCACTGAGCCAAAATGGGCTCATGCTGCCTGATACCTCATTTGTGCCAATGAAAAATCACCAATCTGCTGGATTTCAGACAGCAACACTTCTTTTTGACAACCCCCCTCGCTTTTGCTACCATCCCAGCCACAACTAAATAGTGTCTTGGGTAAGACCAATTTTTACCCAGGCGCAATTCTTATCCAGAGAGGTGGAGGGAACGGCCCGATGATACCTCAGCAACCATTTCTGACAGTAGTCAGTAATCGGTAAACAGTAATCAGTAAAAACCATTGCAACTGATTACTGACCTACTGAACACTGATTACCGAAACAAGAGACAGGTGCTAATTCCGGCAGAAGAAATGTGATCTTCTGGAAGATGAGATGTGGCGACATTGATTTTATTAGCCCCTTCTGCAACTTCCAGAAGGGGCTTTTTGTATGCAGCCAAGTGAGAAGAAGAAAGATGGAAAATCTAAAAGAACAACTCAATGATAAACTGCCCAATGGCACAACGGCCGTTCACGGCAACCTGCAAACGCGCCAGGCTCAACCCAACCACGCCCTCACCACCCCCATCTGGCAAACGGCGACCTACACCTTTGAAAACACGGCCGATCTCATTGCCTACCAGGAACGAAAACTGTGGGGCGGCACACACGGCCGTATAGAATATGCCCGCTACGGCAACCCCACTGTGCAGACGGTAGAAAAGCGGCTGGCTGCATTGGAAGCAGGCGATCTGCCGGGTCAATATGATGCCTTGCTGTTTCCCACGGGGATGACGGCCGTAACCAATATCCTCCTCTCCATGCTGCCCACCGGCAGCCACGTCATCTTTACCGATGACAGCTACCGCAAGACACGCCAATTTTGCCAAACCTTCCTCAAGCGGCTGGGCATTCAAACCAGCCAGGTGCCCATGGGCGACTACGACGCCCTGGCCGCCGCCATCCAGCCCAATACCCGCATCATCCTCACAGAAAGCCCCACCAACCCCTACCTGCGCGTCGCCGACCTGGAAAAAGTGGTGGCCATTGCCCGGCAGCACAGGCGCATCAAAACGATTATTGATGCCACCTTTGCCACCCCGGTGAACCAACGGCCGTTAACCTACGGCATCGATCTGGTCATCCACAGCGGCACCAAATATTTTAGCGGGCACAATGACGTGATGGCTGGTGTGGCCATTGGCGAGGCTGGCCTTATCCACGCCTTGCGCCAGAGCCAGGGCATGTTGGGCGGCGTCATTGATCCGCACGCCGCCTACCTGCTGGAGCGCGGCCTCAAAACATTGGCGCTGCGCGTGCAGCAGCAAAACCAATCTGCCCAGCGAGTCGCCGAATTCCTGGAAAGCCATCCCGCCATCGACCGGGTCTGGTACCCCGGCCTGCCCTCCCACCCAGACCACGCCATTGCCAGCCAGCAAATGCGCGGTTTTGGCGGTGTGGTGAGTTTTGAAGTGGCCGTGCCGCCCGCTGAAAATCCGCTGGAGTGCGCCGCCAAAGTGGTCGATGCGCTCAAAATTCCCTACATCGCCGCCAGCCTGGGCGGCGTAGAAAGCCTCATCGAGCAGCCCGCCATCATGTCTTACTTCGAACTGTCTAGCGAGGAGCGGCGCACAATTGGCATGAAGGATAATTTGGTTAGATTTGCCATAGGCATTGAAGAAACTGAGGATATACTGGCCGATTTGGCGCAAGCGCTGGCGAGTGTGCCACTGGGCGAGTAAGCCAGCCCACTCACTCGCCACTCGCACACTTGCAAACTCGCAAACTGGAGTACAACATGACACTTGTAATGAAATTCGGCGGCACGTCCGTTGGCAGCGCCCAAGCCATGCGCGAAACGGCCGTTCTCATTCAACAAACTAAAAAGCAGTGGGGGCAAACTGTGGCCGTCGTTTCGGCAATGGGTTCCAAGCCAGTGAAAGTTACCGATTTGCTGCTGCAAGGCGCTCATTTGGCTGCGAATGGCGATGGCCAAACTTACCAGCAGTTGGCCGAGCAAATGCGCCAGATTCATTATGAAGCGATTGATGGTTTGCTGGCCCCCGATGGTGAACGGCAGCAAATTCTGATGGAAAACGGCCGTTTCATTGACCGGTTTGCTGATTTGTGCCAGGCCGTTTACGTGCTGGGCGAACTCAGCCCGCGTGCTCTGGACACCATTGGCGGCATGGGCGAGCAGATGAGCGCCCGCATTTTGGCCGCCTTTTTGCGCCAGACCGGCACGCCAGCCGAAGCGGTTGACGCCACTGAACTCATCGTCACCGACAGCAATTTTCAGAACGCCACGCCCCAGTTTGAATTAACCCGACAAAAGACAGCAGCGCGAATACGGCCGTTGCTGGCCCAGGGCGTTATCCCCATCGTCACTGGCTTCATTGCCGCCAATGCCAATGGCGTCACCACCACGCTGGGGCGCGGCGGTTCCGACTACACCGGGGCCATTTTGGGCGAAGCCCTGGCCGCCGATGAAGTTTGGATTTGGACCGATGTCGATGGCGTCATGACGGCCGATCCGCGGCTGGTAGCCAAAGCCCGCTCTATTCCCAAATTGAGCTACCGCGAGGTGTCTGAACTGGCCTTTTACGGAGCCAAAGTGCTGCACCCCAAAACGATGCGCCCCTGCGTGGAAAATAATATTCCACTGCGCATCAAAAACACGTTCAACCCGGAGCATCCCGGCACCGTCATCGTACCAGACGCCCCCAACGGCAACGGCGGCATCAAAGCCGTTACGGCCATTAAAAACCTGGGCTTGATTACGGTGGAGGGCAAAGGCATGATGGGCATTCCCGGCATTGCTGCCCGTACCTTTGGCGCAGTGGCCCGCGATAACCAGAGCGTGCTGCTGATCAGCCAGGCTTCATCCGAGCAATCGATCTGCTTTGCCGCGCCAGATGAGGCCACAGACAAAATTATTCACAGCCTGGAAGATGAATTTAAGGTGGAGCTGGCTCGTAAAGACATCGACCGCATTTGGGCGCAAGAGCCGGTGTCGATTGTCACCATCGTGGGGGCGGGGATGCGCGGCACGCCGGGCATTGCCGGGCGCATTTTCATGGCGCTGGGCGAGGAAAAAGTGAATGCCATTGCCATTGCCCAGGGGTCGTCGGAGTGCAGCATTAGCGTGGTGGTGGCTGATGCGGAAACAGCAACGGCCGTTGCCCAAATTCACGCATTAATTTAGAGAGTGGAGACTGGGGATTCGAGACTTTTATTTTCAATCCCCAGTTTCCCAAATAAACCAAAGTTAAATTTCCCTTTAACCGACGATCGAATTGTTGTGAACGGCCGTACATTTTTAATTGATCGGCTGTTGTTGTTTTCCCTCCTACCTCTCCGGCATAATCAACCCGAAATTTTGAAGAGTACAACCTTTTTGAAGGCAACTTCATAAGCGCAAGCTCAACACCATAAAGGAAGATCCGTAGAGTACGCAGAGTACGCAGATTTTCTCTGCGCTCTCCGCGCTCTCCGCGGTTAAATTATTTTCAGAGGAGACGTATTATGCTAAACCAAAAATCCAGAAAACTTGTCATGATTCTGGTCTTACTGTTTATGACCCTGCCGTTGGCCGCTTGCCAAACAGGCGCTGAAGACACCGCAACAAATGAAGAAGTTGCGGCCGAACCAGACCCGGAACCCGATCCAGAAGCGGTAGTTGTTACCGAAGGCGATGAAGATGCGGGCAGCCTGGTCATCTACTCTGGCCGCAGCGAAAGCCTGGTTCAACCCATCATCGATCAGTTTGCCGCGGAAACAGGCATCAATGTGCAGGTGCGCTACGGCAGCACTTCAGAAATGGCTGGCGTTTTGCTGGAGGAAGGAGCCAACAGTCCGGCAGATGTCTTTTATGCTCAAGACCCTGGTGGCCTTGGTGCCATTTCTGCCGCTGGCCTTTTTGCTACGTTGCCAGAGGCAACCATTGCCCAGGTACCAGAACGCTTTGCCCCGGCAAACAGCACCTGGGTTGGTGTTTCTGGTCGGGCACGGGTAGTTGTTTACAACACCACTGTTATTACTGACCCCACGGCCGAATTGCCAGAAGACATTTTTGAGTTTATCGACCCGGCCTGGAACGGCCGTATCGGTTGGGCACCCACCAATGGCTCATTCCAGGCAATGGTCACCGCCATGCGCGCCACCTGGGGCGATGAGAAAACCAGTGAATGGCTTAGCGGCATCCAGGCAAACAATCCCGTTGTCTACAGCGGCAACACTCCCATCGTTTCTGGCGTGGCTGCTGGCGAAGTAGATGTTGGTTTTGTCAATCATTACTACCTTTACCGCTTTTTGGCAGAAGAAGGGGAAAGCTTCCCGGCTCGGAACTATTTCCTGCCTGGCGGCGGCCCTGGCTCGCTTATCATGGTTTCCGGGGCTGGTATCCTCAACACAGCCGCCAACGCCGCTAACGCCCAGCGCTTCATCGACTTTTTGCTGTCCGTAGAGGCCCAGCAATATTTTGCTGATGAAACCTTTGAGTACCCGGTCGTTGACGGTGTGGCTATTGATCCCGGTTTACCGCCATTTTCAGACCTGGATGCAGTTGCCTTGAACATTTCTATGAACGATCTGGCCGATCTAGAAGGCACGCAGGATATGCTTCTGGAACTGGGCATCATCGAATAACCTAACAGTGTCTTTCTGAACGAAGCGCAGCGAAGTGAAGAATCCCTCTAAACACCATCACTTAAGAACCTTGCCCGCGATTGGTCGTGACTGTAGGGATTCTTCGCTGCGCTCAGCCGCGGTTTCTTACCGCGTTTCCTTTGCGCGGAAAGAATCCGCGGCTACGTGAGAAAGTTTAACTGCGGTTAACTTTTGACTTAACCGGCCGTTTGTTTTGCCTGATCGTTTGTTAATTCAAAAGTTGACCACCTCCTCTTGTTTCAATCCCCATTCACTGGATAATTCTTAAAGAGGGTAGCCGCTTTTTTGGCAATATTTCCAAATTGTAGGATTTATAAATGGGTGTTACTGATTTTGGCAGCGTTCGACCACTGCCCAGATTCAAAATTGAATTTGACCAGAGCTGGCTGCGTCAGCGGTACGGGTCTCCTTTTCATTGGCTGCTCGTAGGCAGCGCCGGTTTGGTTGCGGCACTCATCTTGCTGGTTCCAGCTTACCTGCTGCTGCGCATGGGTACGGGTTGGGCCGAAGCGTGGCAAACGCTGGCTCAGGCGCGCACGCTGGAAATTTTGGGGAACACGTTGGGGCTGGCTGTGGCGGTTACGGCCGTTTCCATCCTCATCGCCGTGCCTTTAGCCTGGCTCACCACCTGCACCGATCTGCCGGGCAAACGGTTCTGGGCTGTCATTGTCGCCCTGCCGCTGGTGGTGCCCAGCTACGTGGCCGCCTACCTTTTTGCCTCCATTCTCACCCCCAAAGGATTGCTGCAACAAATTCTGCACCCCATTTTTGGCATTGAACGGCTGCCCAATTTTTATGGGTTCCCCGGTGCCTTCCTGGTATTGACCCTGGTGAGCTACCCATTTGTCTTTCTCACCGTGCGCAGCGCCCTGAAGAAGATGGACCCGGCGCTGGTGGAAGCAGCCCGCAGTCTGGGGTTGTCACCGTGGCGGGCGTTTTGGCGGGTGACCTTGCCTTATTTACGGCCGTCTATCGCTGCGGGCGGCTTGCTGGTGATGCTCTACACCCTGCGTGACTTTGGCGCAGTGACCATGCTGCAATATTCCACCTTCACCCGCATCATTTACAACCGCTACCTGGGCTACAAGCTGGACATGGCGGCGGCGATGGCTCTGGTGCTGGTGGTGGTAACGGCCGTTATTCTGTACCTGGAGCAGCGCAGCCGGGGCAAAACCCAATACGCCCGCGTTTCCATCGGCGTAGCCCGCGCCCAGACTCCCGTAAAGCTCGGCCACTGGCGCTGGTTAGGACTTTCCTTTACTGGCCTGCTTTCCTTTTGGGCATTGATTGTGCCCTCGCTGGGGCTGGCTTACTGGTTCTGGCGTGGCCTGAACCAGGATTGGGCCGTGAAGAGCCTGGGCGTTGCCCAAACAAATGTGGAGTCACTGCTGTCATTGGTGGAACCCGCCTGGCATTCGCTGTCGGCTTCGCTGCTGGGGGCGGGCCTGGCCATGCTGCTGGCGCTGCCCATTGCCATTCTGGCCGTGCGCCGTCCTGGACGCCTGAGCCGCCTGTTTGAGCAGCTTTCTTACGCCAGCTTTGCCCTGCCCGGCATTGTGGTGGCCCTGGCTTACGTCTTTTTTGGCAGCAACTACGCTTCATCGCTTTACCAGACCATGCCGATGCTGCTCATCGCTTACGTCATTTTGTTTATTCCCCAGGCAGTGGGAGCGCAGCGCAGTTCGCTGCTGCAACTGTCTTCGAGTTTGGAAGAGGCGGCACAAAGTTTAGGCAAACGGCCGTCCACTATTTTCCGCCGCATCACCCTGCCTTTGGTAAAACCAGGGATGCTGGCTGGGGCGGCACTTGTTTTCCTCACCTGCATGAAGGAGCTGCCCGCCACCCTCATTTTAAGCCCGCTGGGTTTTAATACCCTGTCTGCCGAAATCTGGTCCAACATCGGCGAGGCCTTCTTTGCCCGCGCCGCCGCCCCCACGCTGCTGCTGCTCCTGCTCTCCTCCATCCCCCTGGCCTGGATGACCCTGCGAGAGAAAGAATAATTAATGGTGAATGGTGAAGTCTTAATTGTGAACGGCAAATCTCATTCACAATTCACAATTCACCAGTCACTATTCACAATTCCCCATGTCCACCGTAACCTGCCGCAATTTGCATAAATCATTTGAAGGCCAGCCCGTGGTGCAAGATGTAAGTTTGTCTGTGTCGCCGGGGTCGATTTTGGTGCTGCTGGGGCCAAGCGGCTGTGGCAAGACAACCACGCTGCGGCTCATTGCTGGGTTCGAGCAGTTGGATTACGGCCGTATCGAAATCGACAATCAGCTCGTAGCCGATGGCAACCTGCACACCCCGCCAGAAAAGCGACGCACCGGCATTGTGTTCCAGGATTATGCCATTTTTCCCCACCTGAACCTGGCGCAAAATGTGGGCTTTGGCCTCAAGCGTGGCCAATCTGCCCGGGTGGACGAGATGCTGGAATTTGTGGGCCTGCCCGGCCTGGGGCAGCGGATGCCGCACCAGCTTTCTGGCGGACAGCAGCAGCGCGTGGCTCTGGCGCGAGCCCTGGCTCCGCAGCCGGTGGTGCTGCTGCTGGATGAACCATTTTCTAACCTGGATGCCGCCCTGCGCGTGGAAATGCGCCAGGAGGTGCGGCGTTTGTTGAAAGCCAGTGGCACAACTGCCGTATTCGTCACCCACGATCAGGAAGAGGCGCTGTTTATGGGGGATCAGGTTGGCGTGATGAATGCTGGGCGGCTGGAGCAGGTGGGCACGCCTGAAACGATTTTCCACCAGCCCCGCACCCGTTTTGTGGCCGAATTTTTAGGCCAGACAGACTTTTTGCCGGGCGAAGTGACCAGCCAGGGCGTGCAGACGCCGCTGGGCATCTTGCCCCAAACGTTGCCTTTGGCCAACGGTACGCAAATTGAGGTGGCGGTACGTCCTGACGATTTGCGACTTGCCCCGGATGATGTGGGGAACGGCCGTATCATATCTCGTCAATTTGTGGGCATCGCTTTTGTTTACGGCGTGCGTCTCCAGGATGGCACGCTCATTCACAGCTGGCAGCCCCACGAAAACAGTCTGGCGGAAGGAACGGCCGTGTCCGTCCAATTTGCCACGCCCCATGCCCTGCCCTGCTTTCACCAAAACCGCTTCGTACCCGACAAAAGTCGCTGAAAGTCCAACCGTATCCAGCTATAATGAACACAATACTCGTAGGTCAATTTTGAAAAATTGACCAACATTTTGAAGGAGATCACCATGATCATTAAACCCAAAGTTGTTGAGGCGATGAACGCCCAAATCCAGAGCGAATTTACGGCTTCGGCGCAGTACGTGGCCATTGCCGTCTACTTTGACGAACAAACCTTGCCCGATCTGGCCGCATTTTTCTACCGCCAGGCGGAAGAAGAGCGCATGCACGCCATGAAGTTTGTCCATTTCTTGCTGGAAGCAGGGGCCAAGCCCATCATTCCGGGCCTGCCAGAAATGCGCAATGAGTTTAGCAGCGCCAGCGATGCGGTGCAGTTTGCCCTCGACCAGGAAATTAAGGTGACGAACCAGATCAATAACCTGGTTTCTATTGCCGATGCAGAAAAGGATTATGCCAGCAGCCAGTTCTTGCAATGGTTTGTCACGGAGCAGGTGGAAGAGGTTGATTCGATGACCACGCTGCTGAACACGATCAAACACGCGGGCGGCGCGCTGCTGTTGGTGGAAGATTTTGTGCGGCGCACCATGGCCGCTGGCGGTGGCGCAGAAGCCGCTGAATAAAATTAACCATGGAGGGTACGGAGAGCGTAGAGGTTTTTATTTCTCAGCGTTCTCCGCGCCCTCCGCGGTAAAAAAGATGACAACTACTCCAGCCCCTGATTTTTACTGCACAGATTGGTCGTTGGCCATTGATGAGCCGATGGCGGGCACGGCCGTTTCCAACAAGGTCTGGCTCTTTTTAGAGGTCAACCAGCCGTGGGCGGCCAAAGCCACCAGTGACAACAACCTGCCTCAGCCGGTGCAGGCGTGGTTGGCGGAACAGGGGGCGTTGGTGAACGGCCGTCTGCAATTCATCAAGCAGCCGCGTGGCCAACGCACCGGCTGGGCCTTCTTTGTGGCCATCTTTGCCGACACCGGTTCCCGCGTTTATCGCTTTGATCTGGCCGCCTATGAAGATCTGTTGGCGCTGGATTTGGCGTCCATTGTGGCTGGCAAGGTGGGCTATGCCGCCCATCTCACCACGGAAATGCAGCTCTTCATTTGCACCAACGGCAAGCGAGATGTGTGCTGTGCCCTGCAAGGCATGGCGCTTTTGCGGGCGTTGGCGGCCCAGGTTGGCCAGGCCGTGTGGCAAACGACGCATCTGGGCGGGCATCGCTTTGCGCCAACGTTGCTAACCTTGCCAGATGGGGTGACTTACGGCCGTATCAATCCTCAAGAAGCCCCCCAGCTGTTGACCCATCTGCAAGATGGCACCCTCTGGCTGGAAAAATTGCGCGGGCGTGCCTGCTACGAACCAGTCGTCCAGGTAGCCGAACAATTTTTGCGGCAAGAAACGGCCGAACTTCAACTGACATCATATCGGCACGCCAACACGCACTCCCCCGCAGAAAGTGTGTGGCAGGTGCAATTTCAGGCCGAAGATGGACAAATGTTCACTGTAACCGTTGAAGCTGCGCCGCCATTGACCACCTACCCCAGCTCTGGTCAACTTCAGGCGAAAACTTTTCCCCAATTTAAAAGTCAGCTTGACCTGTAGCAAACAGTTACAGACAATAGAGCCATTATTTGCGCCCAACATCATTGAGACCGTAAGCCATGAAGACAATCCCCTTTTGGCAAGATGATTATCCGCGACCTGACACCATACCTGTTTCGCCATTGCCGGAGCAGGTGGATGTGGCTGTGGTCGGTGGCGGCTGCACGGGACTGGCGGCGGCTTATACGTTGGCCAAAAGTGGGGTGGCAACGGCCGTTCTAGAACAAGATCGCATCGGGGCGGGAGCCAGCACACGCCATCCGGGCATGGTAACCCCAGGCTTCCGGCAAAGTCTGGCCAATTTGTTCGATTTGCACGGCGAGGCGCTGGGGCGGCAGCTGTGGCAGGCGTCGCTGGATGCCGTCGATCTGGTTGGTGAACTCGTGGCCGACGAAGGCATCGAGTGCGATTTTACCCGCCGGGGACACCTCACATTAGCCGCCAAGCCTACCCATTTTGTCTCGATGAAGAAGCTGGTAGCCTGGTTTGCCCAGGAGCTGGACTATGATTTGCAGCTGCTTTCGGCGGGGGAGGTGGCAACGGCCGTTGGCTCCCAAAGTTATTTCGGGGGCATGGTCAATGAATGGAGCGCCAGCCTGCACCCCAGCAAATATTTATACGGTCTGGCGGGTGCGGTGGCCCGGCAGGGCGGGCTGCTGTGTGAAAAAACGGCCGTGACCCGCCTAGAAAAACTGGCCAGTGGCTTTACGGTGCATACCAGCCAGGGCACCATCAAAGCCCGCGAGGTTTTGCTGGCAACCAATGGCTACAGTGGCAAACTGGTGCGTCCCATTCAGCGCCTGGTGTTCCCCATGAACAGCGTCGCCATCGTCACAGAGCCGCTCACCACGGCTGAGCAGACGTACCTGAACCCAAACGGCCGTACCGCTCAGGATTCTCGCTGGCTGCATCACTATTTTCGATTGACGCCAGACGGCCGTTTTCTCTTTGGCACCCATCAAAAATGGCGGCTGGAACAAGATTTGCGAGACAGCGCCGAAGCCCTGCGCCAAAAAATGGTCAAGCAGTTTCCCATCCTCAAAGATCACCCCCTTTCCACGTTTGGGCAGGCAGGCTGGGCCAAACGTTTGACATGGTGCCCCACATCGGGCGGCTGAACGGGGTGCATTTTGCCCTGGGCTACAGTGGGCAGGGCATAGCGCTCTCCGCCTACCTGGGCCGCGAGGCGGGCCTGCTGCTGACGGGCCAAAACGCAACAGCCCCTTTGGCGGCCATCCAACCCCGTCACCCACTTTTACTCCGCCAACGCGCCCGCTTCGCCCCGCTGCTGGGCCATTACTATCGCCTCCTCGACTGGATCAGCTGACTTATTTTCCAATTGTGAATCGTGAATTGTAAATGGTGAATTTTTAACGGCCGTTCACCCCTTCACCTAGTCACCCTGTCACCTTGTCAAAACTAACGCGCTTCCAATAGACGGCCGTTCTCCATTCTGCTATACTTCCAACTGTCTGGGGATGACTGGCTTCGACGGGGAAGGTTGGTCCTGGACTGCAAGCCGAGCACGCTTTACACCTCGTAAAACTGGAAGCAAACAATAAGTGCAAACACACGCACAACCTACAACGCTATGCCTTTGGCTGCTTAATCCCAGCTAAAACCTAGCGTGCGGCTTCCAAAGACGGAAGCTCCGTCTACCTCATTCGCTCGTTGTCCGGCTGAGTGTTAGGCGACATGAATGCCAACGTGCTGCATCCCGATGCTGCTAGGGATGCTTAAGCGACTCTTTCGGGAGTCAGCAGCGGGCTGTTAGCTGACCCAGTTGGTCGGGGTGCCTATCAGCTAAACCAACAAATAGACCAACTATGCTTGTAGACGTCTAGAGGCCGAATTTTTCGGACGCGGGTTCGATTCCCGCCATCTCCACCTCAAGCAAAAACCGGATTTTGAGACAGAATTTTGCTCAAAATCCGGTTTTTTGTTGTTTTTGCAGCGGATTTGTTATGGTCAAAAACAAGTTACACAGGATTTCACAGAAAGCCACAGAGTTTCCACAGAGATTAAAGAGAAATCTTCGCGTTTTTGCGGTAAAATTTATTCAAGAAGTGCTTGACCACTACATTTTTGCAGCGGATTACGCGGATGTTGTGAGGAGTTACCACAGTCGATAGTTTGTTGGTTTGTGTTGCATTGCGCAACCAGCCAGTTTACAATGGTTTATACAGCTTCAACCAACTGGCAGTAATGGGTTTACTAATAAATATCCGAGCTGAGGCTGAAAAGGTGCGAGATATGTCTACCTTACATGTTCGGAAATGTTCCTGAAATACTTTATGATCGGTTTTACGGCAGCGGGCAAAAGTCAAAGAATCGTTCACTGAGTGCAGAAGTTATTACGCTGTTGGACTTTTGTGCTTTGGAGGAGAATAATGACAATCAGGCGGAGCTGTTGGAAACTATTCGTCGTCGCCGTTCTTTTAATCACTGCTGCCAGGAGCGCCATGATGCACTTTGACCTTGCTGCGGGAAGATAGGGGGCGGTAATGGGCAGTTGTACAGTCGATACCAGTGTGGGTATCAAGCTGTTTTTAGATGAAGACGGTTCTGATGCTGCCCATCGCCTTTTTGCTGAACTGACTGCTGGCCCTCCAGCCGGTTTTATGTGCCAGATTTGTTTTTTATAGAGTGGCAACATTCCTGTGGAAATATATGCGTCCATTTGGCTACGCTACTTGATAATGCTCGCCAGGACATTCTTGCTTTACAAGCTTTGCGTTTGCAAACGGTTTCACAGCCGATTTGCTGCGCCCAGCCTTTAATTGGCTGTGCAATATGATCTAACCGCATATGATGCCTGTTACGCAGCTTTGGCTCAACAGCTATCTCTGCCACTATTAACAGCCGATGCCCGTTAATTCGTAAATTGGCGAATAGCGATGTTGAGACGTTTGCGCCGACGTAAACTTTGAGTGGACCCTGCTACAGAGTAAAAGCTTCGCGTTCTACTTAATCTTCCTTCAAAGCAAGTATCCGCAACAACGAAAGCGCCGCTCAATGGTTCACGCCCACTTCCAGGAAGCCAAACTTTTCATGTTGCCAACGGGTCTGGGCTGCCCGGCCAGATGGCCCGCGGCAAAAAGCCGACAAATGGCACTTTATTGCCAGCCAGGGAATGAACTCAGCTACGGCAGATTCCCCCACGCAACACCATCCCCAGCACATGACTCACAAAGCGAACGGCGGTTAAGCGGCCGTTCATGCGTGCAGCAATACGCTGGCGGACGTAAAAAACGCCCAGCACATTTTGGGCTGCCATCACGCCCACACCAACCACACCACCGGGTTAGACATGCCCGTAGCTGCCAGCATCGCCGCCAGAGCCATCAGCGCCAGCCGGCTGCATAATGCACGGCAGTGCGGGTTTGGCGACTGCGCGCTGCCTGCACGTAGACCAGCAGCAATGGCGCGCGGGCAACACCAGCCAGATCAGCACAAAACGGCCGTACATCAGCAACCCGATGCCACACAGCAGCACAATCCCACCCAGCAGCAGCATTAAGCGCAGCGCCAGCAGCTCATCGCTGCGGCGACCACGCCCTGCCGTGCCCGCAGCCAGAACGGTGGCCGGTTGGCGCAGCAAAAGGCGGCCAATCCGCCCAGCAGCACCAGCCAGACGGGCAGATTGATTGTTCGGCAACGGCCGTTCCCACCAAAAGGGTACAAAGCAGCCAGCTCCAGGAACCGTGTTCGGCGGGAGGATGAGTTGTTTGCGGTGAAAGGATAGCCGTTTGGCCTGCGGTTGTGAATCAGTCATACTGCTCATTTTATCGTGTGTGTCATCCTTGGGAAAATGAAAAATTTGGACGCGGATGAACGCTGATGAACGCTGATCTTTTTATCCGCGTCATCTGCGTTTATCCGCGTCCTACTTTTTGGGCTGTGGCCGCCAGATGAGCCATTTGCCCCATAAACCACAAAATGGCCACCGCGTTGAGCAGACCGCCCCAGGCGCGACCGGCTGCCAGCCGCCCACGTCCCCAACGCCCGCAGCAGCGGCGCCAGGTGCAAAAAAATCGTCGGGCCATACAAAACGGGATGAAAACGAATTTGAATGGGCAGGATGGAGGGCACGATGATGGGGAGCGTGAGCAAAATCATGCAAAGACAAAGCCGACAAAGACGGCGTGCGGCATAAAATCGTAGCGCGGCCGGCTACCGCCTGCCCCCACCCACCGGCGGTGATGCCGCCACCAGCAGCACAGCCATAGCCCAGCAGCAGGTTTGCGGCAATAAAGCGCGTCAGCCCAGTGCGCGCACGGTGTGCAGGCAATGTCGAAGCGGCTCAACCACAGCGCCGGGCCACAAAGCCCGCCGATGAGCCAGGTACCCAGACTGCCTTGCAGCAGCACACAACCAGTCCGATTATGAAAGAGCGTAACGGCTGATTCCAAACAGTCGTATCGTGTTGGCTGAAAGCCGGGCCACGCAGCTCAGCTCCAGCCGCTCGCCGACGATGGTGAGTACCAAAAAGCCCGCCCACCAGTAAACGATGCGAAATATGGGCCACCGCCCAGCCACAGGGCGTTGCCCACCAGCCAACAGAGCGCCCCCAGCCCCATTGTTGGGGTATAGCTGGCGGTGTGCTGGCGGATGATGTAGAAAACGACAGCCGTTAACCCCACTCCCCAAACAGCAGCAGCCACTGCCCCACCAGCAAAGGTAATCAATAACCAGCAAATTGCGCCAATGCCGCTGAGCTGGGGCCGACGTTGGTGAACGTTGCCAGATTTAAGGCCACCGCCCGCTCCAAACTAATCAGCGTGCCCAAAAGCCAGAGATCATCAGCGGGCCGTGCAGCGAAGGCAGCAGCGGCTGCAAGGCGGCCACTGCCAGCCAGGCGAATCAGCCCGGCCCACAGCGCCGCCAGCAGCGTAACCAGCACCGCTGCCATGATGGGTAGTTGGATTGGAGGAAGCTTAGATTTCATTGAATGATTTATCCGCAGATTAACGCAATAGCGCGAGATTAAAAAGCAAAAAAATCTGCGCTAATCTGCGAAATCTGCGGATAATCTTTAGTGACGGTGAGGGTGAGGAGCATGGTAACGGCCGTTTTGGCAAAAACGCTGTGCGGCAGATGAGCAGGCATCTGCACCCAGGTGCCCGCCTGGGCTGCAAACGTGTCTTCACCGAGGGTCAACGTGGCTTCACCACTTAAAAAATGGAGGGTGGCGGGGAAAGCGGCCGTATGCTCCGTCAGTTCTTCCCCGACGGCAAAGCCAAACAGGGTGACTTTCAGCAACTCATCGCTGTACACCTTGCGGCTCACAATCGATTCCGGGGGGATTTCCGGCAGCAGCGCCGCTAAATTTTCAACAAGTCCATAGGTTGGTTCGCTCATCTATTTTCTCCAGGATTTAATTTAAGCTGCCCGTATTTTAGCAGATGAGCGGGGGAGCAACGTTGCAATAGATCAAGTTGGGGGGTGGAAGGGGGAACGGCCGTATTCTAACAAACTGTTTGTCGTTAATATTCACAATTCGAGTGGCAAAGAGACAAAAGTGACACGGTCTGAAGACCAGCCACAGCACAGAGGATCACCAAATAATTTCAAAGAAGATCGATCTCGCGGTCAGGTTAAAGCACTGTTAGACGGTGATTGGAGAGCGCGGTTTCATACTCGGAATTCAATCACTATTAAAAATCATCTGCTCAATTTCACGGAGAACATCGCTGAGATCGGGAACTTGAGTAGGCTCAACGGTAGAACCAACATGCTTATGGTGAGGATAGGTCAAGATGTTTGGATAGTGTGGGGCATTATCGTAGCGGAAAATAACCTCTCCCGATTCATTTTGATAATGGTAGGCATAACGCAACTTCGCAATCTGTTCATTGCGGAAGATGATAACCTCATCAAATTCAAGCAGCGACCCATCGTGAAATTTGAGCCGCCCTTCAATAATGCCTTGACGACCTGGCAACTCATCGAAATCCAGACGCTCAATTTCGACATAACCACGAGAGATGATCGTATCGTAAAGTCGATATAGATACCGATTTAGCATCAGACTGCCACAGGCACTTCGGCTAACTGACTGTCAATTTCTTGTCTGGCTTCGAGATATAATTCATATCGACCAGCCCACTTAATGAAGGGCAAATCGTCGCCTATTTCACCACGCATAAAACGAGCATAAAAGACATCGGTAGCCATGTTAAATTTTTCTTCAAAAGAAACTAATTCCCGCAGCAGGCGAAATATGTAGTCCATTGTTGAACTTCGTGTTTCCGCTTGTTCCAGTAAAGACTTAAATTCTGCAAGACTAAGCAGGTTATCTTTTGTGATTGTTATTTTTGCCATTAGTTGATCCTTTACTTGATAAGCGTTTCATCAGTCATCTAATTCTAATTCATCCTTCATCAAAATATCAATAGGCACATCAAATAAGCGTGATATTTTTAGAATTAGCTCAACTGACGGTTTTTTGCCTTTCTCAATTCTGGCAACGTGGCTATTGTGAACGCCAAGCAAATCGGCTAATTCTCGCAAAGTAAAACCTCGTTGTATACGCAGAGTATGCAACTTTTCACCAAATCTTTGCATAGGGTCAAAATTAGTTTCAGTGGTTGACATTTAATTAAGGTTTTGATACAACTTGCTGACTTATTAGTCAGCAAATCTATGTAAATAAACCAGAAACGATGTCATGAAAAAACCAATTGTATCAAAATCTGCACCGTGCAGGAATTCTAGTGCCATGCCGATCTGCCCTCCGAGTGCTGAGGTAGCCGCCTACACCTTTCTCCGGCACATAGGCTTTATTTTGGATGAGCTATCGGCTCAAGGATTGGTGCTTTGGTTGGATGATAATGATCGCTGGCAGTGGCGATGGCAGGGAACTGACCTCAAATCAACACAAAGCTTTTGGGCGATTGGGGAAGCGTTGGTGGATGCGGTGATCGGCCGTTTTCCTGAAACCTTCTCCATTTCACATACAATTGCTAAACCCGAGTAAGAAAAAATGGTCAGATCCCAAGGAAGAAGAATGGCATGGTCAAAAACCGATCACAACAACTCAGGAAGACCGCAACGGAGCAGAGGGCTTGCTATGGGTGAAAAAATGGCTCACTTTGAATAGCTTGAAGACATTCTTCTAAGCTAAGCTCGAAATGTAGTTCCTGCCATTGACCCGTATGTCTCATGAATGCCAGGTTATAACTATTAACGCCTGCATACTCAAGACGGGCAAATTTATCACCAAAATACGGTGAGATGGCATTTGTTCCTGGACTACAGTATCGGCTGCAAAAGTAGAAATAGTTCCGGTACCACTTTGATGTGATATCTACGAGATAATTGAAACGGTCATCTTCTGGCGGCGGTTTTATGAATGTTGGCTTGAGAAAAGATTCGATTAACTCATTTGCTTTGGTTTCTACTTCTGCCTTTACACTTTCAGATGGTTTACTTGATGATGCTTTTTTGGGGCTATAAACCCATCGTTTTGGATTCTTTGCCATTTTAAGACCTCACTTTAACTCGGTTCGCTATCGTCTGTATAGGCAATGTTATTGGTTTCCAGCCAGTCGATTGCAATTTCCTTGAATGCTTGTTCACGAAATTGAAACCACTCTTTTTCTATCCCAAATTCGTAGACAACATCCTTGAAATATCTGAATGCGCCGCGCCCTCGGATGCCATTCAACAAACGGCGACTCAACGCCTCATCCTCGACGGAATAGCAAAAACTTTCCATGATCTTGTATTCATGAATCTCAAATTTGGTTGGCAGTTCGCGAAAATCATCACTGAACAGCACCTCGCCAGCTTGTTGAATAACTGCCCGCTGCCACTCTGGAAATTTTTCCAAATCCGCACCTACTTCCGCAGCACCAAGTTCTTCAGTGGAGTGCGTGGCAAATTCCCCAGTGCGAATATTCAAGAAGACCTTGATTTCATCGCTAACGACTTCCATCTCTTCTACAAAATCTTTTAGCCGAATGATTGGGTTCATTAGCTATTTCTCACTTATTTGCTATTGGCGTACCAAACGAATTTCTAGCCGACAGCCAACCGCTTCAGCATATTTACGCAGGGTAGCCACAGAAGGAGAATGTTTATTACTCCCACCACCAGCTTCTAATCTGGCAATAGCTGACGTTTTGGTTCCCATTTTCTCAGCGACGTCAGCCTGAGTAAGCCCAGCTTCTTTTCTGGCATTCATTAACTGATCGAATAGTAAAAATCCCGCCTCAAGCGCGTCATATTCTTTTTGAAAAGCCGGGTCTGCTTCCGACAAATATTTCGCAGCGTCTCGTTCATATTGTCCGTTTAGTACAATATCAAGTATTTCCAGGCATTATTAACTGCTTGTTGGCACTTGGCATCATCATGCAGGATTTCTACAAGTCTGCCACAATAATTCTCAAATTTGTTTGCTGTCATTGCAGGCATATTTGCACCAACCTCATTCATTCGAATCACATTTAATAAATGATATTTGAATGGTCAGTATCCACGATTTCTTTTCGACGCAAATAGTATTCAATCCTAAAAGTGCATATACTTACGTAATATGCGACTGGAAAGTGGCCTTCAATAAATATTCTGTTTTGGCATTTTTGAGTAGAGTGCCGTAATAGCGACTGACTTGATGTGCCTATCGAGAAACATTGATGCAAACGCACGAATCTGTATAGGAATACTTACTATGGATTTCTCAAGCCTGGGGTTGCTGTATTGTTGTGACCGGCGTTCGTAATGGAGTCTGTGCTCTTCTGGAATTGCAGCATAGTATTGTTCTAGATGCTTTTGAAATCTGTAAGTGCAGATAATTCTTCGGTTTTACAACAGTCTGTCGATTAGTAGCCTTAATTACCTGATTCTTTAGATCATCTTCTGGCAGACAATCAGCTTGATTGGTATTGTAATATCTTCGCTAATCGATTCACGGTTATTGAATAATACGTGACTTGTCTGACAGCCATTTACTATTTGAAAACCAGATAGCGTAAAGTTGTTTCCCGCAACCGAGGATCATCAGCAACACAGTCACACCGTTATTGAATAAAACGATGCCTCTTTTGAATCAGATTTGAGTGTGTTTATTTCCTGATTGACTGGATTATCTCTGATAATCACGCACATTCTCATAGAATAGACCACGCAATAGGATTGCCGCTTTCATCTGTGATTAATTGAAGATATCAGAGGCAGTTAAAAGCTCAAGTATGATTCCTTCACATTAGGCATTGCAGGAATTGTAACTTTGTTAACAAAGTTATAGATTTAGAAGTGCGTTTTTTGCATTGAAAAGCCTTGTAGCATTCTAGCGTCAACAGGCGAAAAATTGGTGAATCAAAATATTAAGTTCGTCAAGGTTTCAATTTCATTTCAATTCGTGCTTAATTGCGGATCGTCTTCTACTTTCCCGTTGTCACAAAGTAGGCTTAATTTTAGGATTTCATGCCTGAAGAAATTACTTTTGAATACACATATCGTAATAACTCTTCCTTAGCTTGAAGCTCGTTTCCTTGAGCTTGGGCTCAGTTGCGAACAAGTCCCGGATTCCAAAAAACATATTAGAGATTTCAGAACCCTTCAAACCCTTACCGGACTTGGCTGAACAATATAAATTCTGCATTGAGATACTTATTCATGAGGACTAAATCATCAATCTCGTCTTGTGTGTAATTAATACACCATTTAAAGGATTGCAATTCCATCCAGTTGAAGGTCATTGCCACACCAGCTTAATTTCGATATCAAATCATCAGGATATTCTTTTGAAACTACGCAGAAATTCACAAAGTGCTCAAAAGTGTAGTGGGTTCGATATCTTGAGAGCTGCCTCAATCTTAAACGTTAACGTTTGATGTTACTAAGTCCATTCTGGGTCACTTCCAAATTAATTTTGCAAATAGCCTTAATTACACTACTGTACTGTTAAGCTGTGCCAATGCTGGATAAACATCCTGTTCTGACAACAAACACGAACTCAAGGCGGTATAAAACTTTCAGTTCTTTGATAATTTGAGAGTTTTCTTTTTCGCTTGATTGAATAGCGAAAACAAAAGCGCCGCTGCCTAAACAGGCAGCGGCGCTGGAATTGAGTTTTATTGAATTTATTGGTTAGCTGTTGTCGGCGCGCAGTGGGGGATGCCGGAGCCGCTGGAGGCTTTGGGCAGGGCACGTTCAGCCCTTCATTGCTGCTTGCCACCGCAAACGGGGCTTCGCTGCCGGGCAGCAGGGCAATTGCCAGCACCTCATCCAGGTGGCTCACCGGAATCAGTTCCAGCTCTTCCCGGATCGAATCCGGCAGTTCGGGAATGTCCTTGGCGTTGTCGTTGGGCAAAATTACCGTTTGGATGCCCGCTCGGTGGCGGCAATCGTCTTCGACTTGAGGCCGCCGATGGCCAGCACCTTGCCGCGCAGTGTCACCTCGCCGGTCATGGCCACGTCGCGGCGCACGGGGCGGCGGGTGAAGGCGGAGATAATCGCCGTAGCCATGCTGATGCCCGCGCTGGGGCCATCTTTCGGCGTCGCGCCGTCGGGCACGTGCACGTGGATGTTCACCTGGTCGAAGATGGTCGGTTCCAGACCGAGCGCCCGCGCGTTGGCCCGGGCATAGGTTAGTGCCGCCTGCGCCGATTCGCGCATGACGTCGCCCAGCGAGCCGGTGAGGGTGATTTTGCCGTTGCCCTCGCTCAGGCTCACCTCGATGGGCAGCGTGTCGCCGCCAAAGCTGTTCACCGCCAGACCGGTCACCACGCCAATCTCATCCTGCTCCTCGGCAATGCCGTAGCGGAACTTCGTCGGGCCAAGATACTCCGTAATCTCATCGGGCGTGACGGTGAACGGGCCCGCTTCGCCGCCGGCGACCTTCACCGCAATTTTGCGCACCACGGAGCCGATGCTGCGCTCCAGGTTACGCACGCCCGCTTCGCGCGTGTAGTAACGAATCAGATGCTGCAAGGACTCTTTTTCAAAACTGACTTCTACGTCGCCAATGCCGTGCCCTTCTAGCTGCTTGGGCAGCAAATAGCCATCGGCGATGGCCACCTTTTCTTCTTCAATGTAGCCGGGCATGGTGATCGTTTCCATGCGATCCAGCAGCGGCGCCGGAATCGTACTGAGCTGGTTGGAAGTGGTGATGAAGATCACCTGGCTCAGATCAAACGGCACTTCCAGATAATGATCGGTAAAGTTTGTGTTTTGTTCCGGATCCAGCACTTCTAATAGGGCAGACGAAGGATCGCCGCGCCAATCGGTGCCGACCTTATCAATTTCGTCCAGCACGATGACGGGGTTGCGCGTTTCAGCGTCCCGCAGGGCGCGAATGATGCGCCCGGGAATCGCCCCGATGTAGGTGCGGCGATGGCCGCGAATTTCGGCTTCGTCGCGCACGCCGCCCAGGCTAATGCGCACCATCTCCCGCCCGATGGCGCGGGCCACGGAGGTGGCGATGGAGGTCTTGCCCACTCCTGGCGGGCCGTTGAGGTTGATGATGGCTCCGCGCATTTTGGTACCGGCCAGCTTGCGCACGGCGACATATTCCACAATGCGATCTTTTACATCGTCCAGGCCGTAATGGTCTTCATCCAGCACCTGGCGCACGTGGTTGATGTCCAGATTATCTTGGGTGGCTTGGCTCCAGGGCAGTTCCACCAGCCATTCTAAATAAGTGCGAATGACGCTGGCTTCTGCCGACTGCTGCCCCTGATATTCCAGTCGCTTGAGCTCTTTTATGGCCCGTTCGTGGACTTCTTCTGGCATGTTGGCATCTTCAATTTTTTGCCGCAGCTCATCGGGGACGCTTTCGCCGTCTTCGCCAAGTTCTTTGCGGATGGCGCGCATTTGTTCACGCAGCAGGTACTCGCGCTGGGCTTTATCGGCCCCTTCGCGGGCGTCTTGCTGAATTTTGTTGCGCACTTCGGTGATGCGCAGCTCTTGCTTTAAGAATTGGATGGTGATTTCCAGACGCCTTTCGCCATCGATGGTGGAAAGCAATTCCACTTCGGTTTCAAAGGGCAGGTTGAGCAGGCCAGCAATGTAGTCGGCCAGGTCGCCCGCTGTGGCTTTGCTGCGGGTGGTGGCCATGACTTGTTGGTTGGCTTCGCCCAGGGCGTCGGCATATTGTTCCAGGTAGGCAATGGCTTCGGTGATGGTATGGCTGTCTTCGGTGTCTGTGCTGTTGCTGATTTCGCGGTATTGGCCGGTGAGGAACGGTTCGGCCGTTTCTAGTCCCATTAATTTTACGCGGCGATGCAGTTCAACGAGCATTTGCACGCCCATGTGTGGGGTTCGCAGCACGTCTCTGACGGTGGCTAAGACGCCGACTGGCACTAAATCTTCTTGTTTAGGTAGTTCAACATCGGCGTTGTATTGTACGAGGATGAGCAGTTCGCCCCCCCGTTCGACGGCCGCTTGCGCAGCCGCCAGGGAACGCCGCCGCCCAATGGAAATGGTTGTTGTGACTCCGGGAAAGACGACGCCGCCACGCAAGGGAACAATCGGTACGGTTACATGGGTTGTCTGTTCCATGATTTTATCCTTTATGACTCAAATCTTAATGTGCTTCTACTTGATCTTCTGTACTTACGGTACGTAAATGTTCGCTCAATTTCTCTTACACCAAAGTTGGTAGGTATGTACTGGGTGAAGCAATTTAGTTTGAATGTCTTTTTTGTGCAAAGGTTATGCGTTTGCATTTTTTACAGTATCAACTGACCCTATTTTCTTCACAATAGGTCTATAGTATTTTAGGCTGTGGTGGTTGTTAAACAATAGTCCTATGTCAGAATCGTGTTAGAAATGTGAAACTGCTAAACTGTTTGTGTTATGTAAATCAATTCATTGGCGATGACGATTTAGTTCCAGGGGAGTTGGTTGCGGGTTTGCCAGTATACGGCCGTTTCCTCCCGCAGCCCCAGTAAAACATCCGCCAACGCTGGCTGCCAGGCCACATGAAGCGCGGCTATGTTTGAGATGAGATGGTCGGTGTGGGCTGCGCCGCTGAGAACAACATCGACAAAGGGTTGGTTGAGGACAGCGGCTAAGGCCAGGGCATCAACGGTGGTATGGTGCTGTTTGGCAAGCTGGGTGAGGGTGTGCATTTGCGGCTGAAAGCTGGGGGAGTGGTTGCGTGGGGTGAGACGGCCGTTGGCCAATGCTTCCTTAATAATGACACCCATCCCGGCTTGGTGCGCGGCGCGGAGAACGGCCGTTGCCGACTGCTCCAAAATATTCCAGGTGGCCTGAACCGAGCCAAACAGCCGTTCGCCATCAAACTCAATTTCCAGGGCACGCCACAGGGTTTCAGCCTGGCTGGTGCCGCTGAGGGAAAGCCCAATTATCGTTCCTGCATTGCGCAGGCTGGCAAGTTCAGACAGAACAGCTTCGTCTTCCAATACGCCGCTATCTGGCGTTGCGGAGTGAATCTGGTAGATGTCCAGGTAAGTGCCAGGAGGTGTGCCCAGGTGGGTGGTTGTCTCTTTCCATTGGCGCTGCAAAACCGGCAGCGTATGGTCTTTGACTTCATGCTTTTCACCGGCAGGCAGGGTGACTTGCCAGTCTGCGGTGTAGGTGTAGCCCCATTTGGAGCCGATGGTGACGCTGTTGGGGTCAATTTGGCGGCTGATGAGCCAGCTAGCGAGGAAGGCTTCGGCACGGCCGTAGGAGCGGGCGGCATCAAAGTAGCGGATACCAGCTTCCCAGGCGGCGTCCAGCACGGCGTGGGCGTTGGCTTCCATGGCCTCAACCGCATAATCATGAGCCAAATCGCTGCCGTGCCCCAGGTTTATGTAGCCGGGTCGCCCCAGGGCAGCCAGGCCCAGGCCAATGGGGGTAATGGTTAAACCGGTTTTACCAAATTGTTTTTGCTCCATGTAGATGCCTCGGATTTTACTTCACCGCAGAGACGCGGAGAACGCTGAGATTATTTTTAGCTGGCGGGCCAAATCATGATGGCCAGGTAGCCAGGGATTTGGCTAAGTTTTTGAATTGGTTTGAAGAAGGCACGGGCCAGGCGGAAGTAGAGGGGAAGGGAACGGCCGTTTCCTCCCCGCACCTCCACAAAACCGAACTGCTCATAAAACGGCACCAATTTGTTCATGCAGGTCAGCCAAACGGGCGTTGATTCGTTGGCCAACAATTGCTGAATGAGCGTGCCCGCCACCCCCTGCCGCCGCCACTCTTTTTGTACCGCAATCGAGGCAAGCTCACGAGAGCCGCCCCGATGCGACTTGATTTGCCCACAGCCAACCAGATCGCCATTTTCAGCCACAGCAACAAGGAACCGCTGCCACTTCAACCCCATCGGGTTGATGTTGACGGCGCGAATAAGGGCTTTGATGGCGGCTTCATCATTGGCCTGGGCAGCACGATAAGTGATGGTGGGTTGGCCAGAAACCATTAACGCTTCATTTTGCGGAAAGCGACGGCCATCGCGCCGAGGGCGGTGAACATGGTGATGGCAATTTTGGTTGCATCAACAATAGGCTCCACGCGCACGCCGCTGGGGCTGACGATGATGGTTGCCACTGGGCGAGCCATGGTGGCCCCGCCGCCCCCGCCGCCGCCACCGTAGCCAATAGGTTCCCCGGTTTCGTCGCTTGTTGCTGGGCCAACACCGCCCCCGCTGCCGTAGCCCACGCCCATGCCAGCCGTGTATTCCGAGGCGGTGATGATGGTGTGTTCGCCTACGGTGAGCGGTTGGCTAAAGACAGCTTCGGGGCGGGTAACATCGAACAGTTTGCCAATAAGTTCATTGGCTGATTTTTGGTCTGTGACGGTTTCGAGCAACAGTTTATTGTATTTTTCGCTCATGAGATCATCCTTTTGTTGCAGGTGTGTCGAGGATGCTAATCCTCTTTTTATTGCGTAGGCAATACGCGCTAAGAAAGCGCGGCTACGGGGTTTGTTTTGGGCTTCGGCTGAAGAGGCGCAGGAACAGGGGAAGCAACAGGCTTAAACCAAGCACGCTCCAGGCAGCCAGGCGGGTGACGTCGATGATGGGGTGGCGCTGGGTTTGGTCGCCTTGTTGCACGAGTACGGCCGTTGGCCGCTGCCAGACAAATCCACCATAAGGAAAGTGAATGATGAGCGCCTGGGATTCGGGGATGAGGGTGTGATGGGGGGTAGATACGGCCGTTCCCTGCACCGTTTCAAGTTGAATAAAATCAGTAAGACGAGCCATTGAACCTCCTGTTCATGACTGAAGCAGATTTTTAACAAGGTGTAGAAAGGGTGGGGCGATTAATCTTCCTGGAAGTGACGGTCGAGCTGTTCCAGCAGTTGAGCGGCTTCTACTAACTTGTCCAGCGGATTATCCTCGCCAGTAAAGTAGCGGTAGTCCGCGGGCATCAAGTCGAGCGTTTCGACGATTTCCTGATACTTTTCCTTAAGTGATCGTTCGCTGATGCCAAAAACGGCCGCAAGCTGGGAGCGGCTAATTTCCAAAAAGTTTACTTTAACAATGGCGTAAACTAAGGCTCCCGCCCAGAGAGACGGTTTGGGAGTGCGTAACGGCCGTCTACCAATGGCAATGCGATATTCCAGCCACATTTGAATCGCTTTGCCAATTTGCGGCAGCTCCAAATCTAGCTGCTTCATCCCCTCAATTAAATTGGACTCAACTTCATCCAGGCCTGTAGAAAAAAGCTGTTCATAGCGGGCCGCAACATCCCCGTCCGTTTCAGTTTGTAGGTAGCCGCCCAAAGCAGCCATCGCCTGATCATAATCGCCGCCGCGTGTGTAGGCGCGGGTGAGGTTGAGATGGTATTCTGGGTTTTGCGGATCGGCAGAAACGGCCGCAGCAAAAGCATCGACTGCCTTCTCAATTTGCCACGAATTATAAAAATCGAGGCCAGATTGATTATGTTCTACTGCCTGTTTTTGTTTACTCATCATGAGGTCGCCAATTCTGCATTATTAATGATTGCATTGTACAGAGTGGCTGAACGAGCGTCAAGCAGATGGGACTGTAGTCCTGGGAATCCCCAGGTGATTTTCTACCTATGGCACCCACGCTTTGCTCGTTATGGATTAAGAGGCTGAAAACTGCTCAAGATTATTTCAAAATCATCAAGATGGGTCGGGAATTGGGCAAAGCTGGTGCAGGTGAATACCAGATAAACGCTGCGGCTGCCTGGGTTAAACTGCTCAATGCAGCGCCAAACTTGTTCATCCTGATTAATATTAAAAAGAAGTCTGCCTGCCGATTCCTGGGCTGCGGCGGCGGGTTGCGGCGCATTGGAAAAGGCTACATGTTCGGGCATTTGTTGCTGGGCATATTCGATGATTTCATCAGGGGTTAGCTGCTGCAAGCGCTGGCTTTGGGCCACCAGCACAAAAACCGGCACACCGTCGGCAAAGACGGCCGTATCCTCCGTGCTCAAAAAAAGCAGCTCTGTATCGGCGGCAAGAGATTCAACAATGCGGTTAACATCCTGTAACAGAACGTTTTGGCGTAGCGCATCCACTTCAGGAGCTTGTGCCACCTCAAAAAGGTACCAAGACTGGGGAACGTTCAGCGTAAATTGGAGCTGGCCGTCGGTGAAGGGTTGCCAGCCAGCCAAAAGCTGGTTATTTTTGCCTGCCAAAAAAAGGGGCGCGTGCCCAATTGTGCGTGTGGTTGTGATGAGGAGTAGAAGGGAAACGGCCGTTAAGCCAGCATAGAGCAGAATGGCAGGCAAAGAAGGAAGCGTGGCTGTTTGGGAATCAGAAGTTTCTGGCGTTGGTTTAACAAAGTTCCCCTGGCCACGGGCTAAAAACCGGCCACAATGCCAACATTGTTTGTCGGTTGCCATCACGGTTTGTCCACAATGTTCACATCGCTGTACCATTCATTTCTCCAAAAACAAAGCTTTAGCCAAATTCAGTTGTAAAACAGTACGCACGTCCTATTGCCGCCAGGCAGTACCCTACCTTAAACTAATTGCATTGTACACCAATTGATTCCCAAATTCCTCCTTTTTCTCCTCTTCCCGCAAAAGGCCTTGCAGCAGCAAGGCTTTTTGTTTTCCAGGGTTCTGGCCACAGAGAACATAGAGAAGCTAGAGATTTTTCTCTAATTGCTCTGTGCGCTCTGTGGCCAATTTAATTTTCGTTGAATTTGACGACGGTCACGCCTGCGCCGCCTTCACCATCTTTGCCTTCCTCAAATGAGGCGATGTGCTTGTTGTTTTTGAGCGATTTGCGTACGGCCGTTCTTAACTTGCCCGTGCCCTTGCCATGAATAATGCGCACCCAGGGCATCTGTGAAAGATACGCCTGATCGATGAACATCGTCAGTTCAGACAGCCCTTCCTCAACGCGCCGACCGCGAATGTCCAACTCAATGCCCGGCGAACTTGTTTTGCTCACGGGTGTAGATTCCATTTCTGGCGCTTCGTCCTTGGGGCGGCTCTTAAACTCCAGATCGCCCAGCTTGGCCCGCATTTGCAAACGTCCCACCGCAATCATCGCCTCATACTTGCTTAGCGAGATGATTTCGCCTTCAGTGTTGAGCGCCTTTACCGTCACCTTGTCGCCCACCTCCAACTCCAGCCGGTTGCTGGTTGGCTTGCGCGACTTGGTGATTTTGGGCGCGATTTCCTCAACTTTTTCCTCTTCCAGCGCGGCCACATCCTTGCCAACTTGCTTCAGCTTGTTCAGCGATTGGGCATCGCGGATATGCTTACGCGCCTGCCGCAGCTCCTCCTCAATGGCCGCAATTTTTTGCCGGGCTTCTTCTTGCGCCTCGGCCAGCACCGCCTCGCGCTCTTCCTCAAGCTGCTCTAGCTGGCGGGCCAGCGCGTCCTTCTCATCCTCCAACTGACGCCGAATGAGGCGGGCGGCGGCTTCCTCTGAGGAGATTTTGTCACGCAGATCATAAATCGCATCCAGCAGGTTTTCGGCTTCGTTGCTGCCCGCGCCGGTCAGTTTCATCGCGTCGTCCAGAATGGTTTCATCCAGTCCCAGCCGTCGGGCAATGGCAAAGGCGTTTGATTTGCCCGGGATGCCAATCGCCATTTCGTAGGTGGGCGAGAGCGTTTCCACATCGAACAGCATAGACGCATTGGTCGCCCCAGGCTGCTGGTCGGCATACAGTTTTAGTTCCGGGTAATGGGTGGCGATGAAGGTGGTTGCCCCTTTGTCGCGCAAAAAGCTGGTAACGGCCTGAGCCAGCGCCGCGCCTTCCGTCGGGTCTGTGCCCGAACCCAGCTCATCCAGCAGCACCAGTGAGCGTTCGTCCACCTGCGCCAAAATGCGAATGATGTTGGTCATGTGCCCTGAGAAGGTGGAAAGGCTTTGCTCAATGGACTGCTCGTCACCGATGTCGGCAAAGACGTCCTCGAAAACGGTCAGTTTGGCTTCGATGGCGGGCAGGTGCAGGCCGGATTGGGCCATCAAAACCATGAGGCCAGTGGTTTTGAGGCTAACAGTTTTACCACCCGTGTTTGGCCCGGTGATGAGCACGGTGAAAATGTCATCGCCCAATGTCAGGTCGGTGGGGATGACTTCTCCGGGCGGCAGCAGGGGGTGGCGGGCGCTGCGAATCCAGACGGTGCTGCCGGGGTGCAAATTGCGCGGCGGCGGTGTCCATTTGGCCAATTCGTTGGCGTGTTTGGGCGGACGGGGCTGCTCAAATTCGCGCCAATCCACAAATTCCGGCGGCACGCCTTTGATGATGGCGGCGTATTTGGCGCGGGCAAAAATCAAATCGAGCTCGGCCATGCGCTCCACAATGCGGATGATGGGGTCGGCCACGTCAGCGACCTTGGCGGAGAGTTCGGCCAGGATGCGTTCAATTTCAGCCTGTTCGCTCATTTGCAGGCCACGATATTCGTTGTTGAGATCGACGGTGACCATGGGCTCCACCCAAACGGTAGCGCCGCTGCCGCTTTGGTCGTGCACAATGCCTTTGATGCGGCCTTTGGAATCTGCCTTGACGGGCACAACGTAACGGCCGCTTCGCATGGTAATGATCGGTTCCTGGAGCCATTGGTTTTGGCTGGAGTTGAGCAGGCGCTGGAGTTTGTCTTGAATACGGCCGTGTACCGTCCTTAAATCTGCCCGAATTTTGGCCAGCTTGCTGCTGGCGCTGTCCAGCACCTCACCGCGCTCGTCGATGGTGCTGCTGATGGCGTCTACCAGACCAGGACATTCTTCTACCAGTTCGGCAATGGCTGCCAGATAGGGAAACTCGTCGGCAACTTTGATGAGCTGCCGCTTGAGGGTGCGGGCGGCCACCAGGGTGCTGCGAATATCCAGCAAGTCCTCGGCGGGCAGGGTGAAACCGCGCTTGGAGTTTTCTGCCGGGCGGCGCACGTCGCGCGCGCCACCGATGGTGATGTTGGTATGGGTGTCGAGCAGCAGGAGGGCTTCGGCCGTTTCTGTTTGCCACTGTTCGGCCAGAATCTGGTCGGTGGTGGGTTGCAGTTTGCGGGCCAGCTCTTCGCCTGCGCTGAAGCTGGTGTAGCCAGCTAAAATGTTGAGTACCTTGTGGTATTCAAGGGTATGTAATGATTTTGTGTCCATTTTTCCATAATTGCCACAGAGGACACAGAGGGGGAAGAGATTTTTTCCCTCAGGCTATGAAATCTGCGGTTTTAGATAGACGACTCTGGAAGCACATACCCTCGGGTGTGGATTTTAGCGGGGGATGGTCCGAGTCGGTTGATTTTTGTTAAGTTGGTGGTGGGATACGGCCGTTGGTCGGTAACGGCCGTTTTTGCCCACAAGTGTAGTTTTATTGACAAGCATGAAAATTAACCTCCTCGTTTAGATTTTGAGCAAGTATACCTGTGAATTCAATTCTGGCTAAGAAAAAGAGTGAAACAGATTAACAACTACGCTTCATTTTGAGCTATTTCGGCCACAAGACCTGGTGCATAATGTTCCATAAATTGCAAAAATTCTTGGTAGACCTGGGCCAAATACGCTTTATCAATGAGATCAGGGGCAAAATCTGGTGGGACCTGCATAAGCATATCGATCACACCATAGGCCAGCGTTAAAGCGCCTCTTGGTGTTTCTTCAATGGCCAGGCGATCACCATTATATTTAATGATTTCCATGAAGGTAACCCAGGTTTCATTAAACGAATCATAATAGGTGCGTCGATTGAGCGTTTCCCAGGCATCGGGTTTCTCTGTTCCTATTAAGTAAGCTTTTCTAAAAGCTGCCCCATACAACGCTACCTGCCGCCTTAGCCAACTCCACAAAGGCTCTGGGCATTTGTGCTTGACATTGGCGATGTAGTCGGAATCATCGCCACGTCGTAAATTTTCTAACAAGAAAACAACAGCATCTTCCTCTAAGTACAGTTCCAGGCCGTTATAAATGGTTAAAAACGTATCTTTGGTAACGGCCGTTTGCAGATGTTCCCGGATGACAATTTCAACTTCGTTGGCAAGCCCCTCTTCTTCACTCAGCTTGGTAAACAGAAGGTGCACACCTTGGGTAATGGCTTCTAACTCGGCCTCTGGCAATGATGGCAATTCGCTTGTAGCATTCTCTACTTGTTCTTCATTGTGACTCATTGATCTTTCCCCTACATTTGTTTTGGTTGCGGGAAACTGCATGTTCCCAACCCGCTAAAATTTTTTGGATGCACGATTAGCTATTTTCGAGCAAAAGGTGATTTTCCTACAGGAAAACTAGCTTTTGCCTTTCCTTGAAATCCAAAATTGCTCTTGGTAGACCGCATCGACTCGTCCTGTATCAATTGCTGGTGCTCATTTAATTTTCCTTTAAGCGTTTCCATTTTTTCCCGAATGCCAGCCAGCAAGCCTTCAATTTCTTCGGCGATTTGCGCCTCCAATTGCTCGATCTCTCCGTGCAACCTGCTCCCGCGCAGCGTCTTTGTTGCTCCTTGGGCACTTTGCCTGGTGGCTTTATTCGGCGAGACAATTGATGAAGTAATACTGCCCCCAATGATATTGTCTTTCCCCCACGATTTATTGGTTTGAGTCGCAGCGTCTTTACTCACGCGTGTTTGTTCAGAGGCATATTGGCTTAGATGATCACGTGGGCGGGTCATTTGCTCTATTTTTAGAGATTGGGCTTCGATAAGTCCTAGCGCTTTGTTGAGTGCCTGGTAAACGGCCGTTTCTGGTGAGGCTTTCTCATACTCAGAACTCTTTAGTTCAAATGCCTGGGGATTTTGCCTGGCCGTTTCCAGAAACGGTTGGAAGTTTGCCCTTGGCCGTAATTCCTGGCAGCGCTCGATAAACTCGATAATGATCCCATCACGCACCATTGTTTCAATAAAAGTGACCACCCGCCGACCTTTACTGTTGCCCTCTAGCTCATCGTAATCAAGGTTGAAATCCAAGGCCAGGTCATGCAAATTTCCCACGGAAAAGTCGCGGAAAATTAAATCTCGTAAGTCAGCAAGGGGTCTAAAGGGTTTATTAGATTTCATTAGAAAATGCAGTCTGTTTCCAAAAAGAAATTTCTGTGATGAGTGTCGATTGTGATGTCGGCAAAGAAAAGGAATTAAAATCTATTCGATTATTAGCCACAGGATGCGGATACTTCTAGCGGATTTTGCTGAATATTTCTATTTTAGCACAACACTTGGATTTAGAAGACGGCCGTTCGCCCCATAAAGTCCAAAATATGACTGGCAATCTCTTCGCCCTTGTCCTCCTGCAAAAAGTGACCTGCGCCTTCGATGGTGATTTCTGGCTGGTCTTTGGCACCGGGGATGGCCCGGCGGAACAAGGCGTCGCCGCCACGGGTAATCGGATCGCCGTCGCTGAACATGACGAGTGCGGGTTTGGTCCAGCGGGTGAGCTGGCGCTGGGCGCGGCTCATCTCGGCAGCGCCAGGGTCTTGTGGGGTGAGGGGAATGAGCAGGGGAAAAACGGCCGCTCCCGCCTTAAACTGCTCATCGGGGAAGGGCGCTTCATAAGCTGCGACAACCTCTTTGGGCAGTTGGCTAACCGTGCCGTTTTGGATGATGCGGCCCACGGGCAATTTGTTACCAAACCGCTCGGCAGCAGCGCGCCACTGCATAAACGCCTCCGGCATGGGGAACATGCCTGTGGGCAGGCCGGTGTTCATGATCACCAGCCGGGCAAAGCGCGCTGGCAGCTGGGTGGCGATGGTGAGACCAAGCAAACCGCCCCAATCTTGGACAACCACTGTAATCTGCCGCAAATCCAACGCCTCGATGAAGCCCACCAGCACGTCCCGGTGCATCTGGAAGCTGTAGGCGGCGGGATCGGTGTACTTGTCTGAACGGCCGAATCCGACCAAATCCGGGGCCACCACGCGGTGCTGCGCCGCCAGCGGCGGAATCATCTTGCGATACAGGTAGGACCAGCTTGGCTCGCCGTGCAGGCAAAGAATTGTCTTGCCTGCGCCTTCATCTACGTAATGCAGCCGCAGGCTGTTGACTTCCACGTAGTTGGGGGCGAAGGGGTAGTCGGGTAAGTTTTCAAAACGGCTGTCGGGGGTGCGGATGATTTCCATTGATATCTCTCCAAGAATAGAACGCAGATTTCCCTGATTTTCCTGATCAAAAAAATCAGGTTGATCAGGTAATCCGCGTACCATTAAACTAATCGTTATTCCAGTCGGGGAAGTAAGTTCCACCACGCAACACTGTTTCACACGCCTCATTGAGGTCTGAGGGCATCAATGGGCGACGCAGCAAACCGTCAAAACCTTCCATTTTTAGTTGCTGGCGTTTTTCTTTTCCTAGCCAGGGATTTGGATGATAAATCAAAAATGCTGAATTTTGGAGCTTGGGGAGCTGTTGCATTGATTGAAACAGTTCAATCCCAGTCGGGGCTTCATTTGATAGGGGAAGATAATTGAGAATAACAAGATCGGGCTCTATTTCTTCAAGAATTGAGAGTGCATCTTTGCTAGAAGGGGCTATGGAAACATTTTTGAACCCGTAATGTTTCAGAAATCGTTCTGATAACATGGCGTCCTCCGCTTCCTGGATGATTAAGATATGGCACTTTTCTTTGTCGATCATCTTTTTTCTGTTCGTCAAGTTGCAAAATTAACCTATGGATTCTACTTCCCGACTGCTTTGTCTTCAATCACCAATATTCATTGAAATCTCTGAAGTAAGTGCCACCGCTTAAAAGCGCCTCACAAGCCTGCACAAGTTCATCATAGCCCATTGGCATAAGTATTAATCCAGCGAAACCAAGCTCTTTGATTTCTTCGTAGAGGTCTTGGGGTAACCGAGCTACATAGATTAGAAAAGCCGTGTTTTTGAGCGCAGGGAACCTTTTTAACTGGTTAAACAGCTCAATTCCTGTAGGTTCATCCTTTGCTTGACGGTAGTCCAAGAAGATGAGGTCAGGGGTTATTTTTTCGATGATTGAAAGTGCGTGCTTGCTGGAGGAAGCGGTGTAAACGTTTGTATACCCAGAGTCCTTCAGAATTCTTTCAGAAAGCAAGGCATGCAATTTTTCTCGAATGATTAAAATGTGGCAGTTTTCTTTGTCGATCATGGTTGTTTGGTAGGTCAATTTTTGAAAATTGACCAACGGTTAGCCCCAACGCGGCGGAATGGGCACCACCGTGCGGGGCAGCTCTTCGCAGTCGGGCATGTCGGGGGTTTGGTAGATGTAGGTACGGCCGTCCACAGAACTAACCCCCGCATGATTCCCGTCCTTGTCAATTGCCACCAAATTCATGACGCTGATGAAACGGCCGTCTAAATCGCGCAAATCAATCATCGCTCGCTCACACGCTTCTGCTAAACTGAGGCCCATCTTCATATAAAACACCAGGCTGTGCGCCGTGCTGGCCCGGATGGCCATCTCGCCCATGCCAGTGCAGGCGGCCGCGCCGTACCGGTTGTCCGCATAGTTGCCCGCGCCGATGATCGGCGAATCGCCCAGCCGCCCCGGATAGCTCCAGGCCCAGCCGCTGGTGCTGACGCCGGTGCAAATGTTGCCTTCCTTGTCCTGGGCGATGAAGTTAACCGTGCCCTTGGCCCGCTCCGGGTCGGTGGCCAACTGCACCCATTGGGATAAATCGGTGCGTTCGGCGATGTTTGCCACTTCGGTGTCACTCATTTC
>JACKBR010000023.1 GCA_020634495.1 Ardenticatenaceae bacterium | reverse complement strand
TCTGCGCCGCCAGCAGCACAAGAATTAAAAAACTTAAACCCAGCACAACGGGAAAAATTAGTTGGAATTTGCTCCGTAAAGTAAACATTTTCGCCCACCTCCCTGTGTACACACCAAGATAAAATACCTCGGTGGGCACACCTCATTAGGCCAACGAAGCACACCCCACAGTATCAACGCACCGCGTCAAATTGTCTATGAACATCCCGATAAATCACAGCCATAACTAGCCGGACAGCTTCTGCCTCTGGCGATTAGGGTATATGCGATTACCTTACTTATCACATAAAACCTAAACAGCAGGAGCCAAATAACGCCCAGTGAGGGACTGCTCTGCGCCAAGCAGCGCCTGAGGTGTCCCCTCAAAAATGATGTATCCGCCTTTGCTGCCTCCTTCCGGCCCCATGTCGATGATCCAATCTGCATTGCGAATCACATCCAGGTGATGCTCAATGACAATCACCGTATTGCCCGTGTCCACCAGGCGGTTCATCACCGTCAGCAGCAGGCTAATATCGGACAAATGCAAGCCAGTTGTTGGCTCATCCATGATGTAGACACTGCCCTTTTTGTGCAGCTCGCTGGCCAGCTTAATGCGCTGGCACTCCCCACCAGACAACGTGCTGAGCGGCTGCCCCAGGGTAAGGTAGCCAATGCCCACATCCACCATCGCCCGCAGCTTATCGGTCACTTTGGGAATGTGGAAAAATGCCAGCGCTTCCTGAATTGGCATCCCCAAAACATCTGTGATTGACTTGCCATTTAGCTTGTAGGTCAGCACCTCATCTTTAAATCGCCTGCCCTCGCAAATTTCGCAGGTCGTTTTAACGGAATCCAAAAAGCCCAGGTCGATTTCGATAGCGCCCAGACCGTTACAATTTTCGCAAGCTCCTTCGGAGTTGAAGCTAAACAGCGAGGCGCTGACATCATTTTCTTTGGCAAACGCTTTACGAATTTCATCAAGCACACCAGTGTAGGTGGCTGGATTAGAGCGGCTATTGGCAGAAACGGCCGTTTGGTCAATCACAATCGCATCGGGATGCTGCCGCACAAATGTCTGGTTAATGAGCGAACTCTTGCCGCTCCCCGCCACACCCGTCACAACCGTTAACACGCCCGCTGGAATATCAACATTCACATCCTGCAGATTGTTAATTCTGGCACGCCTGATGGGCAATTGGCCCTTTGCCTGCCGGAAACTCGGCTTGATAGGCAAAGCTTGCTTCATGTGGCTGCCCGTTACCGTGTCTGATTCGAGCAACCCCTGGTAGCTACCCTCAAAAACAACCTCGCCACCCGCCGAACCAGCCTGAGGGCCAATATCCACAATATGGTCTGCAACGCGGATCACATCAGGATCGTGCTCAACCACCAGCACCGTATTGCCCTTATCGCGCAGTTTCTGCAACAGCTCATTCATGCGGTGAATATCACGCGGATGCAGGCCAATGCTTGGCTCATCAAAAATATACATGACATCCACCAAACTGCTGCTGAGCTGCTTCACAATTTTTACCCGCTGCGATTCACCGCCAGAAAGTGTATCAGTCGGCCGTTCCAGCGTGAGGTACTCCAGCCCAATATCCATCAGGTGTTGCAGACGTTCTGTCAACGTGGCAATCATGGGAGTATTCACGGGGCTTTGTATGGTTTGAATCACCTCAATCAGCTGGGATATTTCCATCGAAGACAGGTCAGCAATGTTGTACCCATCGATCCGGCAATTGAGCGCTGCCTGATTGAGCCGTGCCCCTTTGCAAGAACGGCAAGGCCCCTCTGTGAGATACGGCGCAACTTTTTTCTGCGTCCGCTCCCCATAGGTTGATAAATCCTTCATGATGTACTTGCGTGAGAATTTGTCGATAATGCCTTCGACCGTCAGGTTGACTGTGTTGCCACCGACAGTTGTTTTTACCTTAAACGGCGGACTGTACAGCAGGCGTTCCAGCTCTTCATCAGAATAATCATCCAGCTTTTTGTCCAAATCGAACACGCCGGACTCCGCAAGCAGGTTCCAATCCCATTTGCCCACGCCATAATCGGGATACAGTATCGCGCCATCGTTCAGCGAGCGCGATGTGTCCAGAAACAACTCTAGATCGACCCCCAATTTGCGCCCCAGGCCATTACATTCCGGGCACATGCCTTGCGGATCATTAAAGGAAAAGGCGTTGGCGTAACCAACGTGTGGCTGCCCAATCCGGGAAAACATCAAGCGCAGCACGGGGGCAATATCCGTGATGGTTCCCACGGTCGAGTGCGATCCACCGCCGAGCCGTTTCTGGTCAACGACAACCGGCATACTTAGATTGGCAATCGAGTCGGCTTCGGGAGGCGTAAAGCGGGGCAAGAAGTTGCGAACGAACATGCTAAAATTTTCGTTGAGCAGCCGCTGCCCTTCTGTAGCGATTGTGTCGAAGACAATGGAAGATTTTCCTGAACCCGATACTCCGGTAAAAATAGTGATTTTGCGTTTGGGAATGCGTAAAGACACATTTTTTAGGTTGTTTACACGTGCGCCGTGAATCTCAATATATTCCTGAGCCACAATGCCTCCTTCGAAAATAATTTAACCGCGAGAACGCGGAGAACGCAGAGAAAAATTTGGTAAATCTGCGCAATCTGCTGATTTTCATTCATGGTGGTCAACGACAGTCGGTGTCGTCTCCTATGAAAATAATCCGCAGATTACACAGTCTGGGTTTTACCAATTAGGCGAACAAATGTACTGTTTTTGGACAGAAGTGTCAAGCATCATGAGGGGGAAATTTTAGGCCATCAATTCATCAAGTTCTGTGGAGAGGGTTTGAAGTTCGGTTTGGGCAACGGCTAACTCGCGCTCAACTGCTTCTTTGCGATTTCCTGCGGCGCGGGCTAACTCAAGCGCCAGCTGCGCCAGCCACCCTTCGGTTTCCTCGATTTGCTCGGTTAGCTCATGGATGCGGCGGCTGCGTGCCTGGCGGTCTGCTGCGGTGAATTGCAGCGGGTCTACAACATCCTCAATCCAGTCCAGGTTGATGGGCGGCAGCTCTTTGTCTTTTGTGGGCAGGGCAACTTTGGAGGAAATGGTGGTAACGGCCGTTTCCCCTCCCTCTTTCGTTGCTAAAAATTCCTGGTAGGTGCCGTCAAAAATTTGCAAACGGCCGTACTCGCCATCTTCGCGCAGTTCCCAAATTTGCGTCGCCAGCCGATCCACCAGATAGCGATCATGGCTCACCAGCACAATCGTGCCATCGAACTGCTCCAGCACCGCTTGCAGCGCCTCCTGCGAGGGGATGTCCAAATGATTGGTCGGCTCGTCTAGCAGCAAAAAGTTGGCTTCGTCCAGCGCCAGCAGCGCGAGCGCCAAACGGCCGCGTTCGCCACCGCTCAAATCCCCCACCAGCTTAAACACGTCGTCCCCCCGGAACAGGTATTGTCCCAGGTAATTACGCGCCTCCTCAGGCGACATTGGCTTGTGGGCCAGCACCTCATCCAGCACCCGCTTATCAACATCGAGTTGCTCATGCCCCTGGGCAAAGTAGCCACGCACCAGCCCATCCCCCAAACGAATTTTGCCCCGCAGCGGCGCGATTTCCCCCATGAGCGTGCGCAAAAAGGTGCTCTTACCGCTGCCGTTGGGACCAATTAAAGCCACACAGTCCAGCCGTTCCAAATTAATGTCGTCGCAGTCAAACAGCACATTGTCTGGGTAGCCGATGCGCAGCTTTTTGGTGCGCAGCACAAAGCGGCTGCCGCGCTGCTCTGGCTTGAGCTTAATTTTGAGCCTGGGTCTGCGGGTGGCGGGCGTGGGCAGCTCTTTGATTCGCTGAGCCGCTTCATTGACGGTAAAGGTGCGCACCCGTTCGCCGATTTGCAGCCAGTTTTTACCTTGCATCCCCAGCAACCCCACTTCTTCTATGAGCACAATGTCCCGCGTCAGACGCTTCAGCTTACCTTTGGCAATGTCGGTTTTACCGCCAGCAATGTTTTTGCGAATAAATTCCAGCTCCGCTTCCAGGCGGGCCATTTCGTTGGCAAAGAGGGTTTCTTCATGCTGCCATTCAACATCCCGCTGCTGGACGTAGGTGCTGTAGTTGCCTTTGTAACTCTTCACGCCATGCTGATTCATGGCCCACACCTGATTGACAACGCAGTCCAAAAAGTAGCGGTCATGGCTTACAATGAGCAAGGAGCCTTCCCAGGTGCGCAGCGTTTTTTCCAGCCATTCAATTGCGCTGGTGTCCAGGTGGTTGGTTGGCTCGTCAAGGATGAGCAGATCGGGCTTTTCCAGGAGCAGCCGGCCGAGTAAGATGCGTGTTTTCTGGCCGCCGCTGAGATGCTCTAGGGGCATGTCCCACTGGTCTGGCTCAAAGCCCAGCCCTTGCAGGACGCGCTTGATGTCGTTCTGGTATTCGTAGCCGCCGCCGTGCTCGTAGAGAGTTTGGATACGGCCGTATTCCTCCAAAACCGCTTCCCCCATCTCCCCGGCTTCCATTTTAGCCTCCAATTCACGCAAACGCGCCTCCTGCCCGCGCAAATCGGCAAAAACAGAGAGCATCTCTTCATTCACGGTGTTATCTTGCCCGGCAAAAGTCAGCACAGCCTCTTGGCGCAAGTAGCCCAAAGTCAAATTTTCCTGGCGGCTAACGCTGCCTGCCGTTGGCTCCAGCAATCCCGCCAAAATGAGCAGCAGCGTCGTTTTGCCAATGCCATTTGGCCCCACCAGGCCCACCCGCTCTTTGGCGTGCAGCAATACCGAAACGTCTTCAAACAGATCGCTTGCGCCAAAGGAATGGCTAAGCTGGTTCGCCTGCAAAATAATCATAGGCGGAATGATAGTTGGGGGCGGCATTCTGGGCAACTGAATCGCGTTGAACCCAGCTTTCAGGCACGTTGGCCAACGTGTTTCTGGCAAATAAAATTGGTTTTTGCAAGTGGTGATGTTCATCATCCAGTTTTGATTCCCTTTGTTACTTCCCCCCAAACTTACATTCTTATAAATTTTATTTTGTTGATATGGACGAGATGTGCATATCAAAAATGAGACGTGCATTGTCCGCTCAATGCCAAAACGGCTAAGTTAGGCTTCCCTGGAGGAGACGAACGATGGGTAACGACGATGATGTACTAAAAAAGAAGCCAACGCGAATTCGGCCAAAAAAAGAAAAGGTTCATAAGCACAAAGCCGAAAAAGCAAAGGCCAGAAAACGAAATAAGGCCGAGCAAAAAAAGAAAAAATCTCGGCAAAAACAGGGTAAACGAGATCGATAAGACGATCACTTGGAGATGTAAATGTTCAAACACTTATTAGTTCCCTTAGATGGTTCTGAGTTAGCAGAGGCTGCCTTGCCAATGGCCAAAGCAATTGCCGTATGCTTTGATAGCGAAATCACATTGCTGCGCACGGTTCATATTGCTCAATACCTTGGCGATAACCTTGACTTTACTCATGTGTATACCAATCTGGGCGAAGATATGAAGAGTGAAGCCGCAAGCTACCTGGAAGCCAAGCAACAAGCGCTCCAGGCTGCTGGCTTTAATGTCAACTGCCGCATCATCGTTGGCGAATCTCCGGCGGATGCCATTTTGCATACGGCTGATGAGCTGGGGGTAAATGCTATCGTGATGAGCACGCATGGTCGCGGGGGCGTGATGCGCTGGGTCTTTGGCAGCGTTGCCGACAAGGTGCTGCGCCAGGCGCGTGTGCCTATTTTGCTGGCCCGTTCCTCTGCGGGAGAGGATGAATCGTACCCAATAGCGGCGGTAGCGAGTAAAGTGGGAGCAAGCGAATGATCGGCGAAAAGACCGTTTACGTAACAAAAAAAGGGCTGGCTGAACTGGAAGAGGAGCTGGCCCATTTGCAAACGGCTAAACGTCCCGAAATCATTGAGGAAATTCAAGAAGCCAAGCGGAATGGGGACTGGATGGACCAGACGGAATATATGTTGGCAGAGGAGGAGCTGGCGTTTGTAGACGGCCGTATCCAAGAACTGCAACACATGATTGACCACGCCGAACTGATCGAACCAGGCAATGAAGACAATATCGTCAACATTGGCGAAACCGTCACCATCCAAATGAGCGACGGCGAAGTTGAAAAATACACCATCGTGGGCATGGCCGAAGCAGACCCAAGCCAGGGGTTCATCTCCAATGAATCGCCGCTAGGCCAGGCGCTGCTGGGCCATCAGGTCGGGGAGCGGGTCATTGTTCATGCGCCCGCTGGCGAAATTGAATATCAAATCATGGCCGTCACGCCGCGATCTTCAACCGCCAAGTGAAGTAAACCAATCTTGGGCAACACGCCTATTGCTTAGGCAGCGCCGCTAGAGCCAGGTAAGCGGGTCGCGGGGAGCCATCGGGCCGCAACAGGCTGTAGCCAGATTCGCTAAACGCATCCCCCAGCCAAAAAGCAAAGTTCAGGTTCCAAAGCATCATTGGGCCAACCTGGGGCCAGTCGTGGGCCAGGGCAAAGGCTTGCTGGGTGTAGGCCGCCTGCTGCCATTCAGAAACGTTGGCCATGAACTCAGCCCCCGCTGGCGGCTCAGCGGCAAAGCTGTCAAAGCTGCCCCAGCCAAATTCGGTAACCCACAGCTGCTTTTCGGCAATGCCAAACTCGGTGAGCAGGCTGCCATAGTCGCGCAGGGTGTCCCGGAAAAAGAAGCTGGGATGATTGTTATGGCTGGGAACGGCCGTATCCGGCTTCTCAAACGTCGCGTCTGGCGGATTGGCCCAGCCATACGGATGCACGCCAAAGCCATCGACAAAATCAGCCACGCCCGCCGCCAGCATCCCCCGAAAGTAAACCCGGTCGTCGATGGCGTTAACGCCGTCATTGATACCCGTAACCGCCGGTGCACCGCTGATCACCAGCGCAGCAGGATCGCCAGCCCGCACGCCCTCAGCCCCAAAACGAATCAGCTCAACCAGGGCAGCCGCATCCAGCGGCACGCCATGCCATTCTCGCTGCAAGTTCGGCTCGTTCCACAGTTCGTAGGCCGCCACCTGCCCCGCATATCGCTCCGCCAAAAAGTGCAAAAATTGCCGGTAGAGGGCGTAGTCGGTCGGCGGGCCGTCCATTTCGGTGAGTGGGCGGCTCCACTCTGGCGCTTTGGCCACGCCCAACATTACCCGAATGTCGTTGGCGTTGGCCTGGGCCACCAGCGCATCTAAATCGGCCAACCGTTCTTCGGAAAATTGATCCGGGTACGGCTGAAACAGTTTCCACGACACCTGTGTTTTAACCCAACCGACGCCCAACTCGTTGAGCTGGGCCATCAGCGCGGCCACATCGACCCGATGCAGGTAAACCTGCACGCCGATCTCTGCCCGATTGAGTGTGGGGCCAGCGTATTCAGGATAGGACGGCGTGGGAGTAAACGTGGGGGTGGAAACGGCCGTTTCCGTCGGCACAATCTTGGGGGTGGCTGTACTGGTTGGGCTGGCTGGTTTTGTGGGGGAGTTGGTGGGGATAGGAACGGCCGTTGGCAAAACGGTCACGGCTTCCTCTCGACATCCAATCAAACCCAAAACAATCAAGCTAATTAAGAACAGGCGTGTTTTAAAAACCATAGCCGCCCATTCTAAACCACAACCCAGACAACTCAACCACTTTTCACTTTCTACTTATCACTTTTTATTTTTCAGTGGCAAATCGGGAACCAAATGGGAACGGCCGTCGTTAAAGAGCCAAGTGTATACACAAAACGCCAAAACTTTATCGTCAAAAAGATTCTCGTTAAAAGGAAATAGCTCAACAAGGAACCTATCATGAAAATGTACACGAAACGCTCCATTTTATTTTTACTCATTGCCACACTGCTGTTGGTTGCCTGTGGTGGCGGCGAACCAGTTACTCAGGAAGATGGTTCTAGCTCAAATCCTATCGCCGTAGAAGGTGATACGGAATCAGCGCGGGATGAAACAAGCGACTCGATCAGCGAAAGCCCCGTTATTGAAGGCGAACCTATTGAGGTCACCCGTGTTGTCACAGAAGTGGTTGTGGAAGAACTGCTAACCGAGGAAGAAGCGATGGAGGATACGGCCGATTTTGAAGCGCCGCCTGCACCATTGGCCACTGCCCCAGGCGGAGGCAGCGAATCCATTTTCCCCTGCGCCAACCCCTGCCCGCAGCACACCCTCCGCCATGTTTTTTGAAGAGTATGGGTCAATCCCTACATTTTGACCGAGGTTGATAATCTGTCGACCTTCTCGCTGGATGTAGACACCGGTTCGTACAGCATTGCCCGCCGCTACTTGCAAGATGGCCTCCAGCCACCGCCAGAAGCAATTCGGGTGGAAGAGTTTGTCAACTCTTTGACCAGGGCTACCAAATTCCGCCCAACACCGACTTTGCGGTGTACGCCGATGGCGCACCCAGCCCGTTCCACACCGATGGCACCTACTTTTTGCGGATTGGGGTGCAGGGTATGAGAGTTCAGAGGAGATACGGCCGTCTGCCGCCCTCACCTTTGTCATCGATGTTTCTGGCTCGATGGCCCAGGAAAACCGGCTGGGTCTGGTAAAACAATCCCTGGAAATCCTGGTGAACTGTATGCGCGCCGACGACACTATCGCCATCGTGGTTTACGGCTCCGATGCCCGCGTTTTTGCCGCCCACCAACGGCTCCGACCGCAACACCATCCTCAATGCCATCTATTCGCTGGACACCGAAGGCTCTACGAATCTGGAAGCGGGCCTCCTGCTGGGCTACGAGATGGCCAACCGCGCCTACAAATTTGACGGCATCAACCGCGTCATCCTGGCCAGCGACGGCGTGGCCAACGTGGGCAACACCAGCGCCGACGGCATTGCTGCCCAAATTCGCGGCTACGCCGATGCTGGCATCCAACTCACCACCATTGGCTTTGGCCTGGGCAACTACAACGACGTGATGATGGAACAGCTAGCCGACCAGGGCGACGGCAACTACGGCTACATCGACACGCTAGAAGAAGCGGAAAATTTGTTTGTTGATAACATCATGTCTACGCTGCAAGTGATTGGTTTGGACGCCAAAATACAGGTGGAGTTTGACCGCAATGTGGTGCAGCAGTACCGGCTCATTGGCTACGAAAATCGGGCCATTGCCGACGAAGATTTCCGCAACGACACCATTGATGCCGCCGAATTTGGCGCAGGACACACGGCCGCTGCCATTTATGCGGTACAGATGGTGCCCGGCGCTCAGGGCCGCATCGCCACGGTAAACCTGCGCTGGCAAGACCCAGACACCCGCGTTGTGAAAGAGATCAACGGCGTTTTTACCACTGAAAACCTCGTTCGATCCTTTGATGATGCCCCGCTGCACTACCAGCTTGCCGTTGTCGTTAGCCAGTATGCCGAACTGCTGCGCCACAGCTACTGGGTTGAAGGCTTCAACATGCGCGACCTGCGCATCCGCGCCGAACGCCTGGCCTCGCAAATGAACGATGAAGACGTGTGGGAACTGGCAAACTTGATTTCAATAAGTCAATAACGGAAGTAGCCGCGGATTCTTTCCGCGCAAACAAAGTGCAGAATCTGCCTCACCAATAAACTGCCCGAACCAAAAACGGCTCCGCAAGTAATTCTTGCGGAGCCGTTCAGTTGAAGGGGGAGGAAGAAATGTTTATGCCATTATCTTTGCCCAAAGCTGTTAACAAAATGTAAAGATTAGATTATAGCTTTCTTAACCACCAACCCCGGCAACTTAAAAATGTTCTGGGAATGGTTCGCCGGGAAACGGCCGTTACTGCCCAGTTTGCAAATATTCAATAGCCCGAGAAAGCTGAATATCTTCTTCGGCGTCGAATTCCATTTCCACAATAATATCAGGCGTTACACCTTCTTGATCAATCGTGTTGTTATCGGGCGTGTACCAGCGGGCAATGGTGACGCGCATCTCAGAACCATCAGAAAGTTGATACACCTGCTGCACAGAGCCTTTACCAAAAGAAACGTCGCCAATGAGTACGGCACGGCCGTTATCCTTAATCGCCCCCGCCACAATCTCTGAAGCGCTGGCGCTGCCGCCATTGATCAAAACCACCAGGGGCAAACCTTCGCCCAAGTCGCCATCATCGGCGCTAAAAACCTGGTCCAGACCGGCGTTGTTGCGTTCGTGCAACACCACGCTGTCCGTCAAAAACAGGTCTGCAATGCTGATGGATTGGTTGAGAAAGCCGCCGGGATTATCGCGCAGGTCAAAGATAACGCTTTCTGCGCCCTGGTCTAGCAGCGTTTGCAGCGCTTCCACCGTTTTTTCTGTGGCCGTCTGGTCAAAGGTGGTCAATTTAATGTAGGCGATGTTGCCTTCTAGCATCTCAGACTCAACGGTGGCGATCTCAAAGCGGACGCGGGTGATGGTAAAGTCGATGGGCTCTTCGACGCCTTCACGGGCAATGGTCAGGGTCACGTCTGTGCCGCGAGGTCCGCGAACACGCAGAATGACATCATCAAAAGATAAATCTGTTACGGATACGCCATCTACGGCCACAACGATATCGCCCGGCAGCAAACCAGCTAAATCAGCAGGCTGGTCGGGGATAGGCCGCACAATTTCAAAAAGCCCTTCTTCTGTCTCGCGCACAAAAGCGCCAATGCCTTCTACCGAGCCACCGGCATCTTCGCGCAGGCGGGCGGCCACCTCTGGCCGAACAAAACGGGTGTAATCATCCCCTAAAATATCCAATGATCCTTCGATGGCGGAGTACAAGATTTCCTGGTTGAGGGGAATCTCGCCATCGTATCCTTGTTCTACTAAATTCCAGGCTTCAAAAAAGAGCGCAAAATCAATCTCTTCTACCTCTTCCAGGCGGGGAGCGTTTGTCTGGCTTTCGCTGGCGGTGTCTGGGCTTTGTACGGCCGTTCCCGCCGACCCATCAGCCGCCTCTTCTTCGTCAGCAGCCGCATCTCCCGTCTCTGAACCGACGATAATTGGCACCTCTACTTCACGGGTCACTTCGACTTCTCGCGTTACCTCACGCAGTTCGGTGAGCGTTTCAGTAATGGTTTGTTCGGTTGCTGTGGCCCGGCCGATGGCAAAACCAGCAACGGCCGTTCCCAGGCAAAGCAGCAGGCCCGCCACAGCCACAATGAACAGCATCGTGCGATTGCTGCGTGGGGGTTGGTTGGGTGATTGGGTGTCGTAACTCATCGAAATTTCCTTACTCGTCTAGTTGGGCCAATTTTTGCAGTTCCATCACGGCCTGGTTCAAAACGGCATCACGGCCGTTATCAATATCTTCCTGTGTCACTGTAACCAAAATATCTGGCTGTAATCCTTGCTGGTCAAGCTGGTGCCGATCGGGCGTAAACCAGCGAGAAGCCGTCACATGCACCGATGAGCCATCGCTGAGATCATAAACCAGCTGCACCGAGCCTTTGCCAAAGGTTGGTGAACTGCCCACCAGCAATGCCCGCCCCCGATCTTGCAGCGCCCCGGCCAAAATTTCAGATGAGCTGGCTGTCCCACCGTCTACCAAAATCATGATGGGAATGTCTGGAGCCAACGTCTCGGCCGATGCCTCATACATCCGCTCTTCCTCACCGCGTGACTGCTGATACAAAATGGGGCCATCGCTCAAGAAATGGTCGGCCACAGAAACGGCCGCATCCAACAGCCCCCCGCCATTCCCGCGCAAATCTAAAATGAGCTGGGTTGCCCCCTGAGATTGCAAATCGAGAACGGCCGTTTCAATCTCATTGGCGCTCTCCCCACTAAAGCGCGTCAGCTGAATATAGCCCACCGACTCATTCTCTCGCAGCAAGCGATACGCCACCGAGGGGATTAAAATGTCGCTGCGCTCAACCTCAATATCAACCGGGTCGGTTTCATCGGGATGCAAAACAGTTAGCACCACCGTGGTGCCCTTTTCCCCCCGTACGCGATCCGCTACCTCCTGCACCGTCATTTCTGGCGTAATCGCCTCGCCATCCACCGCCAACAGCTCATCACCAGACAAAATGCCAGCACTCTCTGCCGGATTCCCCGGAATTGGTTCCAAAAAGATGGGGCCACCTTCTTCTGGCCGGGAGAGCGTTGCCCCCACGCCGCCAAACGTACCTTGCAGCGATTGCCGCTCAATTTCTCGCTCTACCGGCTCCACAAAAAAAGTGTAGGGATCGCCCAGCAGGGCAATGGAACCTTGAATTGCACCGTAGGTTAACTCTGTAGAACTGGGCAGCTCACCCAAAAAATTGTCCTCGACGCGCCCCCACGCTTCCCAAAAAAGACCAAACTCGGCAGAATCGCTGGCATCAATGGTAACCGCCCCACGCCGCATCTCAATAAAGTCGTTGGTGAAATAGCCAGCAACAAAGGCGCTGACAGCAAGTAGCAGAAGTAAGACAGTGGCAAAAACATTGCGTAGACGTTCAGACATATATTTTCTCAACAGGGCGTTTGTGCAAAAATGCTGCTCCCCAGATTAAGCCAAGTATGAATCATTGATGCTGATAATAAAATAAAATGACGCCAGAAACCGCTTTCACTTAACGAATACACAGAATTATCCGCCCCTGACCTCGGAAAATTGTAGCACAGGTGATAGGTCTAGCAATCTACTGTATAATTCAGCCCGTTGGATCGCTTTCTATTGTTTGCTTCTGGCTATCGCCAAAGTGGCCGGTAGATCGAGCAAAAACGCCGCTTTGCCTCACTGATCCAAACAACATAATTTTCATTGGGAGCAATTGTTCATTTTGAGCAAATTATTGGCACACGTAAAAAATAAGTGGCGCAGGTGGGGAACGGCCGTTTGCCTGATCACCCTCCTGTTGATAAACCCTGCCACCCAGCCAACCCAGGCCCAAGACGACGACACCCCAGACGCCATCCAGGCCACAGCCCAGGCCATTCTGGATGGCATGAGCGCCTCTGAACGTGTTGGCCAGCTCTTTCTTGTCACCTTTGAAGGAGACCAGGCCACCTTTGACAGCGACATCGCCGACCTGATCACAAACTACCACATTGGCGGTGTTGTGCTTTCGGCAGAGAACAACAATATTACCGGCTACGGCAATCTGGCAGATGTGCCCATTCAAACCCACCAACTCATCAATGATTTGCAGAGCCTGGCCCTGGTGGGGCAGCCAGTTGCCCCGGCCGATGACTCTGTTATTGAAGAAGGCGCGGTGCCGCCTACCCGGTTTCCCATCCCACCCTTTACACCAATTCCACTCTTCATTGCCACAGCCCAGGAAGGAGATAGCTACCCCAATTCCACCATCCTCAACGGGCTGACGGATATTCCCAGCAGCATGGCCATTGGGGCCACCTGGAAGCCCGCACTGGCCCAGCAGGTTGGCGAACTGGTTGGGCGCGAGCTGTCTGGCCTGGGGATCAACATGCTGTTTGGCCCATCGCTGGATGTGCTGGAGAAACCAGACCCGCTAAATCCCAGCGATTTAGGCGTGCGCACCTTTGGCGGCGATCCGTACTGGGTGGGGGTGATGGGCAGCGCCTACACCGCCGGAGTTCATTTGGGCAGCAACAACCAGATTGCCGTTATTCCCAAGCACTTTCCCGGCTACGGAGCCAGCGACCGGCCGCTGCATGAAGAAGTGCCCACCGTTCGCAAATCGCTGGAGCAGCTGCGACAAATTGAGCTGGCTCCGTTTTTTGCCGTCACGGGTGATGCTCCCCGCCCAGAAGCCGTTGCCGATGGGCTGCTGACGACGCACATTCGCTACCAGGGCTTTCAGGGCAACATTCGGGCCACAACCAACCCGGTTAGCCTGGACCCGCTGGCGCTGTCGGCGCTGATGGGCCAGGAGGAGCTGGGCATCTGGCGCGAAGCGGGGGGACTGATTGTGTCTGATGCTTTGGGCGTGCGCGCTGTGGAGCGTTTTTATGGGCAAGACCAGGGGTTTCCGCACCGGGTTGTGGCCAAGGATGCCTTTCTGGCGGGGAATGATTTGCTGTATTTGGCAGACTTTGCCCTGGGGGATGCGCCTTATGAAGATCAGCTGCTCAATATCATTGACACCATTCTTTGGTTTCAGGAGCGGTACGAGTTGGATGTGGCTTTTCAGCAGCAGGTGGATACGGCCGTCTTGCGCATCCTTCAGCTAAAATTGCGGCTCTACGATAATAGCTTTGACCCTGCCAACATTATTACAACAGCCCCGCCTGCTGTGCCAGATGCGGCCGTTTTAGACACAGAAATCACGCTGGATGTTGCCCAATCGAGCCTTACGCTCATTGCCCCAGACCCAGATGAATTGGCGGAGCGGCTGGTACGGCCGCCAACTGCCAACGAAAATATCATCATTTTTACCGACATGCGCCAGTTCCAACAGTGTGATGAATGTGAGCCACAGCCGCTGATTAGCTTAACGGCCGTTGAAGAACGGATGTTGGCGCTGTATGGTCCACAGGCCAGCGCCCAGCTTCAGCCCGACCAGATTACCAGCCACAGATTTGCTGACCTGCAAGCATTTATCGATGCTGGGCCAGACCCCATCATTTACAATACCGTGCCAATTACGCCTACGGTCGCCCCAGAAAGCAGCCCCACCCCAGAAGATGGCCCTACACCAACGCCGCTGCCAACGCCCACACCGCCCCCTGCTTTTCTGGTTCAGGAGGAACTGAACCAGGCTGACTGGATCATTTTTGCCATGCTGGATCAATCTGGGGCCAATTCGCAGGCGCTGAATAATTTTTTGGCCCAGCGGCCTGATTTAATTCGGGATCAGCGGGTGATCGTTTTTGCCTTTAACGCGCCTTACTATCTAGATTCTACTGAAATTACGCAGCTTACCGCGCTTTTTGGTCTTTACAGCCATAATGAGGCGGCCATTGATACGGCCGTACGCGCCCTGTTCCAAGAGCTGCCCTTTGTTGGGGCATCACCAGTCAACATTCCTGGGGCCAGCTACGATCTCTTTTTGCAAACCCAGCCCATCGCCAGCCAAATTATCCAGCTTAGCGCGGCGAACCTTAACACGGGCGCCTCTTCCGCCAGCAACGAGCCATTTTCTGTCTCTGTGGGCGACACGCTGCGGCTGACCACGGGAACGATTGTGGACAACAATGGCAACCCTGTGCCTGATGGCACGGTGGTGCGCTTTCGGCAGCGAGACCGGGTAGCTGGAATAGAAAACATTTTGGGAGAGGTGTCTACCGGGCGAGGCGTAGCCCAACTGGACTACGTGCTGGAATCGCGCACGGAAGGGGGTCAGTTCCGCATTGTGGCGGAAGCTGGAGCCGCGACGATTTCACAAGAGGTCGATATTCAGGTTGGGGCTATTGAATCTGGGGGCAGCGCTCAAATTTCCATCATCGATCCGACGCCGCAGCCCACGCCAACCGATGAGCCACCAGCCCCTCCCACAGAAACGGCCACCTCCCCCGCTACCGATGCCCCGGAGCCAACGAGCACTTTGTCGCAAACGGCCGTTCCGCCTGAAGAACCGGGCATCCGCATTGAGCTATCGGAGTTTTGGTTGTTAACGGCCGTATTTGCGGGCTTGCTGGTCTCCGGTGGCGCGGCATTCACCCTGGGCCGCCAGCAAAACGTCTCCCTGGCACAGCAGATCGGCTGGCCGCTCTGGGCCATGATTGGCGGCTTGCTGGCCTACATTTATTTTAAGCTGGGGCTGCCCGGCTCAGGCAGTTTTGCCGAGATGCATCTCTTTACTGGCTTTCTGATCACAACAATCGGGGGGCTGCTTGGGATACTGCTCTACTGGGTGCGCCAGAAATTTAGCTAGGGCAAAGCTGTTGCCCAACGCCAACCCTAAATCCGCCAGGAAAGTGGCGCGGTGGGAACACTGGCCACAAAGGCTGCGCCATGACGTTCCCGCCACGCCGCCTATCTTGCAAGCCAGAATCCTTGAATAGTCCCATAAGCTAGTCGGATACGGCCGTTTCCACCCAATCACCTTCCTCACGATGCAGCTCAATATCTTCCCAAGAAACCGGGTCTTCTACCGGCTCCAGGTGGGTAAATACCGAAACCGGGGCAACCGCCTGCCGTAAATCGCGTTCAATCGACTCCAAAAGCGTATGCCCGCGCTGCACAGACCAGCTGCCAGGCACCTGGATGTGTACCGATACAAAACGGTTGGCACCTGACTGCCGGGTTCGCAGCGCATGGTATTGCACCTGGTCACAACAATACCCCTCCAGCACAGCCTGGACTTTATCAACCTCCTCGGCCGGTAACGATCTATCCATGAGGCCGTTAACGGCCGTTCCCACCAGCAACACCCCCGTGCGAATAATGTGCAGCGCCACCAACAAGGCCAACACCGGGTCCAGCCATTGCCAGCCAGTCAACCCCACCGCCAGCACGCCCACAATCACCCCCAGCGACGTCCAAACATCGGTGAGCAAATGCTGCGCATTGGCCGTGAGCGTTAACGAATGGTGCTGCCGACCCACGCGCAGCAGCACCAGGGCCGTGAGGCCATTGCCCACCGCCGCCAACACAGAAACCAGCAAACCGGCCCCGATTTGCTCTAAAGGTTGGGGATGGAGCAGCCGCTGAACGGCCGTAAATCCAATCACCAGCGCCGCCACCATAATCAAGCTGCCCTCGATGCCGCCAGAAAAATATTCGGCTTTGCTGTGGCCATACTTGTGTTCATCGTCCGGCGGCAGGGCGGCAATGGTGAGGATGATCAGGGCCAAAACGGCCGTAACCAGATTCACACCCGATTCCAGGGCATCAGACAACAACCCTACGGAACCCGTCAGCCAATAAGCGGCCGTTTTTAGCCCAATGGTAAAAACGGCCGTGGCAATGGAAAGCCAGGCATAGCGGGTGAGCTGATGACGATCTTGCATCTTTATATTGTGACGCATCACGTCATCAACTTCTAGCCACGAAGATCATTTTTGATTTAGTTTGGCCTAAGTTGCACCGTAGTTAGATGAAATACGGCCGTTTGACCCGGCTAAATCAGTGAAAAGTAAGCAGTAAAAAGTAAAAAGCAATAAGTGAACAGTTGACTACTTTTCACTTATCACTTTTCACTCTATCACTTTTCACTCCCTCACCGGTACCGCTCCCGAATATTCGGCACCAAATATTCCTCAAACGCCCGCGCCACATCATATTCCGGCTGCCAGCCCCAATCTTTGCGGGCCTGTTTGTCGTTTAGACCCGCTGGCCAGCTGTCTACAATGCCCTGGCGAGGAACATCTGGGGCAAACGAGATGTCTGCCTGAGGAAACGTCTGCTCCACCTGCGCCTTAAACTCCGCCGCAGACAGGCTAAAGCTGGTGACGTTGTACACCGTGCGGCTGAGCTGGCTATGCGGCGCTTCCCACAGGCGCAGCAGCGAGGTAATGGCATCTGGCATGGCCATGAAGGGAATGGTGCTATCTTCGCGCACAAAACAGCTGTACGGCACCCCTTTGGCCGCTGCGTGCAGCATCTCTGGGCCGTAGTCGCTGGTGCCGCCAGAGGGCACCGTAAAAGCGCTAATCAACCCCGGAAAGCGCAGGCTGCGAAAATCCAGCATGGTGGGCGTTGTTTCCGCCAGCTGCTGATAGTTTTGGCTGTAGTAGCTGCCCAATTGTTCGCAATACAGCTTGTTGCAGCCGTACATTGTTGTGGGATAGTTCCAATCCCATTCACGCACGTAAAAATCGCGCTGCTTTGTGTCTAAATCTGGCATACCGTAAACGGCAATGGAGCTGGGGAACATGAAGCGCACGGGCTTGCCGCGCTGCTGGGATTGCTCTGCGGCCAACTGCAACAGGTTCAACGTGCCGTTCACATTCACCTGATGGGCCAGCTCTGGGGAAAACTCACTGCGGGTGGAGAGCAGCGCCGCTAAATGAAAAATCGAGTCAAATTCATACTCTGTTACCAGACGGGCAAACAGTTTTTGGTCTAAAATATCACCCAGGATGTGTACGGAACGGCCGTCTAGCCGGGCCGGTAGCGGATGCAAATCAAGCGACAGTAGAATGTACTCATCGCGGGCTGATAGCTGCTCAATGAGCGCCTGGCCAATTTCACCAGCAGCACCCGTAATTAATATTGCTTTTTTGCGCATTCAAACCTCTCTTATGCTCTGCTTGGGCCAACCGCTTTGGTGGCCGCAATGGTTCAGTAGGTGCCGGTATCATATCACGATTGCCGGGAAACAATGGATGTCATATGGCCTATTTTGCTTATGATTTTTAGCCATACGGCCGTTGCCTGAAACAGATGCCTGATGATTGACGTACAGCTAAAACGTGTGTTAATCTCATACCCCAACAACGAGGAGATGTAAACCTGAATGAGCAATGAAAGCAAGCAAACCCCAAAGCCAACTGAACACGAATCGCCACCGTGGTCGCGCAGCACAAAAATAATCGTAACCGTAGCGGCCCTGGTGCTGGTCATCTGGCTTACCTATCGCTTCCAGTCGCTCATTTCCCAGATCGTCATTGCGGCTATTTTGGCCTATGTGCTCAATCCCATCATTGTGCAGCTAGACAAACGCACCGGGCTTAAACGCAGCACCGGCATTTTGGTGGTCTATTTGCTGTTGGCCCTGGCCGTCATTGGCGGCTTTGTGGCCCTGGGGTTTGCCGCCTTTGAGCAAATCTCATCCCTCATTGAGCAAGTGCCAATGTTTATTCAGGACATTACGGCCGTTATCGAAGAGTTCACCGCCCGCACAGACGCCTTCACGATTGGCCCCTTTTCCCTGGACCCCAGCATCATCGACATCAATCTCATCCAGGATCAACTCATCGGGCTGGTTGAACCCGCCGTCAGCCAGGGCGGTCAGCTGGTCACCGATGTAGCCACGGCCACCATCACCACTCTGGGCAACCTCTTTTTCATTTTTGTCATTTCTATCTACCTGGCCATCGAAATTCCCCTGCTGGGCGGGCGCGTGGCCAACATGGCCCAACTGCCTGGCTACCGGCAAGATGTAGAAAGGCTTTTGCGGGAATTCGGCCGTATTTGGAGCGCCTACCTGCGCGGGCAAGTTATTCTGGGGCTGATCATTTTTGTGGTTGTCTGGCTGGGTCTGGCGCTGCTTGGCGTGCAAAACTCCCTGGCGCTGGGGCTGCTCTCTGGCCTGTTAGAATTCATTCCAGTTCTAGGCCCTATCATTGGGGCGGGCGTGGCCATCATTGTGGCCCTGTTTCAGCCAGACACCCTGGCCCAAATGGCCAACTGGCAATATGCTGGCGTGGTGCTCATTTTCATGCTGCTGGTTCAACAGGTGGAAAATAATTTGCTCGTGCCGCGCATTGTGGGCGAATCGCTCGATCTGCACCCGCTAATTGTCATTATCGGCGTATTTATGGGCAGCAGCCTGGCCGGTATTTTGGGGGCCATATTGGCCGCACCCGTGGTCGCCAGCCTGAAATTGGTTAGCTTTTACGCCTGGCGCAAGCTGTTCGACCAGCCACCGTTCCCCAAACCTGAGCAGGAGCCGGGGGAATCTGCTTCAGCCAGGCTCATAAAACGTGGTCAGGAACTGCTGCCCAAGCGCAAGAAGGAAAGCAAGCCCCCACAATAAAATTGATTTGACGGGCATTTGTATCGGTAGCCAGGGTAAAGTAAATTTTGTAACTATGAAGAAACAGTCGGAAATGTTTCAAACGGCCGTAAAACAGGCCAAAGCCGGGGAGCGCCAGCAGGCCCGCAAGCTCTTGCTCCAGCTCGTCGAGGAAAATCCAGAACATGAACTGGCCTGGCTGTGGCTCAGCGAACTGGTCGTAGACCCCGAAGACAAAATCATTGCCCTGGAAAACGCCCTCAGCCTCAACCCCCAGCGCAGCCAGACCCAGCAGCGGCTCCACCAGCTCCGCCAAAAATACCAGATTGCCAAACCGCCGGTGGGTGACAGCTTTTCATTGAACGGCCGTATGCAGTTCACCACCAATGAAGAACAACAATTTGCCGAAATCAACGCCCTTTTTGCAGCAAAAAAATCTGGCAAAGGGCGGCAGCAGTTGGCCACCTTTTTGCACCGCTATTCCCATCACGAGGCGGGCTGGTGGCTCATGGTGCAGCACGCCGACTCCCAGGAAAATTTGCTGACGGCCCTGGAGCATTTGCTGCGCCTGAATGCCCAACATCCTGAAGCGCCCGCGTACATCGGCAAAATAAAGCCCACCAACGAGCAATTTTTACAAATGGGGCGTTTGTATGAACGGCTGGAACGCTGGGATACGGCCGTACACTACTACAAACGCGCCCTGAAATCCCCCAGCAATGCCGACCGCCTGCTGGCTCAGAAACGGCTGCCATACGCCGAAGAACAAATCCGGCTGGCCAATATCAAATACACCAGCCCCACGGTCACCGTTTTGCGCCTGGCCTTAGGGCCAACCATTTTGTACAGTATGCTCATTTTGGTACAGGCTGGATTAAAGCCCGGCCAGCTTTCGCCGCTTCTTGTTCTGGCAAACCTGCTCTTTTTTGGGGGAATGCTGTTAAGCAACGCCCTCTCCCATGCGCCAGAACATCCCTGGCTACAACGATTACGGGAAACGGCCGTACTGAAAAACAACACCGTCCTGCGCTTGTTGAGCCTGCTATTTATCATTTTGCCCCTCCTGCTCCTGCTGCTGCAAGCCCTTTCGCGCCTCCTGGCCTTCAACCTGGACCTGAGCAATCTATGATCCCACTCACAGATTTGCAGCCCAACCGCTACACCAGCTTTCCCTTCATGACCATGTTTATTATCGTGGTCAATATGATTGTGCTCATTGCCCAATTTTTGCTGGTTGAATTCAACCTGGACGCCTACATTGAACTCCTTTTTCTGTTTGGCAGCGTACCAACCTTTGTGATTGGCCAGCAGGCTGCCGGAGCCTTAGCCAGCCTCACATCCATCTTCATGCACGGCGGCATCTTCCACCTGGCAGGCAACATGCTGGCGCTTTGGGCCTTTGCCCAGCGCGTAGAAGACGCCTGCGGCCCCTGGCGCTTTTTGGCCTTTTACCTGCTCTGCGGCGTCGTGGCCGACATCATCAGCACCATGAGCCGCTCCACAGAAAGCATCCCCGGCATCGGAGCCAGCGGCGCAGTCTACGGCATCATGGCTGCTTATTTAATTTTGTATCCCAAAGGGAAAATTAAAGTCCTGCTGTTTTGGGGATTTGGCTTTGCCCGAATTCCTTTTCGGGCTTACTGGGTCATCCTCTTCTTTTTCCTTAAAGAGATTCCGGTTGCCCTGGATGTCCTGCTGATCAATGTGGATTCAAGCATCGCCCACTGGGCCCACCTGGGCGGCTTTTTTGCCGGCACGCTCATCTTCCTCTTCCTGCGCCCCGACGCCTTCCACCGCTTCCGCAACGAACTCCCGCTATAAAAAAAGAACTTTGCGCCATCTAATTCTTGGCGTTCTTTGCGTCAGGCGCTCTCATTGCCTACAAGCAAAATGACCTTGCCAATATTTTTGTTCTGGGCCACATATTTATGAGCTTCATGGGCTTGTTCGATGGGGAACGTGATATCAATGATGGGTTTAAGTTCACCAGAGCGCAGCAGCGGCCAATAGCCAGCCTCAAACTGCTTGGTTATTTTGATTTTTTCCGCCGGGGAGCGCGAGCGCAGCGTGGAGCCAATGATGCGCAGCCGCTTGCCCAAGAGCAGCCCCATGTTCATCTCGCCATGCGAGCCGCCCAGCTGGCCAATGTTGACCAAACGGCCGAATCGCTTCAACGACCGCACATTTCTATCCAAATACCCACCACCCACCGGGTCCAAAATTAAATCCACCCCTTGATCCTGCGTGGCGGTCATCACCTTTGCCCAAAAATCGTCTTGCTTATAATTGATGGCCAGCTCTGCCCCCAGTTTGCGGCAGGCCAGCAGCTTTTCCTCGCTGCCTGCCGTCACAAACACGGTGGCCTCAGCGGCATTGGCCAGCTGGATGGCCGCCGTGCCTACCCCGCTGGCCCCGGCATGAATCAGCACCGTTTCCCCAGCCACCAACTCGCCTTCCAAAAAAAGATTGACGTAGGCGGTGTACCACACTTCAGGAACGGCCGCTCCCATAGCAAACGACCACGCCTTAGGCAGCTTAAGCAGCATCCCCCCAGGCACAGCCACCTGCTCGGCATAGCCACCCCCAGGCAGCAAAGCACAAACGCGGTCGCCAACCTGCCAATCTTCCTCTACATCCTCACCAACGACCGTAATGACCCCCGCCATTTCCAGCCCTAAAATGTCGCTGGCCCCGGCTGGCGCACTGTAACCACCGCGAGCCTGCAATAAATCTGCCCGGTTAACGGCCGTTGCCCGCACATCCACCAACACCTCTTCTGGCCCAGGCTCCACATCCGGCACCGACTCCCACACCAACACCGGATTCTGTCTGTCTCCCTTCACCGCAATCGCCTTCATACCTTCCCACCTTCACTTGCTAAACTGGATGTCACCGGCAATACATTCAGGTAAACTAACCACATTAAGACGTAGGTCAATTTTATAACATTGACCAACATCATGGAGGAGAGTATCACAAGATGACCAAACGTGAAACCTACACCGTTGTGATTGCTGGCATTACCCGCCACCTGCCGTTGTTTGAAGTTGCCCCTGGCGTGCGCATCGCCATTTTCAACATGCTTGGCGACACCATCGTGGTAAAGGCCGCCGCCGCTGCCCTGGCCGAACGACTCAAAGAAACCCCGGCTGAAGTGCTGGTAACGGCCGAAGCCAAAGGCATTCCCCTCATCTACGAGATGAGCGCCCTGATGGGCCTGCCCTACATCGTGCTGCGCAAATCGTACAAAAGCTACATGGGAGCCGCCATTAGCGCCGAAACAATTTCCATCACCACTGGCAAGCCACAAACCTTGTACCTGGATGAAAAGGACAAAGCGTTTATCCAAAACAAGAAGGTGGTGCTGGTGGATGATGTGATCAGCACGGGCAGCACGCTGAAGGGGATGGAAAATGTGGTGGTCAATGCTGGGGGCGAAATTGTGAAGATTGCGGCCGTTTTCACCGAAGGCGACGCGGATTGGAGCCACATTATTGCCCTGGCCAACCTGCCCGTTTTCACAGAATGACCCAGCCAACGGCCGCATCCCTTTCCATTTTTCGCTACCTCTTTGCCTCCGTGGCCGAAGAGATGGGCGTGACGCTGGGCCGCGCCGCCTACAGCCCCAACATCAAAGAGCGCCTGGACTTTAGCTGCGCCCTCTTTTTGGGCGACGGCCGTATGCTGGCCCAGGCTGCCCATATTCCCGTTCACCTGGGAGCCATGCCCGCTTCCGTGCAGGCCGCCATCGAGCAATGCGCTCCCTTTGCCCCCGGCGATGTCGTCATCGTCAACGACCCGTACCAGGGCGGCAACCACCTGCCAGACATCACGCTCGTTTCCCCCGTCTTCTTCAATAATCAGCATTCAGTAACCAGTGATCAGGCTGTCACTTTGTCACCCGATCACCCGGTCACCCCTTCTTTCTTTGTCGCCAGCCGCGCCCACCACGCCGATGTCGGCGGCATGTCCCCCGGCTCCATGCCGCTTTCTACCGAAATTTACCAGGAAGGCATCATCATTCCCCCGCTTAAGCTGGTGGCCGCCGGACAGCGCAACGAAGCCGTGGTAACTTCATCCTGCAAATGCATGCACCCTGATGAGCGTAATGGCGATTTGGCAGCCCAGTTGGCGGCGCACGCCACACAAAAACGACTGGAAGAAATTGTAGCCTGCCAGCAGCCTGACTGATGCTTGGCCCATGCTGAAGCCCTGATTGACTACGCCCGGACGGAATGGCCGTTTCCGCAAATTCCAGATTGCCGTTACACTCACCGATTACTGACGACGATGGCCAGCCAGGCAGCCCGCCCATCCCAATCCAGGTAACAATCACCATAGATGGGAACCAGATGCACGTGGATTTTAGGGGAACGGCCGCAGCCGTGAGGGGCAATTTGAACGCTGTGCCCGCTATTGCCAGATCGGCCGTGCCTACTGCCTGCGCTGCGCCGCTCTGGCCCTGGTGCAAACCGATTTGCCCATGAACGAGGGTGCCTTTGCCCCGATCAGCCTGACGATTCCGCCCGGCTCGCTGCTAGACCCGCCCCAACCGCACGCCGTTGCCGCCGGAAACGTGGAAACGTCCCAGCGCATCACCGATGCGGTTCTGGGAGCCTTGGCCCAGGCGCTGCCTCAGCTTATCCCCGCTGCCAGCCAGGGCACGATGAACAATCTCACCTTTGGGGGCAAGCTGCCGGGTTCGGAACGGCCGTTTGCCTACTACGAAACCATCGGTGGCGGGGCGGGCGCAGGGCCAGACGCCGACGGCGGCAGCGGTCTGCACGTCCACATGAGCAACACGCTCAACACGCCTGTTGAAGCGTTGGAATACAGCTTTCCGCTGCGGCTGGAGCAGTACAGCCTGCGGTCTGGTTCTGGCGGCGCAGGGCAGCATCAGGGCGGCGATGGCCTCATCCGCAGCATCCGCTTTCTGACGCCGGTCACGGTGACCGTCACCAGCGAACGGCGCAGGCGCGGGGCTTATGGTTTGCAGGGAGGCGAAGACGGCCGTCCTGGCCGAAACAGCCTCGTTCAGGGTGAAAAAACAAGCGAACTGCCGGGCAAATTCACCCGGCAGCTGGACAAAGACGATATTTTGCAAATTGAAACGCCAGGGGGCGGCGGCTGGGGCAAAATTGCGGGGAAGGAGGGTGTCCTAACTCATTCGTTAATTCCAACGATCATGAATTTAGAATTGCTACCCCAAAGTTCTTAAGGCGTGCATCGGTAATAATGAAGGAGTAACGGCCGTTTGCCTGCTGGTAGCCCGCAAAGTGATGGTATGCTCATCGGGCGCCAAATTGTGCAGGAAGAGGGCTGAGGCTGTTTCGCCCCACCATCCACCGACCAGACAAAATCTTCGTCAACGCGCCATCCCTTGGCATCTGGAACTAAAGGCAGCGCCGCAGGCGAACCAGCCGCAATCGCTTCTGCTGATCCAGGCAGTAAGCTGCTTATCTGCCAACGGGGCAGCCACAGGTCAATGTCGAAGGGTTGGTGCCCTGATTTGCCAGGATGATTTGAATGGCTGCTTTACCGCCGTTTCAGATTGCCATCCAGGTTGTACCCAGCACCGTTTAATCCCACTGTTGTCCAGATTGGCTGTTGTTGGCGGTGTAGCGCACAACGAGGCAAGTACATTGGTGCCCCCAACCGATCAACAGCGGCTTGCCGGTGCTGATCGAGGGCGGTGCTCACAGACATGCTGGTAGTGGAGAGGGCGCGGCTGGCACCTGCCGTCCCTGATGCTGCTTCCATGCGAATCCTGCAGCCACCATTCATCGGGCACCGGCACCACCCCGCGAATGGCTCCCCGGCAGAGATGCTTCCGCCACCATTAAATCGACTGGATGAGTGCCCAGTATCCACAGAAGTTGCACGGTGCAGAGGCTATTTTAGGAGAATGCATGTTTGCGGGCAGCATGTAAACTGGGCTTAAGGAAATATACATCATCCGTAACAGACTTGAATCACCAGGGTTTACCAGGGTAAATGAACGCGCCATTGTTCACCTGATCGGTATAAAGCGCTTTGTACGTATAATCAGAAACCCAAACTGGATCACAGTAGCTCATCATGTCCACATAGCCGCTGGTCAAGCAGCGTCAAGGTACCACCAATGCCATCCAAACCATATTCACCAATGGAAGCCCCGGCATGTTTGGGATCCGTAGACCAGTTTGGCGTTGGCGATACCCCACACGGCGCGTGGTAACGGCCAAAATTATGGCCAATTTCGTGCCCGGCCAGCTTGCCCGAAGCCTCCGGCCCAAACCCAGACGGCAAATTGTGGATGCCCACAGATTCTCTAAAGCCAATCCAACCAATGCCAGCAATGCCGCCAGCGCAGTTGAACCAGGTATCAGAGCAGCTTGTGCCAAAATAAACATAGGCGTAATAAACGGTAGATTCTGGCGCTCCATCCCCTGCCTTAAGCTGCGACATTCGATCCAGCAGGCCAGTGTTATCGTCGTTTTCCCAATAATAGCCATCCCGCAAATTACCCGTAAAAGCATATGGCGCATGGAAGGAGACATCTATGTTGTTTAAGGATAGGCCCGGGCATCATCCAATCACTAATTTGTTCACTTGAAGGGGCTGAAAAATCCACTTCAGGCCCGGTATTTGTATAGTTAATGGGCACAATCGTGATGTTCAACGGGCACCATTAAATGTAACTGTTTTGAAAGCCGCCGCCATTTTGGTTGTTACGCCACAATTTGCACCGTGCCAGAAAGCCAGGTCTGCGGGCAGCACAACGTTAAACGTACTGCCCAAAATTACCTGGCTGAGCTGCTTGGAGGCGATTTTGTGCCGAACGGCTGCTGTCATCACGTAGACTTCCACGAGTAGCGGTTAAGGTAATGCTGGTACTAGGCACATCGTTGCCACTGCTTGTAGGCCAGATAAACGCGGCACAACAGTGGGCTGATTGATACCAGCGGCACCGTGCTGGCATCCTGAATAGATTGGCTAATTTCTAAATTTGTGATGAGGATTACTCTGGTCTGAAACGGCAGGTATGGCAATTCATCCATCGCCCGTTGGGCAGCGCCGATTGACCGGCACCGACCCCGCTCCCCACAAATCCAGCGCAAGACTCCAAAAAGCAAAAGATAATAGAGAAGCTAGACGAAAGTTCATAATTTTTCCTTTACATTAAACAATCTTGGAAATACATGTCGAGGTTTCCGGAAAGGAGGCGTCTGATTATTGGCCTCTAAAAATACATAAAATTTTTGAATCGTCGATTTTCCTGTTACGCAGATTTCTCCTGTGACTTTGTTATTGACGAGGCTACAAAACCAAGGTCTAGCCTTTAATAAGTTGCTAAAAAATCTTATACAGTGGTACCAATTAGCTACAACTAGCAATGGGAAACCAACGCAGCTATGAAGCATCTACAGTAAAATTTTTCGAAGCGCCTGCTCTGGCATAAGGCATTCTGTACCGAATAGAAATTCAGGCAAATGTAGAATTGTTTCTGGTCATATTAATTCATGACGGTTATTCTTTATCGGGCACTGGCTCTTTTAGCCGCGCGAACGCAGTCGGTCTCATTTTCGTTTACGGAACCACCAGCCGTTGCATATTATTCATCGACCATAGGCTTTTTCCAACTAAGCACCTGCAGTCTGGGTAACGCGCAGCAGCTGTAGGAAGACGCGGTTTCTGAGTGGTATGCTGTCGACTATCTTGCCGCTGTTGGGACAGGTGACGCCAATTTTGTTGAGCAGTTGTTCTGTATGGCGGCATTTGGGAAATTGAGCAGCCAGATGAAAACGGACTGTATCGCCCTTCCCGGTAAACCAAATCACACACACAGGGGGCACGCCCGCCCTACAGGCCCACCTCTGCCTTCAACCAGCTTGGTATGGACTCATCGCCACTTGCTGGCAACTGTAAAGCTGCCAATGACGGGCAACCCACGGCTCACCTTCAGCAATTTTATCCAGCTCATCTTCAATCGCCGTAAAGTCTTAGGGACAAAAATATCAGGAAATACTCAACGAGTAAATCGTTCACCACCTGGCTGGTTTCTGTCGGCTGCAATCGCCTGTCTACCCCATCCACGTACCATGATTTTGAATTGTAGAGATGATGGATATGTAGGTGCTGGGGCACCAATGCCGTATTCTTCCATTGATTTAACTAGGGTGGTTTTCTGCTGTAGCGTGGCGTGGCTGTGTGTTGCCTGGCAAAGCTGTAAATAAATCGGAGCAGCTCTGCCCTCTTTCAGGTCGGATGGCACCTGGTTTCACAACATTCAAGGATCCAGGGCGGCTTTCTCATAGAGCCAGGAATCCAGCAAAGGTCATAACAGAACCAGTCGCCTGGAAGAGATATTACGTTCCCACAGCCACCTTCCTCATCTCCCGCCCAACATCCACTGACACCGTGTCATACTGGCCGGAGCCATTCACACACAGTTAGATCCCAAATCAACTTGTACAGGCGATACTGATCCCGCGTGACAAATGTTCTTTTTGATCTGCTTAGGGCAATACGGGGACAGAGGTGGGCTGCACTGCTCTGCGCTTTGCGCTGTTTTGATTTTTGTTTTGTACTCCGGGTGGTTTAACGGCGCTTAGTTGGTGACTCAGCGTTGCCAACATAGGTTTCGCGCTTCCGTTTCGCCTCTTTGACGGAATGCCGTTGGTACGCATGTAGGTAATTAAACCAACCGATTCCTTCGCCTTCCAGGGTCAATGCCTTCACAGCGTTGCTGCTGGGCAATGCGCATCGTTTGCTGGTGCAGGCAGCTCAACCGCCGGGACGCCTTTGCATGGTACAGGTGAATGGGCTGTTGGGCGACGGTTCGTTTACAATGCGCACTTCGCCACCAGATGCTTTTTCTAGCTACCAGGTGCGGCCGCACAATCGTATTCCCCACTTGCAAATACAGGGTCTTTAATTTGTGCAACGCTCTGGAAAACGGCTGTTCCTGGTCATTTACCCCTAGAGCGCCCCACCCAGTTCAGCGCCAAGCGTCCAATATTCCTTGGTAACAAACCTTTGATTTGCGCACACAGTGCAGGTCGCGTTCGACACCAGCCGCACTGCCACAGATGATTGCACCTGCTCGCCGATAAACGGCTGCGCAATTTTGCGCCAGAGCAGCGGACCTAGTTTGTACCCCACCAATCGATCCAAAATGACGCGCGCCTGCTGCGCAATACCCGATCCATGTTAACCGCGTGGTTTCAAATGCCTTCGAATCGCTGGTTTGGTAATCTCATGAAACACAACCCGCTGGTAATAGCGACCCATTGCCGATTCCAAACGTGCCAGGCAATCGCTTGCCTTCACGGTTGTGGGTCAGTGTAGTCAGATAAATTTCTTTTGCTTTGGCAGCAGCTGCTTTCAAATCTTAACCACGTCCCGCTTGTCATTTGTTACGCGGTATTCTGGTTCAAAATTATTTTCAACATCTACACTCAGGGCGAGATTTTAGCAAATCGCGCACATGCCCAACGTTGACTTGACGCTGTACCCTTTGCCCAGGTACCGCCTGATGGTTTCCAATGGCGGGCGATTCCACAATTACTAATCCGTTCGTGCGGGCGCGTGGTGGTGCGCGGATCGCTGCTTTTGCCGGCTATTTCTTTTGGCAGATTTTTGTTTGGCTTTGCGAACGCCGTTACTCCGGTTTAGGGCAAATTATCAGCGCAGGAGCAGCCTGCTCAAATAGTGCTGCCGTTAATTTGGTAATAGGTGCCCTGGGCGTCTTGGGGAACCATTGGTCGCCCATTCATTTTGGCTGCAACACCGTGTTTTTCCCGGCACTCCTAAAACAACATCCAATCACTTTCTCTTGATCACCATAAATTTCTAAAAAAGCAGAAAACGTAAACGCAATCAACTATAAGATTCTAAACTGGTTCCTTCCAAACCATCTACCATTTTCTTTACTAACGGAATTTGATCCTGTGAACAACCAGGATCGCATCTTCCGTGCTTACTACAATCATCCTCAAGGCCAATTACTGTAACGAGCTTCGATTCGTAGTTGTAACCAGGCAATCGGCTGGATTTTTCGGTTACGACATTTTTAACAACATTGGCCTTCAGGTCTGGGTCGATTGCCCCTTTGAGGGCGTACAGCGTGCCCGGATCGTTTCAACTCATTTCGCCATGCAGCAATTAGGGCACTGGGTTGGTCATCGTCATAAAATGGTATCGTCGAAGCTAATGACATCTAACGCGGGATAGACGCGGCGGCGGTCTCCGGTAATTTGGCTGTCCGGATTGCATCTTCAATTTTAAGACCACAGCCTCTACATTTTGGGTTGTAGAAGTTGTTGATACTGTTTGCGCACAAACCGATTGTGGTTACGAAGCAGTAGCCAGTATTCCACACATGTATTTTCGGCAACTGCTGGCACTCGACTAGCGGGGGCCGGTAATCGAGGAGTTGAATACATTAGGGACGGCTGTTTACCGTCCTTTTTCTCGTCAAACTAACTCCAGCCTTAGCTGATCGTTACCGGCAAAAACGGGCGTCTCACCATGAACAAAATCTTGGCTTTGGCGGAAATTAGCTTTTAGCGGCGTCTAGCACTTCCTGAAAAATAATAACCTGATCCATATAATTATCGCCCCACAAATGGCTACAGGCTCAGTGTCTAGTTAGCGCCTCTGGTGAGTGCGGCCGGGCCAGGTATATGGCCAGCCCAACGGCCAAGCAATCCCGGCGCAAGTTGCTCCCTAACGACATTGCTGGCAGGTAAAACCAGGCAGCTGCTGAACAATGCCTACGTGCATGACCTACATTGGTGGAAATAAAACATTTCAGGCCATAAACATCGGCAACACGATCCACGGCTAAATGAAGGTTGATTTACCACCAAATGACGGTTCAAACTGCTTGAGACTTTTTTACGGCTGATGGGTTGCCAAATTGGCGCCAGAGCCACGGCAAAGATAATAATTTTCATGGTATCCTCGCTATGTGATGTTGATGTGTTATAGATGAATATCTTCGCGAGCAGCACATACCCGCCCACTTGCTGCACCATCCTTGTTCCATTAATGCAAAGAAGGTGCTGCTCACCAGGGCGCTGGGCAAACTCCGGTTGTACGACTCAGGTCATCGATACGAACGGCTGGCCTGAAAGATGGCTATTGTGAAGAGCAATTTTTCGGCTGTTTCTGGAAGCATAAGCTGTACGGCCGTTTTTTCTGCCACCATATGCAAATTCGAGTTCTTCCAAATAATATCATCGACGCTACCAGTTTGGCCCCTTCCCTGAATGAGCTTATTTTAGCCCCCCGGCTGCTGGCTGATGTTGCCCGGCACGGCACACCGCGGTCTTGCTCCAGGCGTTGGTGATAAGGCGCTGCTGCGTTTGCTGGAAGGCCCAACACACTACGCCAAGTGAAAGGCCGCTGATAATTTGGTTGCGGGCGGAGTTCTTGGCCTCTGGCTGGATGCCCAGGCCATAGTTCGCTGATGATAGCCCATGCCCTGCGTAATTTCAGGCCATCGTGCGGTTCGGCAGGATAGATGCAGCTCCAGTCGGTTAAGCACTGCCAGCTCCGTCCGCCCAGGTCAACGGCCGTTTTATGGGCAATAGCATCAATCCCCCGCGCCAATCCGCTGACGATGGTGATATTATTTTGCACCAGCCCAGCCACTAAATCTCGCGTCACCTGATTAGCCAGACGCCGGCACCACAATACGGCCCATTGACATCACCGCGCAGTTCGCCCTGGTAGTACAGCAGCGGCGGTGGGTTAGGAATCTCGCGCAGGTAGCTGGGATATTCTGGCATTCCCCAGGTGAGCAACGACACATTTGCCTGCTGCGCCTGCGCCAGCGCTGCGTCCAAATCAACCTCACGCCTGGTTTGCAAAAAAGGTGTCGAATTGCTTCGTTTATCAAGGCTGATCTTGCAGTTCAAACTCATTTGCCTGCCAGGCATTGTCTAAAGAGCCATAATAATCTAGCAAGGCTTGCACTTTTGCAGGGCCAATGCCTTTGACTAAATTGAAGCCAAGCCAATATTTTAGATCGGACATTTAACTACTCCTGTCTCCAACTAGCTAATCAATTGAGGAGAAACTTTTAACTACCTTAAGCCTGGCAGCAGTTTAACGACCATACGGCCGTTTTCAAAATCAATCTCCTGCACCACTTCATCAATGTCTGGCAGCAGCAGCTCGCCCTGCGCACCCTGCACCACAAACACATGGTTGGCCCCAGTTTCTATGATGCTGGTCAAAACCCCCAAATCCTCGCCGTCGTCTGTAAAAACTGACAGCCCTTCCAGTTGAAACAGATAATATTCGCCCTCTTCCAAAGGCAGCGCTTCATCTTCAGGAACCATCAGCCACTCGCCACGCAAAGCTTCGGCGGCGGTTCGGTCATTTACGGCCGTAAACTTCAGCAAAATCATCCCCTGATGCACCCGCGCCTTTTCCACCAGCATCAGGCTCCGCGCAGTTTCGCCCACATAAACTTGTTCCAGCCAGGTAAACCGCTCCGGCTCATCGGTATGCGGCTTCACCCGCAGCTCACCCCGCACCCCGTGCGGCTTGGTAATCTGGCCAATAACAATAAAATCAGTTTCCGCCTCAGCGGCAGCGTCAGCTTCTTTTCTCTTCATAATTCACAATGCAAATTCAGTTACGCAACGGTTCAATTAGTGCAGCTGTTGCGATAACGACAAAAACCTCGCCACAGCGAGGTTATCATGTCATCAAGATCAATTTGTGAAGCGCCGATCGGGCATATTCCCAGAAAAACGGGAGTTAGCGATCGCCAGTTTCGACAAGTTCCACAGACACGCGCTTGCCCTGCTTGGCAGCAGCTACCTGCGCCAGCGTACGGATCGCATTAATCACGCGACCACTTTTGCCAATGACGCGGCCCATATCCGAGCCAGCAACCGTTAATTCCAAAACCGTGGCCGACTCTTCATCAAACTCATCAATAGAAACTTCATCTGGTGATTCCACCAGAGACTTTACGACATATTCTACGAGGTCTTTCATGAATCCCTCAATTAGTCAGTTTCTTCTTCGTCATCTGCCGCTTCATCAGCTTCGTCAGCTTCAGCGTCATCAGAATCCGAAACAACCTCTTCCACGGTTTCCACAACCGCTTCAACGGCATCTTCAACCACGTCAGCTGCCTCAGCGACCACTTCTTTAACGGTCTCTACAGCTTTTTCAACAATGGATTCTTCTTCGGCCGTTTCTTCTTCTTCGGCAACTTCTTCCACGGCTTCAGGGGCAGCAACAGCCACACCCGTGACTTCGGCGGCCAATACTTCCAGGGATTCCCCGGCGTGCATACGGCCCAGGCGATCAAAGGTTCCTTGCTTATCCAGCAGGCGACGCACGGCATCTGTAGGTTGTGCGCCCACGCTCAGCCAATGCAAAGCACGGTCTTCTCTAATTGCAAACTCCGCTGGCTCAGTCAACGGATTGTAATGGCCAATGCGTTCAACAATACGGCCGTCTCGCTTGGAATTAATATCAGCCACAACCACGCGGTAGCTTGGTTGTCTTTTCTTGCCTCTGCGGCTCAATCGAATCTTAAGCATTTATCTTTATCTCCACTTACTTCAAGAATTTATTCACATTCTGTTGCCTGCGCATCCGCAAACAGATACGCATTTCATTATCAATTAACTGGGTAAGCGACCAATTCTACATCATTCGGCAATTTTCGCCGCTTTCCCACCTACAAATTACAAAACAGTATTTACTGCCCTAAACGGCCCAGCAAATTATTCAAGCCACGGCCACGCCCTTTCGTTAACTGTTTCATCATCTTCTTCATTTCTTGAAACTGTTTTAACAACGAATTGACTTCTTGCACCGTAGTGCCAGACCCAGCCGCCACGCGGCGTTTACGGCTCGCCTTGAGAATCTTTGGATTGCGCCGTTCCTGGGGTGTCATCGAGCGAATGATCGCCTCAATGCGCTTCAAATCCCCTTCAGCGCCGCTTAAATCTACATCCTTAGCCATCTTGTTCATGCCCGGAATCATTTCCAAAAGCTGGCCAATTGGCCCCAGACGTTTAATTTGCTGCATCTGGTTTAAAAAATCTTCCAGATTAAAATCACCTTGCAGCATCCGCTTGCCAGCTTTCTCGGCTTCTTCCTGATCCATCTCTTCTTGAGCGCGCTCAATCAGAGTCAGGACATCACCCATACCCAAAATTCGGCTGGAAAGACGATCCGGATGAAATTCCTCGATGGCGTTTAGCTTTTCACCGGTGCCCAAGAACTTGATAGGCACACCGGTCACTTCGCGCATAGAAATGGCTGCGCCACCACGGGCATCCCCATCAATCTTAGTCATGATGAGCCCGGTGATGTTAACAGCATTGTTAAAGTCGGTGGCCACGCGAACAGCTTCTTGCCCCGTCATTGCGTCGGCCACAAGCAGCGTTTCAACAGGCTTCACTTTCTCTTTGATGGCCTTAATTTCACCCATCATCATTTCATCAATGTTTAACCGGCCAGCGGTATCTAAAATGACGGTGGTCGCCCCAGTGGCCACGGCTTTCTTCACGCCGTTGGCACACACATTCACTGGATTGCCTTCTGGGCCTTCATCGTACACGGGAATATCCAGTTGGCGGCCAAGGGTTTGCAGTTGGTCAATGGCCGCAGGGCGATAAACATCTGCTCCAACGAGTAACGGCCGTCTGCCCTGCTTGCGTAAATGGAGAGCCAACTTGCCCGCCATTGTTGTTTTACCAGCGCCTTGCAACCCAACCAGCATAATGACCGCAGGTGATTGCATACCCAAATTCAGACGCCCTGGTTCACCCAGTGTCTCCACCAACTCTTCCTGGACAATCTTCACCACCTGCTGGCCTGGCGTCAGGCTGCGCATCACTTCCTGGCCAACGGCGCGTTCACGCACGCGAGCCACAAAGCTTTTCACAACCTTGAAGTTCACGTCCGCTTCCAGCAAGGCCAGGCGCACCTCGCGCATTGCCTTGTCTACATCCGCTTCAGTAAGTTTGCCGCGCCGCTGCAAGCCATCAAAAACAGATTGCAGGCGATTGCCTAAAGACTCAAACACGTTTTTCCCTTGCGTTGGTTATTTACCAGAGACAAAAATAAACGGGTCAATAATGGTATTAACCCGTTATTCAATACGTTCAATTGGTTAACGTTGCTGCTTATGGCTGCAAAAAATCATGCTGCTTTGCAGACGCGCAATTCTAGCCCAGGGCTGGGGCTGCGTCAAGGGTTCATCGACCCAATAAATTAATGCCAGGTTCGGCCCCTTGTGCCCAAGGCAATTGGCCCAATTTTTGTTACGTAGCAAAAAAGCAGCTACCTATTTTCCATCATAATGGGTATATGGTTTTGTGGAATCATCCTGGCCTTGCTTCCAGTGGTGGGCCACCATGCGGAAAATATCTGACTCGGTGATAATACCCACCAGCACACCTTTTGCATCCACCACTGGAAGGCCGCTAATCTTGCTTGTTAGCATCATATCCGCAGCTTCGCCAATCGTAGCCTCTGGAGATACCGATTTTGTTGCCTGGGTCATAATTTCGCCAATGTTGAGGCTGGCCAGGTAGTGGTTCATCTCCCAGGTACTCACGGCAGATGCCAGGGACGGCCGTGCTTCGCGGATATCGCCATAGGTAACAATGCCCACAAGACGGCCGTTTTCCACCACTGGCAGCCGACGAATTTTATGCTCACGCATTAAAGAGTCAGCATCCAACAAACCCATCGTCGGCGCGCCAGTCACCACATCACGGCTCATCCAATCCTTCACTAACTCAAGACGCATCTTCCACCCCCTCCGCATTAACCGAACGCATGTAGCTTATGGCCAAACCAAACAAAACGGTTACCAAAACGGCCGAAACCACACAATATTGACAGAACGCCCCAATCACAAAAAGTTCCAGCAGCGTCAGCCCCAGCGAAAACAGGAAGGCAAAACCAATCACCACAACCAACAGCTCTGGCAGGTAATCCATCAACGGAATGTCCCAATCCCGCAGCCAGGTAAGCAAAAAAATGACGGCATAGCCCGTCAGGCCAATAAAAGCAACAGGCACTGGCCCAATGGAAGCAAACTGAGCGCCAGGCCCACTAACCTGACCACAGTCAAACCAGCCCCCAACTACACAGCCCACAACCAGGACGCCTTCATGAAACAAATATAAATAGTAAGCCAGCAGCATCCCTGGCACAGCCAGCAGCTGAATTAACCGTAATTGCCAATCTTCTTTCATAAAAAGTTAGGAGTCCAATAAGGCATCCAGCCGTTGTTGGAAAACCGAGAGCGGTTGATTTCCGGCCAGAGCTTCGCCATTTATAAAAAAGCTAGGTGTGGAATTAATACCCGACTGCTGTGCGGCCGTAATGTTTTCTACAATTTTGTCAGTATAATCATTATCGCTTAGGCAGCTGCCAAATGCCTCTGTATCCATTCCCAAATTCTCGGCAACCTGCATAAAGCCCCCTTCGGTATTAAATAATGAAGAGGATTGCAGCTCAAATAAAGCCTTATGGTATTCGGCAAAGGTGCCTTGCTCATTGGCGCACATTGCGGCGACAGAGGAGGGCATGGTGGGGAATGCCCCGGTTTGGCTTTGCAGCGCAAAGGGAACAACCACCCATTTTACCTGGTCGCTTTCCACATATTGGGCTTCCAACAATGGGCTTGTTTCCAAATTAAAGTCACGGCAATGGGAACAGCCATAATCAGACACTTCAACGACAGACACATCGGAATCTTCATTGCCCAGCACGATACAGTTATCTGGGTTGGTGTTACAAAAACTCAGCAGGCTCAGCCGGGTTGGCTCACGAAAAGCCAGGGCAATGAGTCCAGCAAAAATAACAATTCCACCCACCACAATTCCACCGATCAGCAGCCAGTTTGTTTGTTTTTTAGCTGCCCGGCGGCCTCTTGCTCTTTTCGACATCGATCTTCACCTCTTTCACTTTTTTTGTTCTAAGCCTAACCATTTATTCTAACGATGGTTCCACAATAGTATGGTTTGTTTGAGAGAAATATGTAACTCAGGCGTTTAGCAAATCATAGATAAACCTTTGCAATTGAAACCTGGGCTTGCCATAAGTTACACATATTTTCATCAGTTTACCGGCATCATTATACTCAACGAGTGCTGGATGTAACAATTCAGCCTGACAACTGTCATTGGTGGTGGTTTTTTTACAAATCAGCTATGATTTACCACCTTTGCTGGGCAGACAGGAGAAAAATCAATGACCGATTTGAGTACAAAATATCTTGGGCTAACGCTAAAAAATCCGCTGATTGTGTCGGCCTCTCCTTTAACGGCATACGTTGACAATTTACAACGAATGGAGATTGCTGGCGCTGCGGCCGTTGTGCTGCCTTCTTTGTTTGAGGAACAGATTGAGCTTCAGGGGATGGGTGTTGAAAAAGTAACGCCGTTGAACCAGCAAAACTTGCCTGATGCCTTGCAACATTTGCCAGAGATGAAGGGGTACAATCGGGGTGCAAATGGCTATTTGGCCCACATTTATCAGGCGAAGAAAGCAGTTTCAATTCCTGTTATTGCCAGCTTAAATGGATATTACAGCGGTGGCTGGGTGCAATATGCCAGGTTAATTGAGGCTGCCGGGGCCGATGCTATGGAGCTAAATATTTATTATTTGGCAACCAAACCAAATATTAGCGGCCAGGAAATTGAGGAGATGTATTTGCATCTGGTGAGGGATGTGAAAACGGCCGTAAAAATTCCTGTCGCCGTTAAACTAAGCCCTTACTTCAGTGCCTTCTCGCATATGGCCAACCAACTGGTAGAAATGGGCGCTGATGGGCTTGTGTTGTTCAACCGCTTTTACCAACCGGACTTTGATTTAGAAACACGACAAGTTATTTCTAGCCTGGACTTAAGCACACGATCTGAGCTGCGGCTGCGCCTGCGGTGGGCGGCTATTTTGTCTAGCCTGGTAAAGGCAGACCTGGCCATAACGGGCGGTGTTGAACGGGGTGAAGATATTGTCAAGTGCATGATGGCAGGCGCAAAGGTAACGGCCGTTGCCTCTGTTTTACTCAAAAATGGCATCGAATATATCAAGGAAATTCTGGCTGGGCTGGAACAATGGCTGGAACAAAATGAAGAAGATAGCATTGTTGGCATTCAGGGGGTTATGAGCCAAAAGCATGTGTCTGATCCGGCAGCGTTTGAACGAGCCAATTATATGAATGTTCTAAAATCCTTAGAGGAATAAAAACTGGGGCAAGGCAACTAAACCAGCTGCCTTATCAATTATCTATCTTGTGTTTGCGTTGTTCTTCAGCTAAAAGCTCAATTTCAGCCAAAAGTTCTGGGGTATTTACTGTTTTCAAACGATAATCGCTGGCACCCGCCTGCAAAAGCAGTTCACGGGCTAAATCATCAATGTAAGAAGTCAGGGCCAATACGGCCGTTCCCTTGGCCACCAGCAGCTTCACCAACTCAACCATAAACCCCAGCTCATCGTTATGGCCAGATAAACCCAGCAAAGCCACATCTGGCTGCAAATCAGCCTGCACCAAGTTTTTTACCTTTTCAGCATCAACAGCACCCACAATAGCCAAACTGGGCGCAGATCGTAACCGAACACGTAAAGCGTTACGAACTCCTTTATGCTGATCGATGATGATTAAGCGAATTTGTTCCATTAATCCAAGCATTGTTCAATAGAGCCTACTTATCCATAGTGGCAAAAAGGATAAGGTTCAGTGATTGCAACAGCCAGTGACAATTGTCATAAATATAAAAGCGGATTGTCATTCTGGCCCCAGCCCGTCTAAAGTCGATAAATTTCTGGTCATTAGCACCATAAAATATGATTTCATTTTACAACTCCTGGCCAAAATTTCTGCCGAAGAAAGTCATCTGCCATTCATGACATTTGCCATGCGTCTACCAAAAAGCAATAGATTAAACTGCAAAAAAGAGGTTCTTTTTATTAGCATTCAGGAGAACATCATGGTGACTGTAAATGATTTGATGACCGTGATCCCCAGCAGCGTAGCGCCCGACACACCCATGCGCACCGTCATTGGTGTTATGAAAACAGAGGGATGCCGCCAACTGCCCGTTTTGGACAATGGCAAATTGGTCGGGATTATCTCGGATCGGGATGTGCGGCTGGTCATGAACTCCCCGGTGGTGCTGCACGGCCGTTGGCAAGACGAAGAATTACTAGACACAGTCACCGCAGAAAGCTGCATGACACCAAACCCCATCACGGTAGAGCCAAGTATGCCCGCTTACCGGGCTGCTGAAATGCTTAGTATTTATAAATTTGGGGGGATGCCCGTGATAGAAAATGATGCGGTCGTTGGCATCATCACCGTCACAGACTTTTTGGATTACGCTGCCAAAATTTTAGCAGAGGATGTTATTCCAGGTTAAACCCATCAGTTTGACGAAATGGGAAAAACCAGCTTCACCGTTGTGCCCTTTCCCGGCATCGACTTAATTTCAAACGAACCGCTTAAATCTTCAGCACGGGCACGCATGTTTGATAATCCATGCCCTACTGAGTAATTATTTTGCCCCATATCAAAGCCACGCCCATCATCAGAAACCCGCAAAATAACATCATTCCCTTTTGCCTCGATATTGATGAATACCTGCCCAGCCTGGGCATGGCGGGCGATATTGGCCAAAGCCTCTTGTGTGGTGAGGAAAAGGGAGCGAGCCACCGGCGCAGGCAACCTTTCGAGCGCTTCTTTGGGAGCAGAAAGCGAGACGGCAACCATGGTATTGGCCTGAAATTCTCGCACCAACCGACCCAGACCCTGCTCAAAATTGCCCTGAAAACGATGCGGCCGTAAATCCAAGATAAAGTTACGAATATCCCGAATGGTGGCGTTCAGCGCTTCAATGGCATGAGACAGCAAAATATCCGCTTCTTGCGGATCGCCAGGCAGCGAGAGCTTGGTTGATTCTAATGTTAAACCTACCGCAAAAATGGATTGAATAATGCCGTCATGTAAATCCATACCTATGCGGGTGCGCTCTTCCACAATGGCCAAACGGCCGACTTGTTCATACAAGCGGGCATTTTGAATGGCAACGGCCGCATGAGCCGCCAACAGCTCTACCAAATCTTGATCAGTCTGAGTAAATTCATCTGCGCCAATCTTGTTGGTGAGATATAAGTTGCCTAATGTTTCTCGCCCCGCAATGACCGGAACACCTAAAAATGGCACCATGGGCGGATGCCCTTCCGGGAACCCCACCGAGCGCGGATCATCCTCAATCCTGGGAATACGAATGGTTTTCCGCTCTTTGACAATGGCTCCTAGCAGGCCCAACCCCTTTGGCAAATGAGGAATTGCATTGGCAATTTCATCTGGCATCCCGCTATCAATAAACGTTTCTAAAAAACCTTGCTTATTGGGCACGCCCAAAGCCGCATATTGCGCATCGGCCAGCTCGCGAGCAACATCTACGATTTGCTGCAAAACCTTATCAAGTGTCAGCTCACCTGCAATGGCCATCGTCGCTTTATCCAGAGCGGCCAACTGGCGGTTTCGCTCCTGAAGTTGGTGGCGCTGATCCTGGCCAGACTCAATGAGGAGGTTATTTTGTATGGCAACGGCCGCATGGGCTGCGAAAATTTGCAATACCTGTTCATCCACCTGGCTAAACGGCTCCCCATTTTTCTTATTTGCCAGGTAGATACGGCCGTATACCACATCATCCTGGGCAATGGGCATTCCTAAAAAGCTGCTCATTTCTGGATGGTTCTTGGGGAAACCCGTAAATTGAGGATGCTGCGAAAGCTGAGGCACGCGAATAACTGCCCGCTCATCAGAAAGCGTGCCCAGTAACCCCATGCCTTCAGGAGGATGAGCAATCAAATCGGCCGTATTCTGGTCAATGCCAGAAAAGATGAAATTTTGGGCAACATTGTTCAGCGAAAACGTCGCCAACACCGCATATTCCGCGGCCAGCAGCTCCCGTGCCGTATCGACAATATGTCGCAGCGTCTCTGGCAGCTCCCTAATTCGGGAGATGCTCAGCGTTGCCTGGCAAATAGCTTCTAAATAATAAGAATCTATTTTGCTCCCCTTCTCCATCGTCCATATCCTTAATGAAGATAATCTTTGAGGTGGTGTTGAATCGCATAGGCGGCAGCTTCCGCCCGGTTAGATACTTCCAGTTTAGACAAAATACCGCTTACATAATTCCGAACTGTGCCCTCACTCAGGTACAGCGCCTCGGCAATTTCACGATTGGTACGGCCTTCAGCAATCAGCGACAAAACCTGCATCTCCTGAGCCGTCAGGTCACTAAATGCAGCCGATTCCTCTTGCTGAATTGACCGGCGCATCTCATTAAACACCCGCTGAGTTAAGGTTGGGTCCAATGTTGCTTCGCCTCGGGCCGCCGCCTCAATTGCCCGCACCACATCATTGCTGCCAACCTGCTTAAGCACATAGCCAGATGCGCCAGCCCGAATAGCGGCAAAAAGCATCTCATCTTCCGCGTAAGAAGTGAGCATTATGACTTTGGTTGTGGGCAGCTCTGCCATAATTTGCTCGCAGGCTTCAATGCCGCTGCCGCCAGCCAAACGAATATCCATAAGCACAATATCAGGCTTGTGAGTTAATGCTTTACTCACAGCCTCCTGCTGGGCGGCAGCTTCAGCTATCACTTCAAAGCCAGCATTGCGCTCAATCAAACTCTTTAGGCCCAGCCGAACAACTTCATGATCATCAACAAGTAAAATGCGTAATCGTGACATAAGCATAAGTATAGCTTTTTCTATCTGGTTAAACAAAATGCAATTCGTAAGCCAGCTCAATTGATCAGTCTGAAAGAAGCCCAGGGCCTTGTTCATTAATCTCGTCTTAAGCAACAACGCTCCTGGAAAGAACAATTATCATGGCCGGGTGGCCAATTTTATTTTCAAACACTGGCAGACCCGGTACTAAAAATCCGCCTCTGGAGCTGGCTTGCCTGGCAGCAAGATGCTAAACTTAACGCCGGTTAAACCTACCGGCTCACCTGCGACAACTTTGTAAAAAAGCCAAAGAATTCTTGAATAAAGCCGATACCAAACGGCCGTTCATTAACTTGAGAATCTGGTCAGTAAACGGCCGTTTATTGCATTTTCGCAAAGATATATCCACCTGGGACAAATAAACTGTTTCCCACGGAAGAGGTTTGTAATTTCACCCTTCCACCATAAATCGTTAGGAGGATAGTTAATGAGTCAAGAAGCCCCATCAAACAGCAGCAGCTCATTTCGACTGCTCATCTTGGGCGTTATCGCCGTGCTCATCGTTGCCGGATTAACGCTGGTCATCATGGCCGTCAGCCGGTCAGGAGAACCAGCCAACGCCGACGAGCAAGTCAACGTGCTGGCCAACAGCGATGATGAATGTGTAGAGTGCCACACCCGGAATACCCCTGGCATTGTCGAGCAGTACGGCCACAGCAGCATGGCTGCTGCCGAAGTCACCTGCCGCGACTGCCACGAAGTGGATGCCGATTATCCGGGAGCCATTGAGCATGAAGACACCTACGTGCTAAATGAGCCAACCACAGCCATGTGTGAAACCTGCCACGAAAATGAAGTCGCCCAGTTCAACCAGAGCCGTCATGGCCTACCCGCTTATGTAGCTTATGCCGGTCAGGATGTGCTTTCGCCCGATCTGCTGGCGATGTACCAGGCCGTTCCCGAAGGAGGCTACATAGACGACAAAGTTCGTGCTAGAAACTCACTTCATGCCATTGAAGGGCCAGCCATTACCAAATTTGCCTGTGAAAGCTGCCACGACGTTGGCAAACCGGCCGTAGATGGCTCCGTAGGGCAATGTCAGGAATGCCACCAGCGCCACGAATTCAGCCTGGAGCAGGCACGCAAGCCAGAAACGTGCAATGCCTGCCACATTGGGCCAGATCATCCGCAGTGGGAAATTTACCAAGAATCGCCGCACGGCATCGCTTACGCCACAGATGGCCACACCTGGGATTGGGAAGCTGATCCAGGCACGCTGGATGTCACCAACTTCCCCGCGCCAACCTGTGCCACCTGCCACATGAGCGGTTTTGGCGGAGCAGCCACCACGCATGACGTGGGCGACCGTCTCACCTGGAACCTTGCCGCGCCCATTAGCACCCGGCGACCTGCCTGGCAAGACAATATGACCCGGATGCAGGTTGTGTGTTCAGAATGTCATAATTCCAATTTCATTGAAACGTTCTACACGGACGCCGACAAAGCGGTTGAGCAAGTCAATGCCTGGGTGATAGAAAGTGACGAAATTATTCAGCCATTGAAGGACAACGGCTTGTTAACCGACCAACCCTTTGATGAGCCGATTGACTTTGTATACTTCAATCTGTGGCATCATTGGGGCCGCACTGCCAAGTTTGGCACCTGGATGCAAGGTGCTGACTATGTGCAATGGCACGGTGCCTATGAAATGCTGCACGATCGCGCAGAACTCATTGAAATGGTGAATGACAAATTGGAAGAAGCTGGCCTGGAACCGATTGATCCCGGCCCGCCAGGACCAATTGAGTAAACCGATAGCCAGGCCAAATAAAGCTTTATTTGGCCTGGCTCCTCCAATTTTGGCAAACTGATATGAACTATTTAGCAACTGTTTTTCCAAGCGCCAGGCGGCGGCGAATTCCCATTTCCAGGGATCAGGCAATGCTGTTGATGGCTGCTTTTAATGAAATTATGCTGGGGCTAGATACGCTGCTGGCTCACGGGCTTAACAATACCATCCACCTCCGGGAATGGATTCCAATTATCTTTGGGCCAATTGCCGGGGTTTTGCTGCTAATTGCGGGGCTCATAGCTCTGCGCAACAGAAAGATGGCAACGTGGCTGGCTACGGCCGTATTCCTCACAAGTATTCTCATCGGCGTGCTGGGCGCTTATTTCCACCTGGTTCGCGGCACGTTGCCCACCGCCCCGGTGGGGTCCCGCGTAACGCTGAATCTCTTGGTTTGGGCACCGCCATTTTTGGCCCCATTTGCCTTTGCCGGCATCGGCGTCTTGGGCATCAGCGCCGCCTGGGAAGAGTCGCCAACCGGCAGCGGCTTGCTCAAGCTACCATTTGGCCGCACGGTGCAAATGCCATACAGCAAAACCCGCGCCTATTTCTTTTTGGTAAGCCTCGGCATTCTGGTCGCCCTGGTTAGCAGCGCCTTCGATCATTCGCGCCATCCCTGGGAAAACCCGTGGCTCTGGCTGCCGCTGGTGGTGGGGGTGTTTGGCACGGCCGTTTCCGCAGGCATGGGAGCAATTAATCGTCAGCTAACCACAGAAGACGTCACCATTTACATTGTGGCCATGGTTTTGCTGATTGTGGTGGGCATGATTGGTACCTACTTCCACATCCAGGCCGACCTAACCAGCCAGAGCACCATCGTGCCAGAACGCTTTTTGCGTGGAGCGCCTTTCTTGTCTCCATTGCTCTACAGCAATATGGGGCTTGTCGGGTTGTTGGCTCTGCTCTCTCCCATCGAAAACACTGAGTAAGTGAATTAAATTTCCACGAAAAGACAGACAAAAAGGCTGTGGGCAAACCACAGTCTTTTTATTTGTCGGAATCGTGACCCATTTACACGAATCGCAATTTGAAACCAACCTCACAATAGAATAAAATCCGCCTATTATCCACGCAAAAAGTTTCAGGGAAGCAATGACCATACCACAACGAATCGGCCGCTATAAAATTATTGAAGAGATTGCCAGAGGCGGCATGGCGGCCGTTTTCCTGGCCGAAGATCCGCTCATCCGGCGCAAGGTTGCCGTTAAAGTGCTGGCAGCACAAATGCTAGACATTGACCCCAATTTTTACGACCGCTTTCAGCAAGAAGCGGAAACAATTGCCTCTTTGGAGCATTCGGCCGTGATTCCCATTTACGACTTTGGCCACCAGGGAGACCTTTCTTACATTGTCATGCGCTACATGCCGGGCGGCACGCTGGAAGACCGGCTGCAAAACGGGGCGCTGCCCCTGGATGAAGTTGGCTTTGTGATGGAGCGCGTTGGGTCGGCTTTGGCCGAAGCGCATGAGAAGGGCATTCTGCACCGGGACATCAAACCGGCCAACATTTTGTTTAACGGCCGTAACGAACCGTTCCTCTCCGACTTTGGCACCGCCAAAAATTTAGCCGCTGCCAAAGGCATCACCGGCACGGGCGTGATGATTGGCACGGTGGAATACATGAGTCCTGAACAAATACAGGGGGCTAAAGAGATGGACGGCCGTACCGACATCTACGCCCTGGGCATCGTCCTCTTTTTCATGCTGACGGGCGAGCTGCCCTTCAAAGGCGACTCCATCGTCAGCATCGTCATGGCCCATCTCAACAATCCTATTCCCAGCGTCCAGGCCGCCATCCCCACCCTGCAACCACCCTGGGACTCCATTTTAGACAAAGCCCTGGCCAAAAAGCCAGAAGACCGCTACCAGACGGTAGATGAGCTGGTACAGGCGGTGAAGGAACTTGTTAAGAAGAGTTAGAAAATAGTGAAAAGTAAAAAGTGATAAGTGAAAAGTGGTCATCTACTTTTTACTTTTCACTTATCATTTCTTCCCACCCCATAGTAAGGAACCGTAAAATGACCCTCCCACTAAACATTAACGGCAAAGCATACGAAATATCAGCCAGACCGACCGACACCTTGCTCTCCGCCCTGCGCGGCGCGGGCTATTTTAGCGTGCGCTTTGGTAGTCACGATGGGCAAACCGGAGCAGCGGCCGTTTTGGTCGATGGCCAGTTGGTAAACAGCGACGTGATGCTGGCCGGGCAAGCTGTCGGCCACAAAATTGAGACCGTTGAAGGGCTCAACCCCGGCGTCAACGAACTGCATCCCATCCAAAAGCGTTTGTGGAAACCGGCGCGATCCAGTCTGGCTACAGCACCCGGCGATGATTTTGGCGGCCAAAGGCGCTGCTGGACCAAAACCCCAATCCCACCGAAGCCGAAGTGCGCGAAGCGTTTTCCGGCGTTTTGTGCCGCGAGACGGGCTACGTAAAGCCCGTCCAGGCGGTCCTGCGTGCTGCTGCCTACCTGCGCGGTGAGAGGATGCCCGCCCTACGACGGCCCGCCCATCATCGACGCCACTTTCTACGCAGAATATCCCCCGCCCCGAAGACGACGGCCCGAAACTCGCAGGTGGCTCCAATCTCCAATCTCCAGTCTCCACCCAAACAAACCCCAAACCGACATCGTGCTCCACTTCTGGCGTGCCAGAAACGGCCGTTGTCGGCAAACCAGAAACCAAAGTGGACGCGGTCAAGCTCACCAAAGGCAACCCCGCCTTCGTGGACGACATTGATTTGCGCGGGATGCTGTACGCCAAGCTGCTCACCAGCCCGCACGCCCACGCCCGCATTTTGGACATCGACGCCAGCGAAGCCGCGAAGCGCTGCCCGGCGTCCATGCCGTCATCCATTACCAAAAACGTCAAGCGCGCGTCAAGTACGCCTCCGGCGGGCAAAGCTACCCCAACCCGCCGCCGCACGATCAGGTCAGCTTCGACAACAAGGTGCGCTACGTGGGCGACCGCGTGGCCGCCGTGGCTGCCGAAAGTGAAGCGATTGCCGAACAGGCGCTTAAGCTGATCAAGGTGGAGTATGAATTGTGCCGGCCGTTTTCGACGAAAACGAAGCGATCAAACCAGGCGCACCCGTCATCCACGACGAGGACGACACCGAAAAAATCCACGACGCCAGCCGCAACATCGTGCACCACATCCAGGCAGAAGTGGGCGACGTGGAACAAGGCTTTGCCGAAGCGGATCACGTCTTTGAGCACAGCTACTACGTGCACCAGGTGCAGCAAGCGCCCATCGAGCCGCACATCGCCATCAGCTGGTGGGACAGCGACGAACGGCTGGTGATTCGCACCAGCACCCAGGTGCCGTTCCACGTGCGCCGCATGGTCGCCCGCTGCTGCTCGATTTGCCCGTGCGCCGCATCCGGGTCATCAAGCCGCGCATCGGCGGCGGCTTTGGCGTGAAGCAAGAGATGCTCATCGAGGACATCGTGGGCCATCTGACCATTGCCACGGGCCGTCCGGTGCGCCTGGAACTGACGCGCAGCGAGGAGTTCCGCAGCAGCCGCACCCGCCATCCGCAAACCATCACCTGGAAAGCGGGCGTCATGGCCGACGGCACGCTGCACTCGATGCAGATGAAAATCGTAGCCAACACCGGCGCGTACGGCACCCACGGCCTGACGGTGCAAACCGTCACCGGCCTGCGCGGCCTGAGCAGCTACAACTGCAAAAATCGGGAGTTTGACTGCATCGTTGCCTACACCAATTTGCCCGTCCCCGGCGCGTATCGCGGCTATGGCGGGCCGCAGGCGCTCTTTCTCGCTGGAATGCCTCATGGATGAAATTGCCGCCGCGCTCCGAAGCTCGATCCCATCGAGTTCCGCCGCAAAAATTGGGTGCAGGCGGGCGACCTGATGCCCATCGCCCCGCTGCTGGGCGAAGGCGAAAAAGAGACGGTCATCACCGTGCCGCTGATTGAATCGTGCGGCCTGAACGAATGTTTTGAGCAGGGCATGAAAGCCATCGGCTGGGAGCGCAAGTTTGAACCCGGCTGGCACGAAGTGCCCGGCAAGCCCCATCTGCGGCGCGGCCTGGGCGCGGCGATGTGCATGCACGGCACGGCCATCCCGGCCTGGACATGGGCGGCGCGTCGGTCAAAATCAACGACGACGGCTCGTTTAACGTGCTCGTCGGCGCGACGGATTTGGGCACGGGGTCGGACACGGTGCTCAGCCAGATTGCCGCCGAGGTGCTGGGCGTGCCGCTGGAAGACATCATCATCTACTCCAGCGACACGGACATGACGCCGTTTGACACGGGGCTTATGCCAGCAGCACGACGTATATTTCGGGAACGGCCGTAAAACGGGCCGCCGAACAGGTAGCCGAGCAAATCAAAGAACGGGCCGCGTTGATGCTGGAATTAGACAGCTGGCACGATATTCGTTTGGAAAATAGACATGCGATTGCGGCAGACGGCCGTTCCGTCAGCATGGAAGCGATTGGCCTGCACAGCCTGCACCAGGATACAGCAGCGGCAAATCATGGCCACCGCCAGCTTTGTCAGCATGGATTCGCCACCGCCATTTGCCGGGCAGTTTGCCGAGGTGGAGGTGAACACCGAAACCGGCCAGGTCACCGTCACCAAGCTGGTGATGGCCGTGGATGCGGGCGTGCCGATCAACCCAATCACCGCCAGCGGACAGGTGGAGGGCGGCATGGTGCAGGCGCTGGGCTACGGCCACTGCGAAGAGATGGCCTACGACGCGACGGGCAATCTGGTCAACGACCAGTTCGGCCCCTACCACATCTACCGCGCCGACGAGATGCCCTGGATGCAGGCGATCCTGGTGCAAACCAACGAGCCAACCGGCCCATTCGGGGCCAAAGCCATCGCCGAAATCCCCAAAGACGGCGTCGCCCCGGCCATCGCTAACGCCGTCTACGACGCCACAGGCACCCGCCTCCGCCGCATTCCCTTCACACCGCAGCGGGTTCATGAGGCGATGTACAACTCGTAATCAAGTTGTGTATAATGCTTTTCGAGGTGAACAATGATTACTCCACAAGAACTGGTGAAGGCCGGATTGTATCCTGACGAGCAGAGCGCTATTTCTGAGGCGATGCGTGTGCTGTGGCAAGAACGGCCGCAACTGCGGCTAGATTGGGCTGTTCACCAATATCAGACTGATGAAATCTCGTTAGCAAAAGCAGCTTCTTTAGCAGGCATTTCTTTTGACAGAATGAAAGAGATTTTGCTACGCCGTGGTATTCAACCCCGGCTGGGTTCAGAAACAACTGCGGAAATGATGGCTGAAATTGAAACGGCCGTTACCCACTCTGAAAAATAATGTCCGTCATTGCCAACACCACCATCATTTCTAACTTTGCCTCGCTGGGCACGTTAAACTTGCTGCGCCTGTGTTGGCCTACCCTGCACATCTCTGAACAAGTGTTTACTGAAATTCAAACGGGTCTGGAGCAAGGCTACACTTTTTACGCAAGTATTGAACGGATACTATTCCCTCTAGCAGAAGATGGCTGGTTAAAGTTAACTTCCATGCAAACTGAGGCAGAGCGAGTTCAATACGGGAAACAGCTAGGCAAACTTCATCATGGCGAAGCTTCTTGTCTGGCGATTGCACACGAACGAAATTGGATGTTTTTGACCGATGACAAAGCCGCAAGAGCCGCAGGAAAACGTCTGGGAATCCCCATTTCTGGTACGCTGGGCAGTTTGGTCAGGCTCATCAAGCAAGAACAGCTTGCATTCGATGATGCAGAAAAGATGCTTAAAAAGCTCATGGCCAATGGCTATTATGCCCCGGTAAATTCACTGAGCGAGCTGGATTTTTAATTTCCTTCCAACGGCCGTCTACGATGCCACCGGCAGCCGCCTCTGCCGCATTCCCTTCACGCCACAGCGGGTACATGAGGCAATGCAATCCTAAAACAACAAGTGGGACGCACCTTAGAGGTGCGTCCCAGAAATCATAAAAATAAATCACGAACCAGAAGCAATGGGGGCAACCAGCCGAAAACCAAGGTCATGAAACGTGTCGACAGGATCGTAGTCGAGGAAATGGTCACGCCCACGTCTAATCGTTTGTTGCCCCACGACCCGCCGCGCACCATCCGACGAGTAGAACGTGGTGAGCATAGGCTGACCGTCCATTCCACACATTACCCGCCATATCCACACAACCGTACACCGAATCCCCTTGCGGCGAAAATTGTCCCACTGTTGTGGTTGTGCCAATGTCACTTTCGCGTGTGTTGCAATGATTTTCGCGCCACTCATTGCCCCAGGGATATTCTCGGCCGTCTGTGCCACGTGCAGCTTTTTCCCATTGCTCTTCAGTTGGCAGTTCCAAACCTGACCACTCAGCATACGCTTTAGCATCATGCCAGGATACATTCACCACAGGATGGTCGGCCAATTTAGCAGGTGGAGAGCTTCTTTTCCAATATCCTGGAAATTTCGCCTTCGTTTCGGCAACGAAACGAGCGTATTCAGCGTTAGTTACTGGGGTTTTGGCTATCCAGAATTCGTCCAGGTACACTTTTTTCTTGTCATCCCCGTACAAAAACTCCCCCGCTGGCACCCGGACAAACTCTTTACCACTTTTTTTGTGATAAAAGCTGTTCAATTTTGCGCCTATCGCTTCTGCCGTTATCAACTCTTTCAGAGCTGGATTGACAGAAAAAGTCTGTTCTGAATTCATGGGTTCTAAAGCAACAAGAAGCTGCCCAAAACCACGCTCGTAACCACCACGCAGGGAAATATGCTGAAAAGCTCGCCAAAGGGCTGGCAGGCGACACGCATTGAGCATTAGGGGATAAAGGGCCATTTCATCTTCATGGGTGTAAGTGATGGCTACGTTGGTTTCCAGTTGCACCCATCGGGAGGCTACAGCATCCGGCGAGAGCAGCAGAACAAAGATGCCGCTTTCTTCCAGGCCACGGTTGATGGCTTCGACCCACTTTTCACCGGGGCGTATGCTGTCGGGGGCAATCCAGATGTCGTAGCCGTGGGCTTCCAGGTCATGGGCTAACCGGTGGGCTACTTCGGCATCCTGGTGGGCGTGGCTGATGAAGATTTGGCGGGGGTTGCGGGTGATGGGGGTTGGTGTTTGGCGGGTAGCGGTGGGGGCTTTTTGACCCTGCACGTAGTCGTCAGGTTGGAAAAAGCTGCGTTCTCGTTTAATCGCCGCCAGTAAATCTGGGAATTTGCCCTGCCTGTCGCAATGTTCAAGCAGCAATGAAATATGTCGCCGTTTCGTCATTCCCGGTGTCAAATCTTCGTGAACCGTACGGAAGTAATCGAACAGCAGGTCGTTGAGGTCCTGCGGGCCGAAATGTTCGTTGATAAATTGGCGTAGTTTTGCGGTATCGACATTCATAAGCTTGCTGGCAGTTGGTTTTGGTTTTTGTAGGCCAAGTATACGCCATCGGGCTTGAATTTCCATCATCAGGCTCTGCGATTAAAGGCAAAAGATTATGACGTTTCTAAATAATCGGGTATGCTGGCAAATAGCGGAACTTGAAAGCATCGTTATGAGAATAGTATTGAGGTAAATATGAGTCAGTCAACAAATAAAAAACAGCAGCTTGATTCTGAGTTGGGCGTTATGCGGCAACAAATAATCCAGCTTGAACAGGAGCTTAATACGCAAAGGGAGGTCGCTTTTGCGGCAGGTATTTTCCAGGGAGATGTCACCGTGCGTACCTTGCTGGAATCTCTGGCGGAGGGTGTCATTATCTGTGATCAAGGGGGCAGAATCATCTTGATCAACAGGCGGGCTGAAGAGCTATTTGGCTATAAGTCGAATGAAGTAGTGGGGCATTTATTAAATATCTTTCTCCCCGACCGATACTTCACCAAACATGCCAAGCATATTGAGCATTTTTTCAAAGAACCCCACATTCGCCCAATGGGCCAAACCATGGATTTGGCGGGCAAGAAGAAAGATGGCAGCGAGTTTCCGGTTGAGGTTAGTCTGAGTTTTCTAAATACAGAGGTAGGCGCGCTGGGGTTAGCTTTTGTGACCGATATTTCGGAGCGCAAGAAAGCCGAATGGGCCTTAAAGCTGAAAAATGAGGAGCTGGATGCGTTTGCCCATACGGTTGCCCACAATTTGAAAGGGTCGTTAGCCTCCCTCATTGGTTACAGTGAAGCTCTGGCCGATACGCACATGGGCTTGTCAGATTCAGAACAACATGAGTACATCACGGCTTTGGCTCGGAACGGCCGTCGCATGAGCAATATCATCGATGAGCTGCTGGTTTTTGCCAGTATTCGTAAGGAAAATGTTGTGCCGCGACCTTTGCCAATGGAATTCATTGTAAACAACGCAATTCAGCGCCTAAAATTTGGACTAAAAGAGTACGACACAACCCTCATTGTGGCCGATCATTTTCCAACTGCCATGGGGCATGGCCCCTGGGTTGAGGAGGTCTGGTACAACTACATTACGAATGCGGTTAAATACGGGGGCAGGCCGCCGATTATAGAAATTGGCAGCGAGTTGAAGGGTGATTATGTAAAATTCTGGGTTAAAGATAATGGGCAGGGTTTAAGCCAGGATGCGCAGCAAAATTTATTTAAACAATTTACACGATTAGAAACGCCACGGATTGAAGGGCATGGTCTGGGCTTATCTATTGTGGCGAAGATTGTTGAGAAGCTAAACGGCCGTGTTGAAGTGGAAAGTCAGGTTGGCCAGGGGGCTACTTTTAGCTTCTATTTGCCGCGTGATAAATAGCGGTCCATCCTGAAAACATCTCTCAAAATCAATTCTCAATTGTGTTTTATAGGTTTTCAGCGAGCAAGTAGAGGAAAACGATGAGGCCGAACAGCACGGCCGTTCCCAACACTATCAGATGCAGCCAATACCCCTTGCGCAAGCTGATGGTGCCCTGCCATGCCTCATCTTGATTGTGCAGGCTGATGTGCAAAACTGGCAATGCGTTCAAAACAAAAGCAACGACCAGACCACCCAAAATCACTGCCGGATGAATGAGCCAGGCCAGCAAGGGCGTGCTGCGGACAAAGTCGAACATATTGTTCATGGGAGCCGAGATGCCAAAAAGGGAGTGCAGGCTGCCGGTGACGCCAATCATGAGGGCTGGAATCAGCGCCAGGCTGCCAAAAACAAAAAATTGCTTGTCTCGTTTGGTTAACGTTTTCATGGATTCCTGCCATCTCCTTTGGCACAAGGCCGGGATTGAGCGGATGAGCTGCTGGCCGAACCAGATATTGGCCCGGAAACGGCCGTTCTCCGCCACCACCTGCTCAAATTCCTCAACAAAATCACCAATGATAAATTCTGGCGCACCCAACCAGCGCAGCAACGTTACGAAAAGTTGTTTCATGCGCCACCTTCCAGGCCCAAATCGTTAATCCCAGACCACAGCTGCTCATGGAGCTGCCGGGCGGCCAGCAACGCCTGCTTGCCCGCCGGAGTGAGTTCGTAAAATCGTTTGGCGCGACCACCGCGTACGGCCGTTGGCAACCCCGTATTTGTCGTCAACCAACCCCGCTCCACCATTCTATCCAGCGGCACATAAATGGCCCCCACCGAGTATGACTTGCCCACCAACGCTTCTACCTCCTGGCGAATCGTAACGCCATAGGCATTGTTTTCCAGCCGGTGAACAGCCAGCAAAATGATTTCTTCTGTTCGCGTTAAAATCGTCATTGGCGCATCCAAACTTCTTATTTCTTCTATATTTTAGAACTTATTATTTTTCTGTCAAGCCTGGGGGGAAATTTAGCTGTTCAACAAGCCAAGGGATTGGGCTTTCAAAACAGCCTGAGTGCGATCTCTGGTGTCGGTTTTTTGCAGAATATTAGAAACGTAATTTTTCACAGTTCCCTCGGCCAAAAAAAGGCGAGCGGCAATTTCGGGATTGCTCAAGCCCTGGGCAATGAGCTGCAAAATTTCTAGCTCGCGGTCAGACAAAGGCTCAGGCAGTGCGGCGGGCGATTTTGCCGGGCCAAGGCTGGCAAATTGGGCCAGCACCCGCTGCGCGACAGACGATCCCAACAGGGCGCTGCCCCCAGCCACAGCCCGTACGGCCGTTGCCAACTCATCCCCCGACACGTCTTTCAACAAATACCCTTTGGCCCCGGCGCGTATCCCCTCAAACACATATTCGTCATCGTCAAAAGTGGTCAAAATGATGATGTTGGCCTCTGGCCAATCGTGGCAAAGCCGCGCTGTGGCTTCCACACCAGTCATAACCGGCATACGAATATCCATGAGCACCACGTCTGGCCTCTTCTCGGCATACGCCTGCACCGCTTCCTGGCCATCGGCGGCCTCACCCACCACGTCTAAATCGCTTTCCAGCTCCAGCAGCGTACGCAAACCATCCCGCATTAAACGCTGATCATCCACCAGCAGCACGCGAATCGGCTCAGGCATCGGCGGCCTCCACAACGGGCACCGGCAGTTGCAGACGCAATTGGGCGCCGCCTTCCTTAGCCGCAGTCAACGTTAGCGATCCACCCAGCTTTTTGGCTCGTTCGCGCAACCCAATCAGGCCAAAACGGCCGTCTGCCCCTTCATCCCCAAATCCCTGCCCGTCATCAGAAACCGTGAGGGTAATGTGGTCGTCGTCTGCCCCGATTACCAGCCAGGCCTGCTGTGCCTTGGCGTGGCGCTGCACATTGGTCAACGATTCTTGCGCGGCACGATACAGGGCCAGATGATGAGATTCGGGCAAAAGCGGCAGCTCTTCTGGGATGGTCAGGTTTACGGTTAGCCCAGTGGCCTCCTGAAAAGTTTGCACCAAATGGGCAACGGCCGTTTCCAAGGAGCCATTTATTGCCGACGCACCCACAGGCGAACGCAGCGCTGAGACCGTCTGCCGCAGCTCGGCCAGCGCCTCCTTGAGCTGCCCCCGCATCGCCTCAATCATGCTGGCAGACCGCTCCGGGGCGGTGGGAATGAGCCGCTGAGCGCCCTCCAACTGCACCACCGCCACCGTCAGGCGATGGCCTAAAGCATCGTGCATTTCCCGCGCCAGCCGGTTCCGCTCCTCAGCCACGGCCAGCTGCTGGGCCTGGCTGGTGAAGGCCCGCAGCTGCTCATGGGCTTCTTGCAATTCTGCCAAAAGCCGTTGGCTGTGCTTCCGCGCTTCATTCGCCTGGCGCAGCCCTGCGCCAAAGGTGCCAAAAAAGAGATAGCCGCCTAAAATCGCTACAAAATCGTTGGCATGGATCGCGTCAAAGGCAAAGAAGGCAGCCGCCCACGTTGCGGCAATAAACACCACTATCCAGATTAACCCAGGAATTAGCGGGAGAAACAGCATTGCCTGCGCACTCAAAATAAAGAGGAAGGTAGAAATGCCAGAAGCGGCCCGTTCGGGCACCTGCATGGAGATTGCCACGGCAATGATTAGCTGAAAGAGCAAGTAGAGGTGTACCTGCAACGGCCGTTCTTCCAGAAACGCATACACACTCAGCCCCACAAAAAAGAGGCCAAACAAGACCAGAACCATCGTTCGACCAGGTAAGGCCTCAATCTCTGGCAGCGCGGCAATTAAAATCCCCAACCAGGTCAGGTAAGCGGCCGCATTCAGCAGCCAAAAGCTGTAGTTTGAGCGGTGGCGGATGGGATTCAACATGGGTCGATTATAAAGCAGAACGGCCGTCTGCCGAAAATTGGCGAGAAACGGCTACCCGCACCACCAAATATAGTAAAAAGCCGAGCGGCCCCAGCATCAACACAAAAAACAAGATAGGCGAGATGAACCAGGCAGAGATATTGTTGGCACGGCCGTCTAAATAAACCCAGCGCCCCACAAACAAATCAAAGGCCAAAAAGTGCGCCCACCCAATCGTTGCCCCAGCCGGGTCGCCCAATAATTCGGTGACGCCAGCTAAGGTTGGATTGAGAACGGCCGCAAAAATCTCTCCAAAGTGGGGCAGCACCAGCGCCACATACAAAAGCGCCGCCGGAACCGCCAGCCAAGGCCCCGCTACCAGCCGCTCCGTCACCCGCCAGCGCGGCAAGAAAATAAGCAGCAGCCAGAACGGCATCACCAACAAGCTGCTCAGCGAAAAAATTGTTTCAAAATTCATAAACGGTTCTCCTTTCTTACGCAACCGGGGCGCGCCCGCGTGCTTTTTCTGTGTCGCGCATCTGCATCAGCGAGACGCCCACGCCGTAAGTAATAAACTCTTTCTCCGGCGTTACTTCAATCAGGCAGGCATCTGCAATTATGGCTTCATCGGCTGCGGCAGCCCTGAACACCGCGTTTAACAGCGGTTTTGGCGCAGCGGCAGCAGGCAGCACCCGCGCTTTGCCAGCAAAGGTGATGGTTGCCGCCGGAATTTTAATCCAGGGCATGAGGGGGATGCGCTTCGCAATCGGGATGGTGATGGAGACGGCGGGATTGGCGGCGATGTGCCGCGCTTTCCAGGCATCTTTCTTGGAGCTAATGTACAGTTTTTGCTCCTGCACAACATAAACCACACCCACCGTTCGCGCTTCGTTTTTAGCCGTAACCATGCCAATCACCGCAAAAATCTCTTTTTCAATTGCTTGCCAAACTTGTTCGGATTTTAATTTCATTGTTATTCCTTTTGAGGACAAAATCCCTGGCTAATCCATATTTATTTTTTGAGGAAAACGGCCGTTCCCGCCACACACACCACGCCAAGCAAACCAGCCAGCGCCGCCAGCGTCAGGCCATCTGGGGCGATGAGGGGCTGGGCACGGAGCGCTTGCCACAGCAGCAGCAGCACAAAACCAAGGTAGCCAAATCCACCAACGGCCACCAAAGCCGTGCGACGGCCGTTTGACAACCGCTTGCCAAACCGGCGATTCACAAAAATACCCAGCAGCGGAATCAGTTGCAGCGCGTGCAGCCCCACAAAATGAGCAGGACGAATATCGCCACCATCCGTACTCCAGCCGACAAAGGGCAAACCAGGGCCGCCATCCTCAACGCCAACGCTATGCGCACCCATCACGGCCACAACTTCACCCGCTTCCATCGCTGAGAGCTGATCCGGCGTGGGGCTGGTCATCAAAAAGCCAAGAACAGCGCCAACGGCCGTTACCACCAAACCCAAGCGCAGCGCCCAGGCAAACGGCCGATTCTCTAACTTTTGCCGCAACAGCAAAACGGCCGTCGCGATATTCATCACCCAAATCACCATCACAAAGGTGCCCATCAGCGAGAAAATCGCCGCGTCAAACGGGGTGCCCACGTTAAAATGGCTGCGCACGCCGCGTGCTGCCTGGACAAAAATGCCCACAATCTCCACCAAAAAGCCCAACGCCGTCAGGCCGCCAATCCAGCGCACCAGCCGGGGATGCCCCGCCACGTAGCTCAGCATCCAGGCCAACGTCCCGCTGTACAGCGTAATCGAGATGGCGAATTTCATCGGCTTCACCCAAACCGGTGCGCCAATCACCAGACGCGAATCAAATATGGACAGGACAATCGTGGCCACGAACAAGGCCGCACTCACAATCGCAGTCCAGGTCAAAAAGCGGTCAGTAGCAAACACCCGCCGCCACAGGTCAGTCTCGTTACTTTTTTGTTCCATTTGAGTTGTCAGGGTACTCATTTCATTTACCTCCAAAGTTCGGTTGTTGAATTCCATACTGTCACTTTAGCGGCAACAGAGTCATATCCATCAGTGCCGGTCGTCACCTGACGGTCATATGACCGGCGGGCCTTTCATAACTAGCCATCGGCGTGCAATTACCCCAAATCGCATAGCACAATCCCCCCAGGAACATTACAATTGCGGCATGAGTGATAATTTCCGTGCCGACAACCTTGTTCTCTACAAAAATCAAGCTGCCCGCGTGACCAACATCAGCGGTAAAAAGATCAATATCATGACGCAGGATGGCACGGCCGTTTCTGTGCGGCCAAAAGATATTGAGCTGCTCCATCCTGGCCCGCTGCGCAGCTTTGCCGAGCTGGCTAAACCGGCGGGCGAACTCCTCACCGCCTGGGAGCTGCTGGCCGGAGAAACGACCAATCTTGAAGAACTTTCCGAACTGGCCTACGATGCCTACACCCCGGCCACCGTTTGGGCCATCTGGCAGGCGGTGGCCGACGGCCTGCACTTTAGCGGCACCCTAACCGAAATTACCGTCCACACGCCAGAAGCCGTCGCCGCAGAAAAAGAGACACGCGCGGCCAAAGCCGCCGAAGCAGAACAGTGGCAGGGGTTTGTTGATCGCGTCAATCAGGGCACATTTTTGCCGGAAGACGGCCGTTTCCTCCAAGAAATTGCCGCCGTGGCCATGGGCCAGCAAGAGCGCAGCCAGGTGTTACGCAACCTAAACCAGAGTGAAACGCCAGAGAATGCCCATGCACTGCTGCTCAAATTGAGCTACTGGGATGAAACCATCAATCCCTACCCCAGCCGCACCGGGATGACCACAGACCAGCCAACTGCGCCCTTGCCTGCACTGCCAGCCGAGGAACGGCGCGATCTCACCCACCTGGTTGCCCTGGCCATAGACGACGCAGGCAGCCGCGACCCGGACGACGCCCTTAGCTGGGAAAACGGCCGTCTGTGGGTACACATTGCCGACGTGGCCGCCCTCATCCCCCCAGACAGCCCGGCGGATCTGGAAGCGCGGGCGCGGGGCGCAAATCTTTATTTGCCCGAAGGCACCGTCCACATGCTGCCAGAAGCCGCCACCGCTGCCCTGGCCCTGGGCCTGGAAGATAAATCGCCAGCCCTCTCCTTTGGCCTGGATGTGCAGCAGGACGGCACAATCACCAACCTGGAAATTGTGCCCAGCACCGTGCGCGTGACCCGCCTTAGCTACGATGAAGCCCAGGAGCGGCTGGATGAATCGCCATTCCAGGAGCTGCTGGCCATTGCCCAGGCCTACGAAACCCGGCGCGTGGCCAACGGCGCGGTGCAAATTAATTTGCCTGAAGTAAAAATTCGGCTGGACGAAGAGGGCGAGATAGAAATACGGCCGCTTCCTGCCCTGCAAAGCCGCGATCTCGTCCGTGAGGCAATGCTGATGACTGGCGAAGCGGTGGCCCAGTTTGCCTACCAGCACAGCATCCCCATCCCCTTCACCACCCAGGATGAACCAACGGAAGTTGTGGAAGGGGACACGCCATCCGCCAACTTTGCCCGCCGCAAAACCATGACGAGCAGCCAGCCAGGCAGCGCCCCAGGACGCCATGCGGGTCTGGGGCTGGACCAATATGTGCAGGCGACCAGCCCGCTGCGCCGCTACCTGGATTTAGTCGTTCACCAGCAGCTTCGCGCTTTTCTGCGCGGCGAACCAATTCTGGGTGAGCAGGCGGTGATGGAGCGCGTGGGGGCTGCCCACGCCGTGAGCAGGGATGTGCGGTATGCCGAGCGTTTATCGAATGCCCACTGGACGGCCGTTTTCCTGCTGCGTCGTCCAGAGTGGGCAGGAGAGGGTATTGTCATCGACCACCGGGGCAAGCGCGACTTCATTTTGCTGCCAGAATTAGCCACAGAAACCAGCATTTACAAAAAGGAACCAACGCCCCTCGATTCAGTTGTAGAAGTTGTGGTGCAAAAAGTGGATTTACCGCAGAGGGAAGCCCATTTTGGTTATAAGCGGTAGGCATTCACGCCAAGAAACGGGGCACGGGTTGGCCAATCACCGGATCACCTGAGCCAGCTCCGCCAAAAACGTTTCCCGCGCAAGCCCATAAATAGAGATGGCGGCTTCAATATCATAAAATGGGGCCACGACGCAGCCCACACAGGCCATATTGTATTTTTGGAAGACAACGGCCGTTTCTGGCCATCGTTCCAGCACGTCAGAAATAATCATTTCGGCAATTTGTTCAGATTTGACGGGTGAATTATTTTCCATGAGTCCTATTCCAATACAAAACCCTATAAATCCTCAGCCAAAACCACCAGCTCATGCGCCTTGCACAACACAATGCGCTGGCGCTGGCTGGCAATCCAATCAACCCGTTCCCATTTGCTCAAAATTCGGCTGACGTTATACACATTCGTCCCGGTCATTTCGGCTAAATCCTGCCGGGTTAGCGGCATGTCAACCAGAACCCCGCCTTCTACTTTTTTGCCAAACTGCCGCACCAGCCGCAACAAAGCCCGCGCCACCCGCTGCTCAACTCGCCGGGTGGCAATATCTCGGTATTGATCTTGCAGCTTAACAAAGCGTTGGGCAATCATGCCCATGCCATTGATGGCCAATCGTGGATAGGCGAGCATCAGCTCCTTCATATGCTCCCGCGGCCAACAGACAGCCTGGCAATCGGTGACGGCCTCGGCAGACAGCGGATACTCCATCTCGCTCAAAGCCACAATAATGCCCAACCCATCACCGGCTCCCTGGTAGCCCACAATCACCTGATCCCCGGTCTGCGTCACCTGGGTCAATTTCACACGACCAGACATGATAATGTACATCATCGTCGCATCTTCTCCCTGCTGGAAAAAGAAACGATCTTGAGCAATATCGTAATGTTTGCTGCGCTGAATGATGGCGCTGCATTCTTCTTCAGTTAAGCCATCTAGCAAAGCACAGCGAGTAATAATTTCTTGGTTTACGGCCGTTTCCATGAAGCGAATAATATCACGTTGTTTCTCAATTTAATAAAATTGATCCTACGACTTTCCCGCCTCATCACACAGCTTGCAGTCGAGCGCAAATCCTAAAAACTGCTGCCGTCCTTCTGGCGTTAGCACCCAGGGCCGGTTGCTAAACGGCGGATTGTGCCGCACATGCTGCGTATGGCCGCAAGCCAGGTCAGCCACCCAATCCCCCAACGCATCCTGATGAAAATCGATAATGATTTGCTGCATAAGCTTACGGCTGAAAACGATCCTGTTCTTCATTGTACAAAAGACGAACCACACCCGATTCTGGCACGTCTACCGTGCCCTCAAACACAAGTCGCCACTCCGTTTCATCATCCATCAACCAAACGGAAACCGCATGTTCGCCAGGCGCAACCCACCACGATTCCAGGCCATAAATTGACCCTTCGTGGCGCAATCCACGCGCCTCGTAACTGTTTTCTAGCACAACTTCACCATCCACCGCCAGGCGCAAACGAACCGGCAGCCGTTCGCCGCCCAATAATTGCACAGGGTCCACATTTTCTGGCAGCCCGGCCAAAACATCCGCCGACAGATCTGAAGAGGAGGCCACAACCGCGCCGCCATGATTAATCACCAGCCGAATTTGCCCAGTTGCAGGCAACTGATTGCTGGTATTGAGGGTGAGCGCAATGGCTCCCAAAAAGGTGATAAATAGAATCACCAGGCCAGCCAGCGAGTGGCGCAGGAAAGAAAATTGTGTGGGGGACGTTACGGCCGTTTGCGGGCCAACCACCGTCACCGCCTGCCGGGCAGCAGCTTCCGTTTCATCCCCAATCATTTGCGACCACAGGGCAGTCACTTGCTGCTGGCTGCCGGGAGCCAATTCCCAAAAATGGACATTCCCCTGGCGCAGCGTGCGGCGACGCTTCAGCCGGTTGGCAATCCAGTGCGGCCCCTCGCGGTGCGAGCAGTCATGTGCAGGACAGCTCACCACAATGGCCCCAGCGCCGCCCGCGTCAATCGTTTCGGCCGCCCAATTTGGATGCAGCATCCCCGTGCAGGGCACCACACAAGTGATGACCGGGCGTGGGCGACCCTGACTGTCTGGCCAGGTGCCAACGTTAATGCGGGGCGGCTGCTTGGCTTGCAGCAAGGGAATGGCCCCGCCAATGGTGGGACTAACAACATCCAGCGGCTGCGGCCTGGCCAGGGGGGGCAGCGTCCCCAGCGCAGCATGTCGCTCACAGGCGTACACGGCAATGGCGGGATCGCCTTCTGCTTGAGCCAGCCGCAAATTACGCTGCAAATCCTGGCGAATCACGCCTGAATGCAGGCGATCTAGCTCAATGGCTCTATCTGGGCAGGCACCTACGCAAATGCCACAGCCCGTACACAAATTGGGGCTAACCACGGCCAGCATGTTGTATTCCGTGTCATCGTTGCGCTCCACCATTTCTATGGCCATGAAGGGACATTCGTGGGCGCAGGCGCTGCAACCTGTGCAGTTGGCATCAATCACCACTGCTGGGCCATCATGTTGGCCAGGCCGCAGCCAGGGAAGGCCAGTAAGCGCTACGAGTAGGAAAACGGCCGTAATCCAAAAACCCCCATTGCCCAACCGCTGCGCCAGTGGCAAAAAGCCCAAATACCACCAATCCAGCGGCACGCGCTGAATTAAAACATTCATGTCGGCAGGCAGTGCCAACGGCAAAGGCCGCCAAAAAGCCAGCAGCAGCAAAACAGCCACAGAAGCAACCATCAACCAGCGCGGCGTCCAATAATTCGCCCGCGCCAACCGCAGCAGGTGAATAATAACGCCAATGAGCAACAGAATTGGCAGAAAAATGTGCAAAAATAGCACAATCACAAAAAGGGAAAAGGTTGAAGAAGCAACCTGCCCCCCAAAAAAGGTGAAGGCAAACGGCCCTTGGAGCAGATGGATAAAATATTCGGTCAACCATTGAGCCGGTTGATCCCAAATGAGCCAATATCCCATCAAACCAATGACCCAAAATAAGACCACCAGCGCCCAGCCAGAAACCCAGGCCAGCCAGCGGCTGCCCCAAAAGCGGTCGCTAAAAAACATCTTGAGCGCGTGCAAAATAGTGACCACAATGAGGCCGTCGGAGGCGTAGCGGTGAATGGTGCGCATGAGGGAGCCAAGCCAGGTGGCCGTGATTGAAACCACGCTGGAATAGGCCCGTTCCGCCCCAGGGCGGTAAAAAATGGTGAGGTAAAGCCCGGTAATGGTGAGCACAATGAGCAAAAAGATGGCCAGGGTGCCGAGATGATAAAGTGGGTTGTACGGCCGTATCCGTTCATTGACCGTGCTAATCCGATTGATGCCCCTTTCCAGCCAAACGGTGCCCTTTTCCAAGGCACGCAGCCAGCGGCGGCGAGGGTAGATAGAATGTTGTTTAGCCATGAGAAATTACTTTTGCTTCTTGCTGCACATTTTTAAGATTTTCAGCCAGTTTGCCAGGGGCTTCAACCAGAGGAAAGTGACGCAGGCGCAGGGCATTGCCGGTTACAACCGCGCTGCTAAGCACCATGAGCAAAGCGGCCAAAGCTGGCTGCAAATGGCCTGTCACCGCCAGGGTCAGCCCAACCGCATTGTAGACAAATGCCCAAACCAAATTCTGCCGGACAATTTGCATGGTGCGGCTGGCCAACTGCAACAACCAGGGCACCGCCCGCAAATTTTGCTGGATAAGCACCGCATCGGCCGCTTCTTGGGCCACATCAGCGCCCTGGCTCATGGCAATGCCCACGGTGGCGGCGGCCAGCGCCGGGCCATCGTTGATGCCGTCCCCTACCATGAGCGTGCCGGGGCCAGCCGCTTGCAGGTGGGCCACTTTGTCTTGCGGAGCCAGTGCGGCCCACACGGGGATGCCCAGCTGGGTTTGCCAACGGCTTCCGGCAACCGTGTCATCTCCAGTAAGCACCGCGATGGGCAGGTTCATCTTTTGAATTTCTTGGATGGTAACGGCCGTTTCCGGGCGCAACCGTTCCCCCAGCCCCAAAACCCCTTGTACCTGACCCGCCCAGCCTGCATAAATCACCATCAACCCCTGGCGCTGCCATTGCTGTACCACCTCGGCTAAATCAGTTGGAAAATGCAGATTGACCGACATCATCAGCCGGTAGCTGCCCACCCAAACCGGCACATCATCCACCAGCGCCGTCACCCCTTTGCCGGGCAGGCTGCGGAAATATTCAACTTGTGGCCGGGCAGCGGTGGCGGCTGCCTTGGTCACAATCGCCTGGGCTACTGGATGTTCGGAATGGGCTTCAACGGCCGTTACCCAGTTCATAAATTCTGCCGGATCAGGCGCTATTGTTTCAAAAGTTTGCAGCTGCAACGGCCGTTGCGTCAGCGTGCCGGTTTTGTCCAAAAAGAGCCGCTTCACCCCGGCCAACTGTTCAATCACCCCCGTTTGGCGCAGGATGATGCCCATCTCAGTTGCCCGTCCCAGGCTCAACCACAGCGTCAGCGGGGTGGCAATGCCCAACGCGCAGGGGCAGGCAATGAGCAAAACAGACAGGGCATAAATCAGCCCAGCCTCAAAGCCAGCCTGGTTTGACCAATAAAAAAAGGTGATGGTGGCCAGGAAAACGGCCGTGGGCACCATCAACGCCGCCACTTTATCTGCCAATCGCTCCACCGGGGCACGCTGCCACAACGCCTGGTGCAGCAGCCGCCCAATTTGCCCCACCATCGTTGCCCCGCCCGTCGCCGAGGTAATTACTTCAAATGAGCCATCCAGATTAATGGTGCCTGCCAGTACCTGATCCCCACTTCTGCGGCTCACCGCCTCCGGCTCCCCCGTCAGTAAACTTTCATCCACGTCCCCTTCGCCGACGGCCACAATGCCATCCACCGGAAAGCGTTCGCCGGGCCGCACCAGCACCCGCGCCCCCGGTGGCACCGCATCGGCTGGAATCTGCTGCTCCCCATCCACCGTGATCCAGGCGGCCACCGGCGGCACCCGCTGCCAGAGGTGGGCCACCGCTTCACCGCTCACCTTGTGCGCCCGCATCTCCAGCCAGCGCCCCACCGCAACCAAAAACAGCAGCACAGCGGCCGTATCAAAATAAATGCCACCCTGGCCCACGATAAAATTGCGCAAGGAAAGGCCAAAAGCAGAATACGCGCCAATGGCAATAAGGGTGTGCGTGTTAGGCCGCCCTCGCAGCAGGCCAGCAATCCCCGCACGCAAAATGGGCAAGCCTAAAATGAGCACAGCAGGCACGCTCATGAACAAAATCATGATCTCAAAAATGTGTACCAACCATTCAGTCTCTACTGAGGCCCGGCCCGTCCATTGGCGCAGGTAAAGCATAAAACTCAGCACCATGATGTGCATGGTGAGCACGCCGCTAATGAGCAGGCGGTTCCAATGCGCCTCCTCTTCGTCACTGCCGGATTTGCCTTCTGGCCATGCCTGGTAGCCAAGCTGGCGCACCCGGCGCACCACACGCTTTTGGTTAACCTGCCTGGGATCGTAGGTGATGCGGGCTTCGCGCTGCAAAAAGCTGACGTCTGCCTGGGCAACGCCGGGAGTGCGATTCAGGCGTTCCCGAATCAGCCAGGCGCAAGACGGGCACCACATGCCACCCAGGGCAAACACGGCCGTTTCGCCACGCCCTTCCCCCAATTCATCACCACCCAACCTGCCCGCATTCACATCTTCGGCCTGCCGCAGCAGTTGGCTCACCTCCCGGCAAGACGGGCAGCAAAACGTCTCGCCGCTGTCAGTCACCAATGGATGCCAGGCAGGCAAGCCACATAAATCACAGGCAATCGCTTTTGTCACCATAACATCACGCTACCCACATGAAGATGCGCCACCCAGCCCCACATGGCCAGTCCGCGCAGGCTCATTTGCACGCCAAATAAAACAACAGCCAGTGCCCCGATGAGGCGTAAATGCGGAACGGCCGTTTGCCATTCAGGTCGCCTGGCCAACAGACGCATCCCCCAGGCCAGCGGCAGCGTACCCACGCCAAAAGCCAGCATCGTCAGCCCGCCTCCCAGCGGCGAGCCTGCCGCAGCGGCAGCCAGCAGCGCCGCCAGCACCAACCCACAGGGCAAAAAGCCCCAGGCCATCCCTAAACCAAAAGCGGTTAAAGCCCCAGCCTGGAGCGTTTTCTGTTGGGGTTGGATGGTTAAGCGACGCATGAGCTGCCCCCAGGCGCGGGTCATGCGAACCAGCAGCAGCTCAGGAGACGGCACTTTGCCCACCATTGCCAGCGCCATATAAAACGCCAGAACGGCCGTAACCAACGCCAAAGCGCCTTGCCAAACCCCCAAACCCGGCAAAAACGATAAACTCGGCTCAGTCTCCAGCATGTGGCCGCCGTGGGCCGCATGATCCATGCCCGCCACTAAACCTTGCCCCGCCCAGCCAGCCACAACGCCCAGCAGCGAATAGCTAAACATCCGGCCCAGCTGTACCAGCAGCCAGCGCCAGCCTTGCCCCACGCCACGCCGCGCCAGCAAAACAGAAACCCCGCCACACATCGTGGCGCAATGCCCCAAACTACCGGTTAATCCAAGGACAAACACTGCTATCATTTCTTCACCCAAATTAAGCTGCGTGAAGCGTGAAATGTGAAACGTGATTTTTCTCACTCACGTTTCACGCATCACGTTTCACAATCAGTTAATCATCCAGGTGCGACCCAGCAACCACCAGTTGCTAAAGTAATAAATCACAAAGAACATCAGGAACGAGAAGACCAGGACAACAGTGCCTTTGGGGGCAATTTTGCCGGTTGCTTCTTGCCCGTTGGCCGGAATAGCGTCATCCACCAACGGATTTTCCTGGCTCATCACCAGCGTCAGCCGACGTGCTTCCTGCCGCTTCCCGGTCAGAATAGAAACCAGGACGACGGTGATATACATGATGCCGCCAGTAATGGCGATAACCGCACCAATGCCCATGATACCCAGCATAAATTCGGCCGTGCTGGGAATAAACGCCTTAAATGTGGCCGAGGCAAACGTAATGTCCCAATGACGGCGCGGTACACCCTGCAACCCACTGGCAATCATGCCAATAGAAACCAGCAGCATACCCAAACCAAATACATAAGGCTGCCAGGAAGCCCATTTCTTGAGCTTTAACTCCCGGCGGAAGATCAAGGGAATGAGGTAATAGGTTAACCCCATAAAGGCCAACGTGGTGCCAGAAACAACGGTGGCATGAAAATGGCCCGGCAGCCGCATCGTATTGTGCGCCAGCATATTGACCTGCTCAGTCCCAATCGTTACCCCTGTTACACCGCCAATCCAGCCAAACAAAACCATCGAGATAACCATTGCCGAAAATCCTGGCTCCCGCCAGGGGCCCTTGCGCAGCCACTCAAACAGGCTGTTGGTGTACCCCTTGCGCCGCTGAGCCGCCTCAATTGCGCCAGGAATAGAAAAGGCATGGATCAAACTGCCCAGCACGGCCAGGTACATGGCATAAGAGGTATTTGTCACCTTCCAAATGAAGCTGTACCCAGGGTCAGTTAACAGGTGGTGAGCAGAACCTAAATTGATGAACAAAATGTAGAGGATAAAAGCCGCACGCGATAATTTTTCATTGAGCGGCACAGCCCCAACGGTAATGGCTGCCAGGGCATACCAAATGGAAACCATCGCCGCCAGGTTCACCTGCTGCGCCGGATGGCCAAAGCCCCAAAACAGATTGCGATAGTAGCCAGGGTCTAACGCCGGAATCCAGTCCAGTGACCATAGCAAGGCGGGCACAAAGGCCATCGCCCCAGAAACGAGCGTGTAAACCGCGATGATGGCGGCCGCGATGAGTCCATAAGTCACCAAGGGGGCAGAGCCCTGATAGGTTCCTTCTCGCTTGGCGGTGATAACTGTGCCAAAAAAGAGCATGACAGCTACCAACGTGCCAACGGCAAACAATACAATCCCCAAATAAAAGAGGGGATGGGCCTTTAGGGGAACATACGCAGTAAACAAGACATCGGCTTTGCCCAGCAAAACAATGACATTTGTCATGAGAGCGCCACCGGCCATAAGAATGAAGGCCGCCCAGCCAACCTTGGGCAACACCATGCGAGCATTAAGCATTACAGCACTGCCAAAGTAGAGGCCAGCCACTTCAAAAAAGACAATCCAGCACACCAGCATATCAAAACCGTGCGCGGTTAAGATGCGGTAAAACCAATCTGGGGGCAGCAAATGTATCGCTTGCCAGCGGGTGAGCGCCAACAGCAGGGCAAATAAGCCCCCAATTGACAGAAATACAACGGCCGCTACAGCATTAGCAATAATCAGTTTTTCAGCGGCCAAATCTACCCGCAGCGCCGTAACGGGGCAGGTACGAAATTGAGTTTGATCTTGGGGTCGGGGAGCAGCAATTGAAGCCATGACTATATTCTCCTCTTACTTCCTATTTCACAATAATTTTGCCCACCATCAGATGATGCCCGATGGAGCAAAATTCATTACAGACAACGGAAAATTCGCCGGTTCGGGTGGGGGTGAGGGTGGCGATGTAGTCGTAACCGGGGAGCACCTGTAGGTTCAGGTTCACTGGCTGAAGAGAAAAGCCATGCTGCACATCCAGCGATGAAAGGTGCAGGCGGTATGTTTCCCCTTCTTCTAGCTGCAAAACCGGATACCATTGCCATTGCCGCGCCTGAAAATACACATCGCTGCCAGGTGGCGGGGCAACCACAGGGATGCCGTTTTCTGTGCCAATTTCGTATTGGGCCACCATTGCCTGAACTTTTTCTTCATACTCTGCGGGGGTGGTGCGAACCGTTTCTGCGGGAACGTTTTGCCGACCGTAAAAATACCAAATCGGCATCATGGCAGTTAATAAAAGACACCAGAAAAAAGCAACAATCACCCAGCTTTTTTCATAGCGATGGAGTGGTTTCCACCAGTTTCTTTCTGGGGCAAGCATATTTTAATTCCTCCTTATTTGTTTTTCTAGCGAAACAGTTCCAAAAGTCCCCATCCGGTATAAATCAATCCGGTGATTAAAATCGACAAGGCCAACAGCAAAAATGTTTTGTCGAACCAAATTTGGCCTTTGGGCACTTCTGTTTCTTCTTTTTCAGCATCTCTGTGGGTATCTTTAGCCTCTTCCATAACTTTTGCCTCCGTATTTAATTGGGGAAAATGGTGCATCTTATGCGGGCGTACATGGTACGTGTCTGGCAATCGTAATGGAGACGGCCGTATTAGTCGTTGCAATAATGCAAATAAGTAAAAGCTATTGTAGATTGAGGGAGGAGGTTTGCTTAGCGGCGAAACCGGCGGCGGCGGGTGCGGGCGGCGCTGCTGGCGGCTTTTGACACCTTGGCTGAATGGGTCGGCACGGGGGGCAGTGGCTCATCTAGCTTCATGCCCGCTTGAATGAGGCGGCGCATTTCAGCATCTATTTTGGGGTCTGTTTCGATGGGGGTGTAGGCGGCGAGGCGTTGGGCAACGGCCGTTTTCGCCCGGTGCGCCAACGTGGGTGAACCCGCCTTTTGCCAGTTCTCTCTGTTGAGGCGATCTATCACGCCATCTGGCAGGTAAAGCGACTGCGGCCAATGGGCCAAGGTATGCTCGGCAGTGATGAGATGCTGCTCATCTAAAAGCTGGCGCACCAGATCAAGGGTGGGCAAATCTTCCTGCGGGGCCATTTGCTGCACAAAATGGAGCGCCTGACCACATAAATCATTATCCACCACCAGCTTTTCCAGGCTAAACACCAGGACGTAATCCAGCATCCCAGGCCCGGATACTGAGTTGACCCCGGCCAGGGCTGCCAGCAAGGCGCTGCCAAACGTCTCGGCCCCGGCCTGCGCATCTAAAAATTTGCCGTCGCTCAGGGCCATGTAGGATTGGGTGGGCAAATTGAGATGCTTGCCAACGGCCGTATAGGCCACGTCCAAATGCAATGCCTCAATGGCCACCATCGGCGAAGTGGCCGCTTTCATGTGGAAAGCAGCAGGCGCACCGCCAAACAGCACTGGCGCACCCGGCTTCACAATTTGGGCCATCGTCAGCCCGGCCAGCACATCGGCCGTGTGGAACACCGTCGCCCCAACCAGGGTTACCGGGGCAATCAGCCCCATCAGCGTGACGGGCACAATCTCAACGGGAATGCCCGCCTCCACGCAGTCCAGCAGATTTTGGCAAGAATCTTCACTGTAGCGGAAGTTGCCCGTGGCGGTGATGGTAAAAATGGACATGGGGCGAGCCACCAGGTCAGCCCGATCCTGGCGGAAAAGGGCCATCATCTCGGTCATGCGCGGCACGCCATGCTCTGTAAACGCGCCAGACACCACCGGCTTACCTGAGTTGGTGAGGCACAGATAGAGCCGCCAGGCATCAGACACATTGGCTTCGATGTCGTCGTTGGTGGAAAAGGCGGTGGCCAGGTAGGCAATATGCTCCAAACCATCGGTGAGGCGAACATATTCTACGAAATCGGCCGTATTGGCCAGCCGTGTCTCCCCAGTGCGGTGATCCAGCACTTTGAGACCGCTGGAGCCAGGCACAAAATGAACCTTGTCGCCGCCCAACTCCGCATGAGGCGCACCGTCGCGATTGTAGAGTGTAAATGAGGCAGGAGCAGCCTTTATCGCCCAATCCACCACGTCGGCGGGAAACAATACGCGCTCGCCTGCGGCATCCAGCTTTAGGCCGTAATCCAGCAGCCGCTGGCGCAGCGCTGGGCCGCGCACTTCAATGCCAATTTCGCTTAGAATGCGCTTGGCTTCATCCAAAATCTGGTTGATGAGTTCTTCGGAAACAATATTCAGGCTGGGACGCATGGCTACCTCTTTGGCTTGTCGGAAAATATTGCAAAATTGTCCCACGTGATGCACGCAAGGGCAAAACTGTGTGCAGGAACGGCCGTTTCCGCTACCATTATTCCCATGAGCAAACTCAACACAGAAGATTACGTTCAGGGCGTGCTGGCGGGAAACCGGGTCATGTTGGCCCGCACAATCACCCTGGTGGAGAGCAACGCGCCGCGCCATTTTGAGCTGGCCCAGGCGGTTTTGGGCCAGCTGCTGCCCCACACCGGCCAATCGGTTCGGGTGGGCATTACCGGCGTGCCGGGAGCGGGCAAATCGACGCTGATCGAAACGCTGGGGCTGAAGCTGGTGCAGGCCGGACACAAAGTCGCGGTGCTGGCCGTTGACCCCACCAGTTCCATCACCAAAGGCTCCATTTTGGGCGACAAAACCCGGATGGAGCTGTTGACGCGGGAAGAGAATGCCTTTGTACGGCCGTCTCCCACAGGCGGCATGTTGGGCGGCGTGGCCCGCAAAACCCGCGAATCGATCCTGGTGTGCGAAGCGGCAGGCTACGATGTGATCCTGGTGGAAACGGTGGGCACGGGGCAAAGCGAAATCACCGTGCGCTCGATGGTCGATTTTTTCTTGCTGCTGCTGGTGCCCGGCGCGGGGGATGAGCTGCAAGGCATCAAAAAAGGGGTGGTGGAGATTGCCGACGCCATTTTAATTAACAAGGCAGATGGCGAAAACAAGCTGGGGGCGGATGCGGCGCGTGCGGAGTACAACCGCGCCTTGCACTACCTGACGCCCGCCACGGAAGGATGGCACCCTCGCGCTTACAGTGGCTCGGCGCTAGACGGCACGGGCCTCGACAAGATTTGGTCGGTTATTGAATCGTTTCGGGAAAAGATGGTGGCCTCTGGCGTGTGGCAGGCTCGGCGCGAGGCACAGCAGCAAGCGTGGCTGCACACGGTCATTGCGGAACAGCTCAAACGGGATTTTTACGACCAGCCCACGGTGCAAGACGCGCTGCCTGCTTTGGAAACGGCCGTACGCCAGGGCACGCTTCCCCCCACCGCCGCCGCGCTGCAACTGCTGCAAATCTATCGCCAATCGGCCAAAGATCATTAACGCAGAGAAAAAGAAATCTGCCGAGCTTTATTTAAGAATATAGGCGCGTGGGTGCCAATCTGCGTTAGCCGCAGCCAGGTTTACGGTGGGATCAATTAAAAGGCGGCTGGGACGGCCGTTCCAACTCACAAAGGCCTCTGCCCGAACCTCAACCGCTTGGGGATATTGTTCCGCCAAAAAATGGGCAAACTGCACGATCATGTCTGGCTGGAAAGACATCTGCTTTTCCTGCTGGTCGGTCAAAAAGTCAGCGGGCAAGACGAGCCATTCAGCCCCCGTGGCCACATCTCGCACAAAAAAGGTCACCTGCCCCGTTTTCTCCACCAGCATCACCCGCCAGGCAAAGCGAACTCCCTCCTCAGTCCAATTTACGTTGCCGGGATAAAACCAATGGCGCAGCGGCAGCAAAAGCTGGATGAGGAAAAATAGCGCCAGGACAGATGCCTGCCAGAACGGCAGACGCTTCTCATTTGGCAACGGCCGTTGCGCTGCTCTACCAGGAATGCGCCAGTCAAAAAAGACCAGGGTGCAGGCAATCATGATCCAGGGGAACATGCCAATATTGAACAGCAATCCCGTGAGCCCGTGAAAGATGAGGACGGCCGTATACGCCCAAAGCCGCGTTTTGCGCCAGCTCAACCAAAAGGGAATCGTCACATCAAACAGCATCCCGGCCCAGCTCATGGCCAAGGGCAGCCAGGGCTGATCGAACAGGGTGCCAATGAGCGGGGTGCTGGTGCGGGCGTGCAGCCAAATGGTGAGCGGCTGGGCATTTAGCAGCCAGTCGGCATTAATTTTGGCCACGCCTGCAAAAAAGTAGACCAGGCCCAACTGCAAGCGCACCAGCCAAACCATCCAGGCGGGTATGGTCTGGCGGTGCGGGGTTCGGCTTAAACGGCCGTCCAACGACCACGCCCCACCCAACGGCAAAAAAATCAGCAAAAAGCTAAACAGCGAGACAAAATAGTAATGATTGAGGTAATACGCTTTGTCGATTAGCTCAACGTAGGTGAAAAGTAAAAAAAAGGTGGCCAGGCTGATGCGTGTTAAAAATCCGGCGGCGATGGCTACGCCCAACACGGCCAAAATGATGAAGACCAGCCACATGCCAACGGGGGGCAACGGCCGTATCCAACCAAACCCGGCATAGGTAAAATGATACTGCGGCTGCACGTACAGCTCCGTCACCCAGCCGCGCAGCATAAAGCGCACCATGCTGGCAGTCATGAGCAGGCCAAAGGCCACCCGCAGCGCCACCAGCGGCCCAATGTCCACTGGCCGGACTAAATTTTTGGCCACCGAGCGCATAGAGATTTTAGAGGGGCTGCTCCAAACATCTTTAACCTCTGTGGCACAATCAATCTCCATCATTGTCGTTGAAGGTGAGGGTGATGCCCAACTGGTTGGTCATGTCGGCTTTGATTAAAACGAGGAGGGTGCGCACCTCTTCATAGGCGGCGTTGACCTGATCGGGATGGTCGGTAACGGCCGTATGCAACGTCCCCTCAATCGCCGCAAAAGCCGCCAACGTGGTAACAAATTGGTCATCAATCACCTGCGATAAAGGCGTGCCTCCCGATCCTTCCGCTTCTAGAAAATCCAGATAATCATCAAAGCCCAGGCCGCTGCCACCCGTGTAAATGGTGTGCATCATCACCAACGTCGATTCGATGCGCGGCAGGGACCAAAAGGCAAAGGGCGACTCAACCAGGTCTGGCCGTGCCTGCCCGCTAGATGTGCTGCCGGTCGGCTTGCCCATCCGGCTGCCAATAATCTCTTCCAGATCAGCAATCATCTGGTTAACCAGCATGTTCATCGGCCCTTGCAGCTCACCGCCATCCATTTCACCAGCAATGAAGGCCTGGGCATAATTTTCGCCTTCAGGCAGCCAAATTTGCCGCAAAGCGTTTGCCTTTTGCGCTAAATTGTGAGCCACACCAAGCAAATATGCCTGACGACGATCCGCGTTTTCAGCCTGGCTGAAGCGAGCCAACACCGCCGCGCTGCCGCCTTCAGGATCAAACAGCAAATACTCCATCGCGCCTAAGCCAATCGACGAAGAGCCAATCGATTCGATAAACGCCGCGTCGATGGTGACATCGCCAGCAATGGTTTCTTCAATGAACGTGTCGCGGGCGGGCCGGTTGTCCAGCCGGTTGTGCAGCAGGCTGTCATCCACCAACCCCAGCCGGAAGGTGAGCAGGCTGGTGCGGGCAGTTGCTGCTTCCCGCCACGCTTCTTGGGCGGCTTCTAAATTGGCCAATGTGGGATCAGCGGTGAAATTGGCAACGGCCGTTTCCAACAGTTGTGCCTTATCCGCAAAATCTTCATGCGCCGGGAGGGCAATCTGGTTGATGATGTTTTCTAGCAATGCCTGCCGATCAAAGCCGGGTGGCGTGCTGGTGGGGCTGGGTACGGCCGTTTCTGCACCAGTCGCAAAGCCACACCCCATCAAAATAAGTAAAATTATCAAGAAAATTAGCTTTTTCATATTCGTACCTAAAAAGCGGAACACAGAGTGGCACAGAGGGTTTTCTGCGCGACTCCGTGGGTTTTTTGCCTAATTCTGTTTTCGGCTATAGTGAGTTCAAAAAACGCAGCAGGGCGTCCCGCTCGGCGGGTGTGAGGTTGGCAAAATTGTCCCGCACCTGCGCCGCTTCGCCGCCGTGCCACAAAATCGCTTCGGTCAGGTTGCGCGCCCGGCCATCGTGCAGGTAATTTGTGTGGCCGTTCACCGTTTCAAACAAACCAATGCCCCACAGCGGCGGCGTGCGCCATTCGCTGCCCGTTGCCTGGAAGTCTGGACGGCCGTCTGCCAGTCCCTCACCCATGTCGTGCAAAAGAAGGTCGGTGTACGGCCGTATCGTCTGCTGCGACAAAGCGGGGATGGTGGGATGAATGCCCGTTGTTAGCAGCGGCGTGTGGCAAGTTGCGCAGCCAATCTCATTAAAAATCTTCTTGCCTGCCAGCACCTGCGGATCGTCCCAGCCGCGCCGGGCAGGCACGGCCAGCGAGCTGCTGTAAAGCACCACCTTTAGAAAATCGTCGGGATCGATCTCAGGGCTGCCGCCATTTACGGCCGTTGCGCAATCGGCCACCACATCCTGGCAATTTTCCAGGGCAAATAGCGGTGTGGTGATGCCAATGTCGCCCAGAAATGCCCCAGCCACCTGCTGCAACACCGTCGGCTGGTTGGCCTTCCAGCCAAAACGGCCGATTGCCATTTGGTTATTGTAAGCGTCCCAGACAACATTCGGCCGTCCTGAAACGCCATCGCCGTTTTGATCGGTGGGGTCGGCCAGGGCCAAAATTGTTTCTTCCGGCACGGCCTCCAGCAAGCCCATGCCAATCATCTGGTTGGCCACGCGGGGCGAGGTCAGCGTTTCGGGGTGCAAATCGCCATAGGCCAGGTCGGTGACTGCGTAGCTGGGCTGGCGCAGCATCACCGTTTCGCCATCGGGAAAGGTGAACGGCATCTCCTCATAAACGATGCTTATGCCGCCTTCTGCCCGAAAATCAGTGATGGCCTGGTCTTGTAACTGGCCGCCATAGGTCGGCTCAGGCAAGGCATCCCCATGAAAATCGCTGCCGGGCACGCTGAGGCGCAGCAAAAAGCCGGTGGGCATTTCTCCAGCAAATTCGGGGGCGCGGCCACGGCCGTCTTTGAAGTGGCAGCTGGCACATGAACGGGCGTTGAAAAACGGCCCCAACCCATCCCGCGCTGTGGTGGACGCCGGAGCCATGACCCAGTTTTGGTTAAAAAATGAGTTACCCACAAAAAAAAGCAGCTCTTGCTCGCGCTCCAGTCCGGGAATGGGCTGGCTAAAAGCGTTTGGCGTGGTGTCGAAGACGGTGGCTTGCCCGCCAGAGAGCTGTTCGTTTTCTTCCAGGTAGGCAAGCGGCGGGTCTGTGGGGGAAACGGCCGTTGCCCTTTCCAACACTTCCTCACCCTTTTGGCAGCCTGCCGCCAGCGCCAAGACAAAACAGACAGCAAAAAGCTGGCCCCCTTTCGCAAAGAAATATTTCATCATCATAACCTGGCCGTTACACCGTAAGCTTTTTGGGGCTGCACAGCATCTTTTTCTGGTTAGCCACCCGGCCACATTTGGTACACACATGTGAAGGATTATTAACACAAAGCATGTAGGCGCTCAGATCGATTCGCAGCGATTTTTTCATTTTGCACAATGATTTTGCCATGATTTGCTCCAGAAAAATAGACCCTAAGGGTTATCGCGGTCAGGTGTTTAGCCATGCAACCAGCAAACCCTTAGGGTCGGGTAGGTAACTTTACTCAGGCAGGTCTGTATTGATGGCCAGGCCCAGCAGGCTGGCCACTTCTGCTACTTTGTCTCCCTGGTCTTGCAGGGCGTTTACCGATTCCAGGACAGTTGGGCGATGCTCTGCCAGCACAATGGCCTGGTCGAACGGCACATAAATGGATTGGGTACTGGCTAAAGCGGCTTCGACTAGGGCGTCCATGTCGGTGGCAACGGCCGTATCCAGCGCCGCAACCAAATCAGCCAGCGAAGCTCCGCTCACTGTCGTGCCGTCCACCCGCGTGTAGCTGCCCGTGTACACATTCACAATCCCTTGCGCGTTGTTGATGATGTCTCGATGGGTATTGTCGCTAAAACAAGAATGCTCGTCTTCCTGATCCTGGTTGTCGTAGGCCACAAAGATGCGCTCCCCCGCCAGCTCCGATTTGCTCAACACACCCATCCCAGTCAACATTTTTTGGATAGCGTCATCGGCAGGTTGGGCTAAAAATGCTGCGCGATAATTGTCGGCCGCATTTGGCTCCCAGGCAGCAACCAGGTCAGCTAAGTGCCCCACCAGCAAATCTGCGGCGGTCAACAAATATTGGCCGCGCCGGTCTGCGTTTAGCGCCTCGGTGTAATCCGTGTAGCTGCGGTCACCGCTGCCGTCGGCGTTCATATCCTGGCCCCAGAGCAAAAATTCTATGGCATGGTAGCCGGTGCTGATATTTTCCTCCGCGCCTGCCTCGTTGAGCGATTCTAGCAGGTCGGCGTCAATCGCTGGGTAGTCTGCCTGGTTATTGATGATGCCTGCTTCTGGCGCGCCTTCAACATAATCGACGTAGGATTCGTCCAGTGGCCAGGCGTTGATCAAGCCTTCGGGGCCATTTTCATCATCGATGGGGCCGCCATAAAAGCGGTACACTTCGGTCTGGCCATAGGGCTCACGAGCGGCCAGCCAGGCTTCTTTGGCAGCTTGGTGGGTGGCATCGCTGGGGCTGGCTACAAATTCTTGGAGGGCGGTTTGCAGGATTACGGCCGTATCATAAGCATCCACATAATTGGCGTACACAATGTCTGCGTAAGTGCCAACGACCTCTACTTTTAATGATTCAATTTCGGACTCACCGGCGGGCTGATTGTTGGTAACGGCCGTTTCATTTTCGGCCGTGTCTGCATCTGTTTCGCTGGATTCTGCACCGCAGGCAGCCAAAAAAAGCAAAACAGCCAACATCATAACCAAGGGGCGTAAAACATTTCTCATATTCTCTCCTAAACGATTGTGTGACAAGTTGTTGAACAATTTCTTGTACTCAATAGTAGAGATTTAAAAGGAGAAATCCACACAACTGGTTAACCTAAAAATTGGCGCAAGTTCTACTAAAAATGATCAATATTTCATCCCAGACTGAACCGACGATCATTCTAAACTGATCGCAGGCAAAATTACCTGGCAGCAAAAAAAAAGTGGCCAGACAAAAATCTGGCCACTTTTTGAATCAGCTAACTTTAGAATTGGGTGGGATTATCCCCAGCCGCGACCGCCGCCGCCATAATCATCACGACGATTGCCGCCGCCACCGCCACGATTACCGCCGCCACGGTTGCCACCGCCGCGATTGCCACCGCCACGGTTGCCGCCGCCACCGCGGAAGCCGCCGCCACGCTCTTCACGGGGCCGAGCTTCGTTCACGCGCAGGGCGCGACCGTCGTGCTCATACCCATCCAAAGCCTCAATAGCAGCTAACGCTTCGCTGTCGGGCATTTCTACAAAGCAAAAGCCCCGAAAGCGGCCCGTGTCCCGATCGTTGATCATTGCAATGGATTCCACAGTGCCATGTGCCTCGAACATATTACGAACGTCATCTTCTGTCGCCTGAAACGACAAGTTTCCTACATAGATTTTCTTAGACAAAGTCTTGTTCTCCTGAACGAAACCGTCTGAACCAAATTACTGCTCTAAACTGTTCACGGTTTCCGTAAATTATTTCCACTCTGTAACACAGGAACCTGGCACACATGGAATTTTGAAATAGGATTCAAATTATCCCTCTTTTATTACCTTTGTCCAGCAGTTGATGCTTTTCTTTGAATTTACTAGAAAATTCGCTCTCAAAACTATTTTCTGGTAAAAGTGAGGCATGAGCATCTCAAATTTGAGTCTTCGACTTTATCGCAAAACAATTAAACGGTTTCGTTCAGCCCATGCCGCAACGCATTGGCTAATGACTCACGGCGCTATCCCTATTTTGGAAAAGAGCAGCGGTTTTCGCACCATGCCAGACGATCCCTTTTGGTTTCGTCTGGAGCTGCTAACAAACCGGCACGAGTTAGAGACGATTACCCAGCTGGATCGGCTGGCTGCGCCTGGCATGACGATGTTGGACATTGGGGCGCATGTGGGTTACTATTCGCGTCGCTACGCGAAGAAGCTGGGGAAAAACGGCCGTATCTTCGCCTTTGAACCCCATCCACGCACTTTTGCCACTTTGCAACACAATGTGAAACGAACGCCGCAGGTAACGGCCGTTCAGCTGGCCCTGGCCGAAAAAGAAGGAACAGCCGAATTACACGACTACCTCATGATGTCTGCCAGTGGCTCCCTGCACTACGACGAAAGCATGGTTGCCCTGCAAAAGTCACAAACCCAACAAACCGACATTGCCCCCCGCATTGGCCAAACGTTTATGGCCCAAACCTTCACCGTGCGCACCACCCCAATTGACACTTTTTTGGCACAGCAGGGCATAGAAAAAGTGGATTTGGTCAAA